>NZ_LGHK01000403.1 GCF_001908235.1 Bradyrhizobium sp. NAS96.2
GTGACAGTTGCCGGTGTGGCGTTGATCCGTGCGGCATCGTAGTTCTCGCCGGTCACCATCAGCTTCCAGGCGATGCGGGCCACCTTGTTGGCGAGCGCCACGGCCGCCAGCTTCGGCGGCTTGCGCTTGAGCAACGCGACGAGCCAACGCGAGGGCTGACCGCGCCCGAGCCTTGCCTGCCGGATCACCGCGGTCGCCCCTGCCACCAGCAGCCGACGCAGGGTCTCGTCGCCGGCACGGGTGATCTTGCCAAGCCTGGTCTTGCCCGCGGTGGAATGATCTTTAGGCGTCAGGCCGAGCCAGGCCGCGAACCGCCGGCCGGAGCGGAACGCAGTCGGATCGGGGGTCTTCATCACCAGCGCCGTCGCAATGATCGGACCCACCGAGGGGATCTGCGCCAGGCGACGACTTGTGGCATTCGCCCGGTGCCAGACCAGCAGCTTGGCCTCGATCGCCTTCAGCTCACCCTGCAATTGCGCATAGTCGCGGCCCTGCACGGCGAACAGCTCGCGCGCCATGACCGGAAGGCTCTCGTCCTGCGCGATCCGTGCCAGCAGCGGCTCGATCTTGTCCAGACCCTTGGGCGCGATCAGGCCAAACTCCGCCGCGTAGCCGCGGATCGCATTGCTGAGCTGGGTGCGGCGGGCAATCAGCCCATCGCGGACACCTGCCAGCATCAGCGCCGCCTGCTGCTCGGCGCTCTTCACCGCCACAAACCGCATCCGCGGCCGGCTCATCGCTTCGCACAGCCCGTCCGCGTCCCGCCCGTCATTCTTGTTGCGCGTCACATAAGGCTTCACCAGCTGCGGCGCTATCAGCTTCACTTCATGGCCGAGCTTGCCGAG
>NZ_LGHK01000404.1 GCF_001908235.1 Bradyrhizobium sp. NAS96.2
TGTGCGTTGTCCTGGACGGCTCGCCGAGCGGCGACAAGTTCACGGTCAACATGGTGGTTGATGACCAGCGGGTTCATGCGACGGATCTCGGCAACCCGCCGGTGCTGCCTAGCGCGCAGTATCCGTCAAATGACAAGGTCCCGCTGGTGTTCGGCCTCAATGCCTACATCAGCCAGGGCACGGCCGAGCCGCGGCTGTTCGCCAGCTGGTTTCCGACCGCGGGCGCGATCTACTACGTCGCCGGCGTCTCCTATGACGAGGGCAAGAATTGGACGCAGGTCTATGAGGCTGCCGAAAACCAATTCGATACGGTCGTCAGCCTGGCCGCCGTGCGCCTGCGCGTCCAGGCGGTCAATGCGACCATGCGCGGCGCCTATTCGACGGTGGACCTCGAGGCGCCGACGGTCAAGCTCTCGCCGGGGATAGTCACGCTCGAGTCGTTCAATGCGGCCCTGAAAAAACAGGTGACCGAGGTCGCCGATCAAAATAACGACGAGCTCAATACTGCGCTGCAGACGATCGCGGCGGGCGTCGCCAACCAGGACGCGCGTAACTGGCTCGATATGAAGTCCATCCGGTCGGAAATGTCCGCCCGCGTCGGCGCGGCGTTTGCGCAGATCGCCACGGTCCAGACCGTCGCCGTCAATGCGCAGCAGGCCGTCGCGGATCTCAGCACGTCGGTTACAGCCGAGTTCGGCGACGTCAATGCGTCGATCACTCAGCAGTCGACGGCGATCGCGCAGCTCAACGGATATGCCGCCGCGGCCTGGTCGCTGACGCTCAACGTCAACGGCTATGTAAGCGGAATTCAGCTGGTCAATGGCGGATCTGGGGTGTCGGCGTTCACGGTCGTCGCCGACAAGTTCCAGATCCAGCTGCCGGGCTATAACGGCAACGTGCCGAAAGCCGTGTTTACCGTTGGGACGATCGGCGGCGTCGCCTCGATCGGCATCACGGCAAACATGTATCTCGACGGCGTCCTGACGGCGCGCATGATGAATATCGGGGTGCTGAGCGCGATCACGGCCAACGTCGGCACTCTGACGGCGGGCGTGATTCAGAGCTCGTCCGGCCTGATGGTCATCAACCTGACCGCTGGTACCATCACGATTTCCGACTCGTGACCAAGCGCATCTATATCGCGGCAGATCGCGTCACGGTCTCAAAGCCGGGCTATGACGCCGAGAATCCGCCGGCCGTCGACTACAGATATTTGTCGCTGGATTCGCGTTTGAACCAGGGGCGGCCGCTCGAGGTCGGCCTGTTTCCGAGCACCGTTTTTGGCAGCGGCAAGGTTTTCTATTCGACGATCTATCCGCATCCGCCGGCGATCGACATCGTCGCTTACAGCATCCCGTCAGCTGGTGTTGCGCTGTACTCGAAGGCGATGGTTTGCCGGGATGCGAATTCGAGCATTGCTTACCA
>NZ_LGHK01000405.1 GCF_001908235.1 Bradyrhizobium sp. NAS96.2
TCTGGAAGGACTCCCTTCGGGGCCAAGGCGAGAATCCGGGCTAGAAGCGATGCGTGCGCCCGTTGTTTGTTTGCCGACCAGCAGTAGGGGGCCTCGGCCCCCCAGAGGCACGTGTCGTTGGTGAACCTTGTAAGGAGAATCATCCTTGCGAGACGCCTTGAAGCGCAATTCCTATCGAACGACGGGTAGAATCCTTTGCAGACGACTTAAATACGCGACAGGGTATTGTAAGYGGCAGAGTGGCCTTGCTGCCACGATCCACTGAGATCCAAGGCGATGAAGAACGTAGCGAAATGCGATACTTGGTGTGAATTGCAGAATCCCGTGAACCATCGAGTCTTTGAACGCAAGTTGCGCCTGAAGCCATTAGGTTGAGGGCACGCCTGCCTGGGTGTCACACAGATCTYGCCAAGGCGAGGTCTGTGATGCCCTTAGATGTTCTGGGCCGCACGCGCGCTATCACTGATGTATTCAACGTGAGGCCAAGGCAGGGTGACTGGACAAGGCTTTAGCTTGCTGAGCTGACCTAGTGGGTTGCATTGTGCTKGCTTGCCCACTCCAAGTTGAGAGTTGAGCCATGGAMTYTCGATGGTAGGATAGTGGCCTACC
>NZ_LGHK01000044.1 GCF_001908235.1 Bradyrhizobium sp. NAS96.2
GCCGCCAATATCATCGTGCAGGAAGATCTGGCCCCCCCCCCGCCGGCATTCCTCGGCGGCTAGAGCATGATCCGGAAAAGTGGGAGCCGGTTTTCCCTCGCGACAAACGCGAAGCGTTTGCGCGGAGATCATGCTCAAACAAAGAGTCACTCAGGTCTGGCCGCTGCGGGTGGAAACCAGCCGGATTTGCGTGACCTGGTCGGTATTCCCTGCGAGATAGGTCTGCGCATCGCGCACCAGCCGCTCGATTGCGGCGGCGTCGTAGCTCGGATGACGGGTGTTCAGATGCAAATCGGTCTCGATCTGCATCACATTGGTCGTGGCCTCGGCGCCGATCTCGATCAAGAACGACACCAGCGAAACGTGCGGGCTCTTGAACGCCATATCCTGTCTCCTTCTATCGCGTGATCGCAAGGCGCGGGCGTCGCCGCATCTGGCCGGTGCGCGGCGTCACCTCAGGCTGCGGAATCTTCCCTGGCGGCCGGCGCATGTTGCGTGGCCACGGCTGCGTGTCGCCGGTCGAGCTCCTCGATCATGCCACGGGCGATCTCGCGCTCGCCCATGATCACGATGTCGGCCCCGAGCCCCTTCAGATGATCGACCTCGGCATCGGAATGCGCGCGCGCGATGATCTGGATGTCGGCGTTCGCGGCGCGGGCCTGCTCGACGATCTGTCCGGCCTCGAATGCTTCGGGAATGGCGATGACCAGCGATCGCGCGCCGGTCGGATTGGTTGCACGCAGCACGCTGGCGCGCGCGGCGTTGCCCATCAGGGCTTCGATGCCGCGCTGCTTGAGCTTTGCGACCATGTCGTCGGACGCCTCGACCGCAAGGAACGGCGCGTTGCGCTGATGCAGAGCGTCGCCGACGATGCTGCCGACCCGGCCGTAGCCGACCAGGATGGTGTGATCCTGCAGGGCCGTGACCGGGATCGGCTCTGATGTCGCCGCAGTCGGCGAAGCGGCCTGCGGCTTGTCGAGCCGCGATGTCAGCCAGTCAACCACCGCGAATACCAGCGGGTTGAGCATGATCGAGAAGATCGCGCCGGCCAGGATCAGGTCGCGGCCGGCTTTCGGCAGCAGATTGAGCGCAACGCCGAGCTCGGCCAGGATGAAGGAGAATTCGCCGATCTGGGCGAGGCTCGCCGAGATCATCAGGGCGGTCGCCATCGGATGCCGGAACAGCGCGACGATCAAGAGCGCGGCGAGCGACTTGCCGACCACGATGACGAACAGAGTAGCTGCGAACGGCCAGGGCTCGCGCACCACGCTGAGCGGATCGAACAGCATGCCGACGGAGACGAAGAACAGCACCGCGAAGGCGTCGCGCAGCGGCAGGGTCTCCTGGGCCGCGCGCTGGCTGAGCGGCGATTCCCGCAGCATCATCCCGGCGAAGAAGGCGCCGAGCGCCAGCGAAACCCCGAACAGCTTGGTGGCGCCGAACGCGATGCAGAGTGCGATCGCAAGCACGGTCAGCCGGAACAGCTCACGCGAGCCGGTATGCGCGATGTAGTGCAGCACCCAAGGGATCAGCCGGCGTCCGACCACCAGCATCAGCGCGATGAACACAGCGATCTTGATCAGCGTCAGCACCAGCACGCCGGTCAACCCGAGGCCGAAGCGGGTGGCGAGCGGATCGGAGACGAGCGCTGCGCCATCGCCGCCGCCCTGGAAGCTTGCCACCGCCGGAAACAGCACCAGTGCGAGCACCATGGCGAGGTCTTCGACGATCAGCCAGCCGACCGCGATCTTGCCGCGCTCGGTGTCCATCAGGCGACGCTCTTGCAGCGCGCGCAACAAGACGACGGTACTTGCGACGGATAATGCCAGTCCGAACACCAGACCCGCGCCGACGGTCCAGCCCATCAGCAATGTGAGGCCGAGGCCCATCAGCGTCGCGACTGCAATCTGCGCGACCGCGCCGGGCACCGCGATCTTGCGCACCGACAGCAGATCGTTCAGCGAGAAATGCAGGCCGACGCCGAACATCAGCAGGATGATACCGAGCTCGGCGAGTTCGGTGGCGAGCGCCTGGTCGGCCACGAAGCCGGGCGTGAACGGACCCACGGCGACGCCCGCGAGCAGATAACCGACCAGTGGCGGAACCCGAAAGCGCTGGGCGATGGTTCCGAAGACGAAGGCGAGGCCGAGGCCCGCGACGACGGTCGCGATCAGAGGTGTGTCATGCGGCATTTCGCCTTGTCGCACAGCATCCTTGGCGGTGCACCGCGACCATTTGAGGCGCGGCATTCCGCGCGAAATTGTGATCTATTGCTCATGGCGTGAGCATATGATCTCATGCCGGGATGGATCCGCGGCTTCCCGAGACCGATCTGGTCATCTTCGACTGCGACGGCGTGCTCGTCGACAGCGAGGAATTGAGCTGCCGCTGCCTCGCCGAGGCGATGCTCCGGGCCGGCATCGAGATGAGCACTGAGCGGGCGCTCGAACTTTTTCTTGGCCGCAGCACCGCGGCCCTGGTCGAGTATTGCCGGGACGTGGGAAGGCCGCTGCCGGCGACTTTCCTGCCCGATCTGGCGGTGCAGGTCCGCGAGACCTTCCAATCTCAACTCAAGCCGATCGCCGGCATCGCGGCGGTGCTTGGGGAATTGCATCTGCCGTATTGCGTCGCCTCATCGAGTGACCTCGATCGGGTGAAGTTTTCGCTGGAGCTGACCGGTCTTGCGTCGAGCTTCGGGCCGCGTCTCTACACCTCGCAGATGGTCAAGCACGGCAAGCCGGCGCCGGATCTGTTCCTGCATGCGGCCGGCGCTATGCGGGCCGAGCCGCGCCGCACGCTTGTGGTCGAGGACAGTGTCAGCGGGGTAACCGCCGCAAAGGCCGCGGGCATGAAAGTGTGGGGATTTGTCGGCGGCGCCCACTATCGGCTGGCGGACGGCAGTGCTCTGCTGCGGCAGGCGGGGGCGGATCGAATCTTCGCCGCGATGAATGATTTCTGGATGGAAGGCTGACACAGCACGATGGCTGCGCCCGACAACGAAAAGTCTCGCCTCGACGATGCGGCGCGCGCCGGCTGGCTGTATTTCATCGCCGGCCACACCCAGGACGAGATTGCAAAAATGCTGCAAGTGTCGCGCGCCTCGGCGCAGCGCCTGGTCTCGCTGTGTCTTGCGGAGCGGCTGATCACGTTTCGCCTCGAGCACCCGATTGCGGCCTGCATGGAGCTGGCCTCGCGGCTGAAGGCGCGGTTCGACCTGGTGCATTGCGACGTGGTGCCGTCGGATCCGGCTGCGCCGCTGTCCAATGCCGGGATCGCCGAGCGCAGCGCCAATCTGCTGGAAATGACGCTGCGCTCGGAGACGCCCGTGATCGTTGCGCTCGGCACCGGCCGCGCGGTGCGCGCCGCGGTCGAACGGGTCTCGCCGATTGAACGGCCCGATCACCAGATCGTCTCGCTGGTCGGCAACATCTCCGCCGACGGCTCGGCGAGCTTCTACGACACAGTGGGACGGCTGGCCGATCGCACCGGCGCGCGGCATTACCCGATGCCGCTGCCGTTCCTGATGTCGAGCGAGGACGAGCGCAACCGCATGGTCCGCATCGACCCGATCGCGCGGGTGAGGGCGGTGGCCGCCAAGGCCGATCTGCGGCTGATCGGCATCGGCCAGATGGACCAGAAGGCCCAGGTCCATGTCGATGGCTTCGTCACCCGTGAAGAATTGTTGGAGATGATGCGGCTCGGCGCGGTCGGTGAGGTGACCGGCTGGGCCTATGATGCCAAGGGCCGCCTGATCAAGGGTGGCACCAACAAGCGCCTGACCAGCATTCCGCCGCAGATCCCGGCGGTATCGACCACGATCGCGGCCGCCGTCGGCGCCGCCAAGGTGCCGTCGATCAAGGCCGCGCTGGCGGGCCGGGTGATCAACGGCCTGATCACGGATGAGGCGACCGCGCGCGCTGTGCTGGATCGATAGTCGCCACGAGTCGGCTGCGCTCCCTCTCCCGCTTGCGGGGGAGGGTTGGGGTGGGGGTCCATCCTCAAGTCATATTTGTTGAGAGAGCCCCCCACCCGGATTGCATCTCCGATGCAATCCGACCTCCCCCGCAAGCGGGAGAGGTGCGGAGAGTCTGCCGGCAGATCCCTCCGAACATCACGGCGCTCGGTGCTGTTCGCTTCCGCAAAAACCTTCCCTTCCAACGCGCAGTGGAACCCGCAATCGCGCGGGACGGCGCACCCGCGTGCTTGACAAACTTTAACGACGGGATGAACATACGCTCAACACGTGGGCATATGCTCAACGTGACATAAGGGAGGTCACCTTGAAAAACGTCCTTTGCGCCGTTGCGGGCGCGGCCAGTCTTTTGATCTCTGCCCCCTCGATCGCCCAGACCACCCTGACGGTGGCGACCGTCAACAACAGCGACATGATCCGCATGCAGGGGCTCACCAGCGAATTCACCGCGAAGAACCCCGACATCACTGTGAAATGGGTGACGCTCGAGGAGAACGTGCTGCGCCAGCGCGTGACCACCGACATCGCCACCAAGGGCGGTCAGTTCGACGTGCTCACCATCGGCACCTACGAGGTGCCGATCTGGGCCAAGAAGAGCTGGCTGGTGCCGCTCGACAAGCTCGGCGCCGACTATGACGTTGGCGACCTGCTGCCGAAGATCAAGGATGCCGTCTCGGTCGACGGCAAGCTCTATGCCGCACCGTTCTACGGCGAGAGCTCGATGGTGATGTACCGCACCGACCTGTTCGACAAGGCCGGCCTGAAGATGCCGGAAAGCCCGACCTGGGACTTCGTGGTCGATGCCGCCAAGAAGCTGACCGATAAAGCCGGCGGCGTCTACGGCATCTGCCTGCGCGGCAAGGCCGGCTGGGGCGAGAACATGGCGTTCCTGACCGCGATGTCCAACTCGTTCGGCGCGCGCTGGTTCGACGAGAAGTGGGAGCCGCAGTTCAATTCGCCGGAATGGAAGAAGACGCTCACGACCTATGTCGACCTGATGAAACAGGCCGGACCTCCGGGTGCCTCGTCCAACGGCTTCAACGAGAACCTCGCGCTGTTCAGCGCCGGCAAGTGCGCGATGTGGATCGATGCCACGGTGGCGGCGTCCATGGTGACCAACCCGAAGGATTCCAAGGTTGCCGACAAGGTCGGCTTCGCACTGGCCCCGAATACCGGGCTCGGCAAGAACGCCAACTGGCTGTGGGCATGGAGCCTCGCGATCCCCGCCGGCTCGAAGAAGGTCGATGCGGCCGAGAAGTTCATCGCCTGGGCGACCAGCAAGGACTACACCAAGCTCGTCGCGTCGAAGGAAGGCTGGTCCAACGTGCCGCCCGGCACGCGCACCTCGCTGTACAAGAACCCCGACTATCTGAAGGTCGCGCCCTTCGCCAAGCTGACGCTGGCCTCGATCGATGCCGCCGATCCGAACAAGCCGACGGTGAAGCCGGTGCCGTATGTGGGCGTGCAGTATGCGGCGATCCCTGAATTCCAGGGCATCGGCACCCAGGTCGGCCAGCAGTTCTCGGCCGCGTTGTCCGGCTCGACGTCAGTCGATGCGGCGCTCTCGGCTGCGCAGTCCGCAACCGAGCGCGAGATGAAGCGCGCGGGCTACATCAAATAAGCCACGCCCGGACAAAGCCAGGGCGCAGCACGCGCCTTGGCCGCCCGACCGGCTCAAACCTCCCGAGCTGGACTACTTGCGACCATCCTGTCCCGCAGCGGGATGGTCGCCCCTTTCTAGAGAAGGAGGCGGGGATGGCGACCCAGCAGACCCAACTGCTCGCACGCACGTTGCTCACGCCCGCCGTGGCACTGCTGTTCATCTGGATGATCGTGCCGCTGGCGCTCACGATCTATTTCGCGACCCTGCATTACAATCTGCTCGATCCCGGCTCCGAATCCTTCGTCGGGCTGGAGAATTTCCGCTACTTCCTGACCGATCCGGCCTTCCTCGCCTCGCTGCAGAACACGCTGGTGCTGGTCGGCTCGGTGCTCGCGATCACGATCATCCTCGGCGTGCCGCTGGCGCTGTTGCTGGACCAGCAGGTGGTCGGGCTCTCGATCGTCCGGCTGATGGTGATCGCGCCGTTCTTCGTGATGCCGACGGTGAGCGCGCTGGTCTGGAAGAATCTCCTGATGCATCCGGTGTCTGGCCTGTTCGCCTGGATCGCCCATCTGTTCGGCCTGCCCGCGATCGACTGGTTCAACGATGCACCGCTGTTCTCGGTGATCCTGATCGTCTCCTGGCAGTGGCTGCCGTTCGCGACCCTGATCCTCTTGACCGCGCTGCAATCGCTCGACGAGGAACAGAAGGAGGCCGCCGAGATGGACGGCGCGAGCGCGATCTCGACCTTCGTCTACATCACGCTGCCGCACCTGGCGCGTCCGATCACGGTGGTGATCCTGATCGAGACCATCTTCCTGCTCACGGTGTTCGCCGAGATCTTCGTCACCACCGGCGGCGGCCCCGGCCTGCAGACCACCAACATCGCCTTCCTGATCTACTCGCAGGCGCTGATCCAGTACGACGTCGGCAGCGCCTCGGCGGGCGGCCTGGTCGCGGTGGTGCTCGCCAACATCGTTGCGTTCTTCCTCGTTCGTATCGTCGGCCGGAACCTGGAGGCGTAACGTCATGGCGCGGATGGTCACGACACGGAACAAGGTGATCTCGACGGCGGCGGCCTGGCTGGCCGGCTTCCTGATCTTCTTCCCGATCCTCTGGATGGTGCTGGCGAGCTTTAAGACCGAGCTCGAAGCCTTCGCGATCCCGCCGTCGTTCCTGTTCTTCCACTGGACCACGGAGAACTACGTCACGGTGCAGGAGCGCAGCGACTACCTCCACCACGCGCTCAATTCGATCATCATCGCCGGCGGCTCGACGTTGATCGCGATGCTGATCGCGATCCCGGCGGCGTGGTCGATGGCGTTCTCGCCGACCAAGCGCACCAAGGATGTGCTGCTCTGGATGCTGTCCACCAAGATGATGCCGCCGGTCGGCGTGCTGGTGCCGATCTACCTGATCTTCCGGACGGTCGGCCTGCTTGATACAAGAAGCGGCCTGATCTTCATCCTGTGCCTCGGCAATCTGCCGATCGTGATCTGGATGCTGTTCACCTATTTCAAGGAGATCCCGAAGGACATCCTCGAGGCGGCCCGGATGGACGGCGCCACGATCGGGCGCGAGCTGATCTATGTGCTGACGCCGATGGCGGTGCCGGGGCTCGCCTCGACCTTGCTGCTCAATCTGATCCTGGCGTGGAACGAGGCGTTCTGGACCCTCAATCTGTCGACGCTGGAGGCGGCGCCGCTCACCGTCTTCATCGCATCCTATTCCAGCCCGGAAGGATTGTTCTGGGCGAAATTGTCGGCGGCGTCGACGCTCGCGATCGCGCCCATTCTCGTGCTCGGCTGGTTCAGTCAGCGGCAACTAGTCCGCGGCCTGACCTTCGGCGCGGTCAAGTAGCAGAAAGGCTTGTCCCATGGGTCGGATTACGCTGCAGGGTGTGCAAAAATCGTTCGGGCCGGTCCACATCATCAAGGGCGCCGATCTCGAGATCACCGACGGCTCTTTCGTCGTCTTCGTCGGTCCGTCAGGCTGCGGCAAGACCACGCTGCTCCGGTTGATCGCGGGGCTCGAGGACGTCACCGGCGGCGCCATCCTGATCGACGGCCGCAACGTGGTCGACGTGCCGCCGGCCAAGCGCGGGCTGTCGATGGTGTTCCAGTCCTACGCGCTCTATCCGCATATGAGCGTGCGCGGCAACATCGCATTCGGCCTGAAAATGGCAGGTGTCGCCAAGGACGAGATCAACCGCAAGGTCGAAGCCGCCGCGGCCACCCTCAACCTGACGCCCTATCTCGACCGCAAGCCGCGCGAGCTCTCCGGCGGCCAGCGCCAGCGCGTTGCGATCGGCCGCGCCATCGTGCGCGAGCCGAAGGCGTTCCTGTTCGACGAGCCGCTGTCGAATCTCGACGCCGCGCTTCGGGTGCAGATGCGGCTCGAGGTGACGCGATTGCAGAAGCAGCTCGGCACCACGGCGATCTACGTCACCCACGACCAGGTCGAGGCCATGACCATGGCCGACAAGATCGTGGTGCTGAACGGCGGCAAGATCGAGCAGTATGGTTCGCCGCTCGAGCTCTATGAGAAGCCTAACAACCTGTTCGTTGCAGGCTTCATCGGCTCGCCGAAGATGAATTTCGTGACCGGCGAGCTCGCCAAGCAGCAGGGCGCCACCACCATCGGGGTGCGGCCCGAGCATTTGAAGGTCGAGCGCGACGGGCAGGGCGGCTGGCAGGGGACGGTGGCGGTCGCCGAGCATCTCGGCAGCGACACCTTTCTCTATGTCGATGCTGCGGCGTTGGGAATGCTGACCGCGCGCTATGTCGGCGAACTCGACCTGCATCCCGGCGATAAGGTGTCGCTGATCCCGGATCCCGCGCGCATCCATCGTTTCGACGACAGTGGCAAATCGATCCACGCGTAGAGCATGATCCGGAAAAGTGTGAAGCGGTTTTCCGAACAGATCATGCTCAGAAAAAGCACGGATGGTCTCCGCTGTCGATCTCGCTCTGGCCGGGGCGGCACGCCCGCGAAACGCGGGCTCTAGGCAAAGGAAGAAGAAAATGTATCTCGAGAAATTCAGGCTCGGCGGCAAGACCGCCATCATCACCGGCGCGGGGCAGGGCATCGGGCTCGCCTGTGCCGAAGCGCTGGCCGAAGCCGGCGCCAAGGTCATCATCGGCGACCGCGACGCCAAGGTCGCCAATGACGCGCAGGCGGCGCTGAAAGCCAAGGGCTATGACGCCGATATCGCGGTGATGGACGTGACGGATTCCGGCCGCGTCTCGGCGGTCGCCGACGAGTTGGTGCGCAAGTACGGCAAGGTCGACATCCTCGTCAACAATGCCGGCATCGCCCGCAGCGAGACGCCGGCCGAGACCGTGACCGACGAGCACTGGCTCAACGTCATCGACGTCAATCTGAACGGCACGTTCTGGTGCTGCCGCGCCTTCGGCAATCACATGCTGAAGGCCAAATCCGGCACCATCGTCAATGTCGGCTCGATGTCCGGGTTCATCGTCAACAAGCCGCAGGAACAGTGCTTCTACAACGCCTCCAAGGCCGCGGTGCATCATCTCACCAAATCGCTGGCGGCCGAATGGGGCGCCCGCGGGGTCCGCGTCAACGCGGTGGCGCCGACCTATATCGAGACGCCGCTGAACGCCTTTGTGAAGAACAGCCCCAAAATGTACGACGCCTGGATCGGTGGAACTCCGATGGCGCGGATGGGGCAGGTCGACGAGATCGCCTCCGTCGTCTTGTTCCTGGCGTCCGAGGCGGCGAGTTTGATGACCGGAAGCATCGTTCTGGTCGATGGCGGTTACACTTGCTGGTAGGCTCGCGTCGAAGCATGATCCGGAAAAGTGGGGACCGGTCTTCCGGACGATGCTGACACAAGAAGTGCGAGCGCGATGACGTTCCCAAGCAACGTCGTCACGCTCTGACGGAGCGAAAATGCGGCAAGCCTATATCGGGGTGGATGTCGGAAGCACCAGCGCCCGCGCGGGCGTGTTCGACGAGGCCGGGAAGCTGCTGGGCTCGGCCCGGCATCCGATCCGGGTCTGGCATGAGCCCGGTGACATCGTCGAGCAATCGTCCGATGACATCTGGGCGGCCTGCGTTGCCTCCGTGCGCAATGCGATGCGCGAGGCCGCGGCTGGCGCCGAGCAGGTCAAGGGCATCGGCTTTGACGCAACCTGCTCGCTGGTCGTGCTCGACCGGGCAGGCCGGCCGCTCACCGTCAGCCCGTCCGGCGATCCCGCGCGCAATGTCGTGGTCTGGATGGATCACCGCGCGATGGACGAGACCGAATTCGTCAACGCGACCGGAGATCGCGTGCTGCGCTATGTCGGCGGCGCCATCTCGCCCGAGATGGAGATCCCGAAGATCCTCTGGCTGAAGCGGCATCTGCCCGCGACCTTCGAGGCCGCCGGGCACTTCTTCGATCTCGCCGACTATCTCTCGTTCCGCGCCACCGGCTCGCTGGCGCGCTCGACCTGCACTGTCACCTGCAAATGGACCTATGTGGCCGGTGAGGGCGGCTGGAGCGAACCCTTCCTCAAGCGGGTCGGGCTCGCGGCGCTCGCCGCAGATCGCTTTGGGCGCATCGGCACCGAGATCGTGCCGCCCGGCTCGCCGCTCGGCCGCGGGCTGTCGGAGGACGCCGCGCGCGATCTCGGTCTGATGCCGGGAACCGCGGTCGGCGCCTCCTTGATTGATGCCCATGCCGGCGGCGTCGGCGCGATCGGCGGGCGCGACGGTTCAGGCGCCGAGGTCGATGTCTGCCAGCGATTGGCCTACATCATGGGAACGTCGGCCTGCATCATGGCGACGACCGTCGAGCCCTGTTTCGTGCCCGGCGTCTGGGGCCCGTATTTCGAGGGCATGGTGCCGGGCTTCTGGCTCAACGAGGGCGGCCAGTCGGCAGCGGGCGCCGCGATCGACCATCTGCTCAAATCGCATCCGGCGCATGCCGAGGTCTTGGCTGCCGCGAAGAGCGACGGCATAGATGTCATCGAGTATCTCGAGAAGCGGATCCTGGCGCGCAGCGGCAATGCCGGCGCGGCCGCGCTGCTCGCGCGCAACGTTCACGTCCTGCCTGAGTTTCTCGGCAACCGGTCGCCCTATGCCGATCCCGGCTCACGCGCGGTGATCGCCGGGCTCGATCTCGACACCGACGTGTCGGCGCTGGAGCGGCTGTTCGTCGCCGGCCTGTGCGGCCTCGCCTATGGCCTCGCCGATGTCATCGATGCCCTGCAGGCCCATGGCGTCAGCGGCAAGACGATCGTGATCGGCGGCGGCGCCAGCCGCAGCCCGCTGGTGCGCCAGATCATGGCCGACACGACGGGCTACACGGTGGCGTTGCCGCAGACGCAAGAACCCGTATTGCTGGGCGCTGCGATGCTGGGCGCAGTCGCCAGCGGCGCGCATCATTCGATTAACTCCGCAATGGCTGGCATGTCGGCGCTCGGGCGGTTGAGCGAACCGACCAGGCCTGAGCTTGCCGATTTCCACCGCAGGAAACGCGGTGTGCACAAGATGCTGCGGGCGCTCGATCGCGACAGCCGCGAGGCGATGAAGCGGGCGCCCGGCGAGGCGCCGGGTTAAGGTGTTTGCATGCTGCTGAGTTGCGGAGATGCGCTGATCGATTTCCTTCCGTCGCGGACGGCGGATGGACGCGAGGCCATGACTCCGGCGGTCGGCGGCTCCTGCCTCAACATCGCGATCGGCAGTGCGCGGCTCGATGTGCCCACCGGCTTTGTCGGCGGCATTGCGACCGACACGTTCGGCCGGATGATCGCCGATCATGCCGCAGCTTCAGGCGTCGATCTCAGCCGCGCGACGCGCAGCGACGACCAGGCTACGCTCGCCTTTGCGCGCGTCACCGGAACCGAGACGCAATACGCCTTCTATGACGCCGACACCGCAGCGCGGAACTGGACCTACCGGCGCGAAGCGATCGCGCTCGATGGCGTCACCTGCCTTCACACCGGCTCGACCACGCTGGTTCATGACAAGGGCGCAGCCGAGACGCTGGCCTTTATCGAGAATATCAGAGCAAACGTGACGATCGCGCTTGATCCGAACTGCCGGCCGAATTTGGTCAAGGACAAGGACGCTTATCGCACGCGCATGCTGGCGTTCTGCGGCAAGGCGGACATCGTGAAAATGTCCGACGTCGACTTCGCCTATCTGTTCGGCGATGAGGCCTACGCTGACAGGGCCGGGGCGCTGCTGTCGGGCGGCGCGTCGCTCGTCGTCATCACGCGCGGAAACGAGGGCGCCTCTGCCTGGCATCAAAAGGCCGGATCGATCGAGGTCAAGGCGCCGGTCGTGAATGTCGTGGATACAATCGGCGCCGGCGACTCTTGTCAGGCGGCGCTGCTCGCCGCGCTGCACCGGCTGGATCGGATCGCGCGGCAGCGGCTGCGCGACATCTCCGCCGCCGAGCTCACGCGCGCGCTGGCCTTTGCCTGCAAATGCGCCGCCTTCACCTGCACCCGCGCCGGCGCCGATCCGCCGCGGAGCCGGGAGTTGCCCGCCGATTATTGGTAAGCCATGCGCCTGAGATGATGGACTTGCCGCACGGGGCGCGGCACGATGCCGTGATCGAACACCGATGCGAGCGCGTGCCCGAATGAGCGACGATCTGTGCCTGCTATCAGCCGTTGAGCTTCGCGCGCGCATCGCCGCCAAGGACGTGTCGCCGGTCGAGATCACCGCGACGGTGCTCGCCCGCGCCGAGCGGCTGCAGCCCGAGCTGAACTGCTTCATCACGCTGTGCGGCGACGAGGCGATGGCGCAGGCGAAGGCTGCGGAGCGCCACGTGATGGCCGGCGAGCCACTCGGCCTGCTGCACGGCATTCCCTTCACCGTGAAGGACATCGTCAGCACCAAGGGCGTGCGCACGACCTTCGGCGCGGTGCCCTATCAGAACAACGTACCCGACCATGACGCCGTGGCGGTGGCCCGGCTCCGTGCGCAGGGCGGAATATTGCTCGGCAAGACCACGACGCCGGAGTTCGGTAGCAAGTGCCTGACCGACTCGCCGCTGTTCGGCCGCACCCGCAATGCATGGAGTGCGGAACGTTCCAGCGGCGGCTCCAGCGGCGGCGCGGCGGTGGCGGTCGCGAGCGGCATCGCGCCGCTGGCGGTTGCGACCGACGGCGGCGGCTCGACGCGGATTCCTGCGGCCTGTAACGGCGTGGTCGGGATCAAGCAGAGCAACGGCGTGATCCCGCACAGCCAGGTGCAGGACGCCTTCGGCAACCAGACCTATGTCACGCCGACCACGCGAACGGTCTCGGACACCGCGTTGATGATGCAGGCGATGGCCGGCGAGGATCCGTCCGATCCCTGGTCGATCGGCGTGCCGGTGCCTGACTATCTCGACCTTGCGGCGCCGCGCGGTGATCTCACGGGCAGGCGGGTGCTGTTTTGTCTATCGCCGCCGGGTCGCCCGGTGACCGCGGATGTCGCCGCTGCGTTCAAGGCGAGCCTCGATCGGCTGGCCGGCTTAGGTGCGGAACTCGAGGAATTTTCCGGCGATGGTTTCGACATCGAGCCGATCTGGCGCGCCATCAATCACACGGTCTGGCGCACCCGTTTCGAGAAGCTCGCGGCCGATCATCCCGATGATCTCAGCCCGACCTTCCTGAAGCAACTCGCGCTCGCCGCGAAGGTGAGCGGCGTCGACTACCAGCAGGCGATGTTCGACCGCACCGCGCTGTTCCGCCGCGTGCAGTCATTGCTCGCGCGCGGCGACCTCCTGGCGATGCCGACCCTGACCCGCACGGCGCTGCCGATCGATCAGGATCTGTTCGGCACCATCGAGATCGACGGCCAGAGCTTCGACAGCGTGCGGCCGCACTGGTTTCCCTGGACCATGCCGTTCAACATGACCGGGCATCCCGCGGTCAGCATCCCCGCAGGCTTCGGCCGCGACGGTCTGCCGATCGGTCTGCATCTGGTCGGCCGCTTCCGGGCCGACGCGGAACTGCTGCGCGTCGCGGCGCTGTTCGAACAGGCGAGTGACCTGCTCGGGCGCTGGCCGGCCGTCGCGTCGTGAATGGCGCGGCGAGGGGCTTGCATTCGATCGCGAACATGTTGAAACCTGCAGCCTGTTCCTCACTGTTCGGGCGGGCATGAGCGTATTCTTCCTGCGGCGGATCCTGACCCTGGTGGCGACGTTGGTCGCGGCCTCGCTGATCATTTTCCTGGTGCTCGACGCGCTGCCCGGCAATGCCCCCCAGATGCTGATGGGCGCCGACGCCTCGCCCGAGGCGGTGCGCGCGCTCACCGTCAAGCTCGGGCTCGATCAGCCGCTCACGGTTCGCTATCTGCTCTGGATCAAGGGCATGGCGGTCGGTGTTCTCGGCAACAGCTATGTCTATGGTACGCCGGTGGCCGGCCTGATCGCGGAGCGGCTGGTGCTGACCATTCCACTCGCGATCATGTCGATGCTGATCACGGTGGTGCTGGCGCTGGCCGCCGGCATCTACACCGCGGCTAACCATAATAAACTCGGCGATGTCGGCGTGATGTCGCTGACCCAGATCGGCATCGCGCTGCCGAATTTCTGGTTCGCGATCCTCCTGATCCTGCTGTTCTCGGTGAAGCTGCAACTCTTGTCCGCCGGCGGCTTCGCCGGCTGGGATGACGGCATCTGGCCCGGGATCCGCTCGCTGCTGCTGCCCGCGATCTCGCTCGCCGTGGTGCAGGCCGCGATCCTTGCCCGCGTCACCCGCTCGGCGGTTCTCGAGGTGCTGCGCGAGGACTTTGTGCGTACCGCGCGCGCGAAGGGGCTCGGCAAGCGCGAGGTGCTGTGGCGCCACGTGCTGCGCAACGCGATGATCCCGGTCATGACGGTCATGGGCCTGCAATTCGCCAATCTCTTGGCCGGCACCATCGTGATCGAGAACGTGTTCTATCTGCCGGGCCTCGGACGGTTGATCTTCCAGTCGATCGCCAACCGCGACCTGATCGTGGTGCGCAACTGCGTGATGCTGCTGGCCGCGATGGTCGTGATCGTCAATTTCGTGGTCGATGTGCTCTATGCCTTCATCGACCCGCGCATCAAGGTCGCCAACCTGTGAGCGCGCCGCTGACCGCATCCGCCGGCACGGCGGCGATCGCACCGGGCGCAAGGCCTGTGACCGGCTTCTGGCGCCGCGCGCTGCGTCATCGCAGCTTCGTGCTCGGGGCGGTGCTCAGCCTGTTCGTGCTCGGCGCGGCGCTGCTGTCGCTGGTCTGGACGCCGTGGTCGGCTTACGACATCGATGTCGCGTCAAAACTGCACCCGCCGTCGGCGGCGCACTGGCTCGGCACCGACGTGCTCGGCCGCGACATCGTCTCGCTGCTCCTGGTCGGTGCGCGCTCCACCATCATGGTCGGCGTCATTGCGGTGGGCATAGGTCTCAGCTTCGGCGTTGGCCTCGGCCTGATCGCCGCCGCGCGCAAGGGTTGGACCGAGGAGCTCATCATGCGGATGAGCGACTTCACCTTCGCCTTTCCCGCGGTGCTGTCGGCCATCATGCTCGCCGCGGTCGCAGGGCCGGGCATGGTGACCTCGATCACCGCAATCGGCATCTTCCAGATCCCGACCTTCGTCCGCGTCACCCGCGGCTCGGCCAACGCGATCTGGGCCCGTGAGTTCGTGCTGGCCGCGCGCGCCGCGGGCAAGGGCTCATTCCGCATCACCATCGAGCATGTGCTGCCGAACATCCTGTCGATCCTGATCGTGCAGGCGACGATCCAGTTCGCGCTCGCAATCCTCGCCGAGGCCGCGCTGTCCTATCTCGGGCTCGGCACCCAGCCGCCGCAGCCGTCCTGGGGGCGCATGCTCAATGATGCGCAGACCTTGCTGTTCCAGTCGCCGATGCTCGCGGTCTATCCCGGCGCCGCGATCGCGATCGCGGTGCTGGGGCTCAATCTGCTCGGCGACGGCTTGCGCGATCTGCTCGATCCCCGTCTGGCGCGGGAGCGGTGAGCATGAGCGACGCGCCGCTGATCGAGGTGAAAAATCTGGGCGTCCGGCTCAACACCAGCCGCGGCCCGGCGCAGGCGGTGCGCGGCGTCAGCTTTGCGCTTCGCCGCGGCGAGACGCTCGGGCTGGTCGGCGAATCCGGTTGCGGCAAGTCGGTCACGGCGCTGGCCCTGATGGGGCTGTTGCCGGACAGCGCCGTGATCAGCGGCAGCGTCCGACTCGACGGCGCGGAGCTGGTCGGCCTGCCGGACGCAGCCTATTGCATGCTGCGCGGCAACCGCATCAGCATGATCTTCCAGGAGCCGATGACCGCGCTCAATCCGATGCACACGATCGGGCACCAGGTCGCCGAGCCCTTGCTGCGCCACACCGGCGTCTCGGCTGCGCAGGCGCGGCAGGAGGCCATCGCCTTGCTCGATCGCGTCGGGCTGCCTGATGCGGCGAAGCGCGTCGATGCCTATCCGCACCAATTCTCCGGCGGCCAGCGCCAGCGCATCACCATCGCGATGGCGCTGGCCTGCCAGCCCGATGTCTTGATCGCCGACGAGCCGACCACTGCCCTCGACGTCACGATCCAGGGCCAGATCCTCGATCTGATCGCCGGCCTCGTCGCGGAGCGCGGCATGTCGATGATCCTGATCTCGCACGATCTCGGCGTGATCGCCGAGAATGTCGAGCGCATGATGGTGATGTATGGCGGCACCGTCGTCGAAAGCGGCGCCACTGACGCCGTGTTCACGCGGATGGGCCACCCCTACACGCAGGGCCTGTTCCGCGCCCGCCCACGGCTCGGCGCGCGCAAAGGCACACGGCTCAAGACCATCGCCGGCACTGTGCCGGAGCTGGCCGACCTGCCCGCGGGCTGTACCTTTGCCGATCGCTGCACGATCGCCGAGGCGCGCTGCCGCGCGGCGCTGCCGGCCGTGGTCGATGTCGGCGCCGCGCATGGCGTGCGCTGCATCAGGACCGACGTCTCGATGACCACAGGGGGCGCCGGCGCATGACGATGCTGGACCAGCCTTCATCCGCAACGCCGCTGCTCGCGGTGAAGGATCTCGCGCAACGCTACACGCTGCCGCGCGAGAGCCTGTTCAAGCCGCCGGCGCAGGTGCACGCGCTCAACGGTGTCACGGCGCAGGTCATGCCGGGCAGGAGCCTCGGTGTCGTCGGCGAATCCGGGTCGGGCAAATCGACCCTTGCGCGGCTGGTGATGGCGCTGGAGCGGCCGTCGGCGGGGCAGGTCGCGCTGCTCGGCCGCGACCTCAACCGGATGCCGCCGGATGAGCTGCGCCGCGCCCGCCGTGATTTCCAGATGGTGTTCCAGGATCCCTATGGCTCGCTCGATCCGCGGCAGACCATCGCGCGCATCGTCGCCGAGCCGCTCACCGCGCTCGGGCGCATCGATCGCGCGACCCTGCGCGAGCGCGTCGCCAGGGTGCTGCGGCAGGTCGGGCTGCGCGATGCCGACATGGACAAGTTTCCGCACGAATTCTCCGGCGGCCAGCGCCAGCGCATCGCGATCGCGCGCGCGCTGATCACCCAGCCGAAGCTGATCGTCGCCGACGAGCCGGTCTCGGCGCTCGATGTCTCGGTGCAGGCGCAGGTGCTCAATCTGATGCAGGACCTGCAGGACGAGTTTGGCCTGAGCTACATCCTGATCAGCCATGACCTCGCGGTGGTCGATCTGCTCTGCGACGAGATCGCGGTGATGTATTTCGGGCGGATCGTCGAGCAGGGGCGGCCCGCCGATCTGTTCGCGCACTCTGCCCATCCCTATACGCGCGCGCTGCTCGATGCGGTTCCGCGGGCGCGGGCCGGCGGTGTCCGGCGGCGCCGCGGCGCGCAAGCGATCGGCTCGCAGGCGTCGGCCGCGGCCGGGTGCCCTTACGCGCCGCGCTGTCCGCTGGCCGACCAGCATTGTCGCGAGACCGCGCCTGCGCTACGCAATGTCGGAGACGCCCATCTGGCGGCCTGCCATCACGCCGAAGCCGTGATGGCGCTGCCGCCTGTGGTCGCCGAGGCCGGTTAGTCCTTTGTGCGGGGTTACTCAGATTAGGTTGAATCGATCTGGCGGCAGACTGGCTGCACCTCTCCCGCTTGCGGGGGAGGTCGTATCGCATCGAAGATGCGATACGGGTGGGGGCTCTCTCCAGGATGTGACTCGTGGAGAGAGCCCCCACCCCAGCCCTCCCCCGCAAGCGGGAGAGGGGGCACACTGTCTTTGCGACTCAACCTGATCGTATCGCCGTCTCTATTCAGCCGCGATGCTGGTCGGAATTGGAATCGCCACCTTGGGGCCCGTCTTTGCCGCGCGGCGGCTCTTCTTGCTGAAGCGGCTGCCGGCCAGCAGTGCCGCGGCGGCGCGCAACTGCTCGCGCAGCCATTGATTGGTGGTGTCGCCCTCGGCGGTGGCATGCCAGTAGAGATAGTTGACGTGCGGGCTGATCGGGAACGGGCAGGGGAAGCACTGCAGCAACCCGGGATCCTCCAGCACCGAGGCGGCGCTTTCCGATGCCGTGAGCAGCATGTTGCTGCGGCTCACGACATGGCAGGCGGTCGCAAAATTCTGGCAGGTCAGGCGGACGGTGCGGGTCAGGCCGAGGCGCTGCAACTGAAAATCCTCGAACGACACGCCGCTGCGCCGCGATGTCACGCAGACATGCTCCATGCGCAAGTAAGCCTTCTTGTCGAGCCGCGCGCGGAGCTCGGGATGGCCGCGCCGGGCGAACACCGCGATATGCTCGGTCAGGATCTGCTCGCGCCGCATCTCGGTCGAGAGCGGCAGCAGCGTATCGATCGCAACGTCGAGCGTGCCGGCGGCCAGCTCACGCTCCAGATTGTTGCGCTCGCTGCGCACCGTGGCGATCTCGACCAGCGGTGCGACGCTGCTGATCCGGTTGATCAGCGCGCTCAGCATCGGCGCCTCGAGATTGTTGCGCAGGCCGATCACGAAGCGCTTCGGCGTCTTGGCCGGATCGAACCGGTTGGTGTGGGTCAGCGTCGTCTCGAGGCCGTTGAGCGCCTGGCGCACGGTGGTGATGATCTGGCGCGCCAGCGGCGTCGGCGTCATCACGTGATGGCGGCGCACGAACAAGGGATCGTTGAACATCGCGCGCAGCCGGCTCAGCGCGTGGCTCACCGCGGGCTGCGTCAGGTTGAGACGGAAGCAGGCACGGCTGACGCCGCCCTCGGAATAGATCGCGTCGAACACCACGAACAGGTTCAGATCGATATCGCGTACATGCATGGAAATAATCAATCCGTATCCGTCGAATGCATTTGACGAATATGAGTTGCCACTCTTAAAGTCTCAAGCAAAATAATACCTGGAGGAAACGATGAGCGTGCAATCGCCATCGCGCGGCGTTGCTGTCCCTGCGGCATCATCTCGCTCGGGCTCAATGTTCGCAAAGCCGAGCCAGGAGCAGATCGTGCTCCTGATCACGATCGCGCTTCTGGTGGTGTTCGGCCTGACGCTGAACGGTTTTGCCACCGTCTCCAACCTGCTCAATCTATTGCGCAGTATTTCCATCCTCGGCGTGCTCGGCCTCGGCATGGGGCTGATCGTGATCAGCCGCGGCATCGACCTCTCCGAGGTCGCGATCATGGCGGGTTCCTGGGCCATCGCGCTGATCTATATGCAGAACGGCATGCCTGTTTTCACGGCAGTGCTGCTGGCGCTGGCAATTGCGGTGCTGATCGGCGTCGTCAACGGCGTGATGGTCGCCTTCGTCGAGGCGCCGGCGCTGTTCGTGACGCTGGCCGCAGGTTTCGTGATCTATGGCCTCGCGTTCTGGATCGCGCCGGCCTGGGTGGTCTACGCGCCGAAGGACGCGCCGGGCCTGATGTATCTCGGCGCCGGACGGCTCTTCGGCGTCCCGGTTCCGATCCTGGTGTTCGCGGCCTGTGCGATCGCGATGCACCTGTTCCTGTCGCGCACCTCGATCGGCCGCTTCATCTATGCGCAGGGCGACAATCCGGAGGCCGCGCGGCTGACCGGCATTCCGCTGCGGCCGCTGATCGTGCTCGAGCACGTGCTGGTTGCGCTGCTCGCCTGGATTGCAGGCCTGGTCTGGGTCGGCACCACGGGCAGCATGCAGATGGCGATCACGCAGGGGACAATGATCTTCGACGTCGTGCTGGTCGTCGTGATCGGCGGCATCAGCCTGATTGGCGGCCGCGGCAGTGTGTTCAGCGTTGTGGTCGGCTGCGTCCTGATCGGCACGCTGCTCAACGCCTTCACCATCATGGACGTCAACAGCGAGGTGCAGAACATCATCAAGGGCGTGGTGCTGCTGGCGGCGATCGTGCTCGACAATTGGCTGCATCCCCGCGACGAGGAGACCGCGCGGCAGGGCGATTAGTGCGAGTGTTCCCCGCGCCAAGATCAATCATAACAAGTCCAAATCAATCAAAAGAATTTCTTGTGGAGGAGACGATGAAGACGACGAAGTTCTGGACGATCCTGCTCGCCGGTGTGGCGGTTGCCGCGATGCCGTTCGCGGCATCCGCGCAGGAGGAAGGCACCAAGGCCGGTCGCGAGCTGCGCGGCGCCTACGACAAAGCGCTGCAAGGCAAGACCGTCGCCTATCTGCCGATCGCGCTCGGCGTGCCGTTGTCGGACGAATGGGGCCGCGTGGTGCAGGAAGAGGCCGAGTGGCGCGGCATGAAATACGTCGTGCGCGATCCCAACAACAATCCATCCGCCATGCAGCAGGCGCTGACCGCGCTGGTCGACCAGAAGCCCGACGTCCTGATCGTGCAGAACCCGAGTGTGACGCTGCTGATGAAGGACCTCAAGCGCGCCGAGGCCCAGGGCACGCATGTGATCCAGGTCAACATGGCCTCGAACTACAAGTCCGGCGCCTTCGTCGGCGTCGACTGGCGCGAGATCGGCAGGTTGCTCGCGAACGAAGCCGTCAAGGCCTGCGGCACCGGCTCCGGCAAGTCGGGCAAGGTGCAGATCGTACAGGGCGAACTGACCGCGGCGGCCAGCGTCGACCAGGTCGGCGCCATCATGGATGTGCTAAACAAGGATCCCAACATCAAGGTGGTGTCGAACCAGGCGGCGAACTGGGACGCCAACACCGCGCTCAACATCACCGCGACCGTGATTCAGCAGCATCCCGATCTCTGCGCCTCCATCGGATTCTGGGGCATCATGGAGTCGGGCGCGGCGCAAGCGATCCGCAATGCCGGCAAGATCGACGACGTCAAGGTGTTCGCCTCGGGCGAGGGCTCGCAGCTCGATTGCGATCAGGTCACATCAGGCAATTTCAGCAAGTTCCTCAGCTACAAGGCGACCGAGCAGGGCCACGACCTGATGTTCGCGGCGGAGACGCTGCTGATGTCCGGCGACAAGCCCGGCACGAAGAACCTGTCCTATTACACGCGGCCGATCTGGATCGATAAGTCGAACGCCTCGCTCGGCGGCACCTGTTTCGCGCTACCCAAGAAAAACTAACAAGGCGCGGGGCAGCCGGCGCGGGGGGCATTCCCGCGCCGGCTGTATCACGAGCATGATCCGGAAAAGTGGAAGCCGGTTTTCCGAGAAGATCATGCTCAAAAAGAGAGACGAGATCACGATGTGATGTCTCGCATCATGATCGAGGAGTGCTTTGACGATGTCGATGGCCGTTGATTCCCTTGCCGCATCGGTGCGGCGGTTCTCACCCCGGCTCCTGCTGTCGGAGCTGTTGCTGAAACAGTGGTTCGAGCCGGTCGTTCCGTTCACGGTAATGATCGGGCTGTGGGCCTATTTCGCGCTCACCATTCCCGACTACGCCTCGGTGCAGAACTCGGTGTCGCTGCTGCGGCTGTTCGCCGAATTCGGATTCGTCGCGCTCGCGATGGGCTTCTGTCTCGTCACCGGCGGCATCGACCTTTCGGTCGGCGCGATCTTCGCGCTGTGCAATTTCGCGGCGCTGTACTTCCTGCTGGTGCGCGAATGGCCGGTCGGCCTTGCGGTGCCGGCGACGCTGCTGGTCGGCGCGCTGCTCGGCAGCATCAACGGCTTCCTGATCGGCTTCCTGAAGACGCGGCCGTTCCTGACTACGCTGGTGACGCTGATCATCCTGCGCGCCTCGGTCAATCTGCTCAACACCAGCTATGCGCAGGTATTCGCGACCAACTCGATCGACAGCGAAGCCTGGGATGTCATCGGCGGTGGCAGCGTGCTCGGTATTCCCGTCAATGCGGCGACGCTGTTCGTGGTGCTGCTGATCTGCCACATCTTCCTGTCGCGCTCGCGCTATGGCTGGCATCTCACCGCGATCGGCGCCAGCCGCAAGGCGGCGCGCCATGCCGGCATCCGCGTCCGCTTGATGCTGTTCATGACCTATGTGCTGTCGGGCACGCTGTGCGCGGCGAGCGGCATCTTCTACGCGGCGCGCCAGGCCTCGACGGATTCCACCACCGGCGTCGGCTGGGAATTCCAGGCGCTCACCGCCGTGGTGCTCGGCGGCGTGTCGCTGGCCGGCGGCAAGGGCACGGTGTGGCGGGCGATGATCGGCGCGCTGATCATCTTCCTCCTGATCAACGGCCTCGTGCGGATGGGTATCCCGGGCTACGTCACCTCGGCGGTGACGGGCATGATCCTGCTTGCGGCCGTCGGCATCGACGTCAAATGGTCGAAGAACCGCGGCAAGGCGATCCAGAAGATCTATGTCAATCCGGCCTTCGTGCCGCTCGCCTCGGCGCCGGCAGTGCAGCCCGGCGCGGCGTCGCCCTATGCGCAGAACGACCGGCTGATCAAGGCGCAGGCAATCGGCGTCGATCAGGTCGAGGGGCCCGAGGACGTCATCCTCGATCGCCAGGGCCGGCTCTACGGCTCGACCCGCGACGGCAATGTGATCCGCTTCTCCGGGCCTGATTTCAAGACCCGCGAGGTGTTCGCCCATATCGGCGGCCGGCCGCTCGGCATGCAGTTCGATCGTGACGAGAACCTGATTGTCGCGGTGGCCGGCATGGGCGTCTACGGCGTCGCGCCCGATGGCCGCATCTTCAAGGTCACCGACGAGACCAACCGCACCTGGTACAAGCTGAACGACGACAGCCGCCTGCGCATGGCCGATGACCTCGACATCGCGCCCGACGGCAAGATCTATTTCAGCGACTGCACCACGCGCTACGAGATGACCACCAACACCCTCGACCTCCTCGAGGGCCGGCCGAACGGCCGCGTGGTCTGCTACGACCCGGCGACCAAGACCACGCGCACGGTGATCAACCACTTCTATTTCCCGAACGGGATCTGCGTCTCCCACGACGGCAAGTCGATCCTGATTGCGTCGACCTCGCTGTGCAAGGTGTTCCGGCACTGGATCGACGGGCCGAACAAGGGCAAGACCGAGGTGCTGATGGACGAGCTGCCGGGCAACCCCGACAACATCAACCGCGCCTCCGACGGCACCTACTGGCTGGCGCTGGTCGGTATCCGCACGCCGACATTCGACCTCGCCGCGCGCAAGCCCGGCTTCCGCCTGCGCATGGTCAAGCAGGTGCCGACCGACGAATGGCTGGCGCCCGCGCTCAACCATGGCTGTGTGCTGAAGTTCAACGAGAAGGGCGAGGCTTTGGAATCGTGGTGGGACCCGACCGGCATCTCGCATTCGACCCTGACCTCGATGCGCGAGCATCAGGGCTATCTCTATCTCGGCGGGCTCGAGAACAACCGCATCGGCCGCATCAAGCTCGACGGCGTCGACGACAGCTGGACCGGCTACGACGCGTACTGGGGCGCAAAAAGCAGGGTGACGAAATAATGGGATTCTTCGATCATCTGCTGCGCGACATCCGCAGCGTCGTCGACCGCGACGGCGGCCAGAACGCGATCCCGCCGCTCGACGGCGCACTCAGCCCGAACGACCGGCTCGACACCGCCGTGCCGATCGGCGAGCCGCTGCCAGGCGTTGATGACGTGATCGCCGCCGGCGACGGCGCGGTCTATGTCTCCGCCGGCCGAAAGGTGCTGAAGCTCAGCGGCGCGGATTTTTCGACCCGTGCTGTCATCGCCGAGTTCGAGGACGACGCCGGCGGGCTTGCGCTGCATCCGGACGGCCGTCTGCTGGTCTGCGTCGCGGGCAGGGGGCTTGCGGCGATCGATCCCGCCAAGCCCGCGGCGCGCTGGCTCGATGCAGTCGGTGGCAGCGCGCTCACGGGATTGTTGTCGGTGACGGCGGCGCCCGATGGCCGCATCTATGCGGTCGAAGGCAGCGTCGGCCGCCGACCCGGCGAGTGGCGGCACGATCTGATGGAGAAGCGCGCCAATGGCCGCCTGATCAGTTGCGGGGCCGGCCTCGACAATCCGCAGCTGCTGCTGCGCGACCTGCCATATCCCTACGGCGTGATGGTCTCGGCCGACGGCAACAGCCTGTGGCTCACCGAGAGCTGGGCGCATCGCCTGAGCCGGTTCGCTCTCACTGCCAACGGGCTTGGCCCGCGCGAGATCGTCGCCGCCAACATGCCGGGCTATCCGGCGCGGCTGCATCCGGACGGCCACAGCGGGCTGCTGCTTGGCATGTTCGCGCGCCGCACGCATCTGATCGAATTCGTGCTCAAGGAAGACGATTTCCGCGAGGAGATGATGGCGACGATGCCGCCCGAATACTGGGTGGCGCCGGCGCTGGTCGGTGGCAGCGATTGCCTGGAGCCGATGCAGATCGGCAGCGTCAAGGCGCTCGGCATCCAGAAGCCATGGGCGCCGCCGCGCTCCTATGGCCTGCTGGTGCATCTCGATGCCGAGGGCGAGGCCAGCGACAGCCTGCACAGCCGCGCCGGCGGCCGCTTCCACGGCATCACCGCCGCTTGTGCTGCGCCCTCCGGCATCGTCATCGCCGCGCGCGGCGCCGGACGGCTGCTGCGCTATACGGGAGACCTGCGATGAATGACGGCGTGATGCAGGCGGCGACCGCGACCCAGTCAGCAGCCCGTGAGCCGGTGCTGCGGATCAGCAACGGCTCCAAGATCTATGGCGGCGTCCACGCCATCGAGGGCGTCAATTTCGACCTCTATCCCGGCGAGGTGCATGCGCTGGTCGGCGAGAACGGCGCCGGCAAGTCGACGCTGTGCAAGGCGATCGCCGGCGCCATCAATCTCACCTCGGGCGACTATCTGCTCGACGGCAAGCCTGCCAATTTCGAGCAGCCGCGTGACGCGCTCGATGCCGGCATCTGCATGGTCTATCAGGAGACCAGCCTGGTGCCGACCATGACTGCGGCGCAGAACATCGAACTCGGCAATGAAAAGCTGCTGACGCGCTTCCGCACGCTCAACATCCAGGCCCAGCAGCTGTTGCAGTCGCTCAACTTCCATGTCGATCCGGCAACCCCCGTGGCGCTGCTCGGTACCGCCAAGAAGCAGATGGTGGAGATCGCGCGCGCGATCTACAACAAGGCGCGCATCATCATCTTCGACGAGCCGACCGCGTCGCTGACGCCGGAGGAGATCGTCCACTTCTTCCATCTGGTGCGCGACCTGCGCGCCCGCGGCGTCTCGATCATCTACATCTCGCATGCGCTGGAGGAATCGCTGCAGATCGCCGACCGCATCACCGTGCTGCGCGACGGCAAGTTGGTGATCACGGCGCCCGCCAAGCAGCTGACCCGCGATGCGCTGGTGCAGCACATGGTCGGGCGCGAGGTGGCGCAGGCGGTCTATGGCGGCAAGGCCAAGACCCATCAGCGCCGCGAGAAGGTGCTGACGGTCGAGAACGTCACCATGGGCATGGCGGTCAAGAACATGTCGTTCTCGGTCTATGCCGGCGAGGTGGTCGGCATCGCCGGCCTGATCGGCTCCGGCCGCACCGAGATCGCCAAGATCATCTACGGCGCGCTGAAGCGCAATCTGGTCAATGGCGGCACCATCCGGCTGCGCGGAAAGCCGATCCGCTACCGCGTGCCGCGGCAGGCGATCAATGACGGCATCGCCTACATCACCGAGGACCGCAAGGCCAACGGCTTCTTCGAGACCATGGTGGTCGACGACAACGTCTATATCGGAAGCCTCGCTACAAGGAAGGGCTGGAGCTTCCTGCTGTCGCGCGCAAAGCGCAGCAAGCTCGCCAACTACTGGGTCGACCGGCTCAAGATCAGCGCCTTGCAGCGCAAGGCGCGGATCATCGAGCTGTCCGGCGGCAACCAGCAGAAGGTGGTGCTGGCCAAGACCCTGGTGCAGGAGCCGTCGATCATCTTCTTCGACGAGCCGACACGCGGCGTCGACGTCGGCACCATCCCGCATATCCACGGCGAAATCCGCCGCCTCGCCGACGAGGGCAAGGCGGTGGTGGTGATCTCGTCCTACCTGCCGGAGATCCTCGCGGTCTCCGACCGCATCCTGGTCGCCCGCACCGGCCGCATCGTCGCCGAGTTCGACGCGGCGGATGCGACCCAGGACAAGATCCTGTACGCCGCGGTGCATTGAGGGCCGCGACGCGGCCGCGTCGAATTGCGGTAGGTTGGATAGCGCAATGCAATCCGCCATTCTGGCTGCCGTAGCGCGCCGCGAGCATGCGATGCGTGGGCCATCGGCCGTGCACCAAATTCGGTGTCGTCCCTGCAAAAGCAGGGACCCATAGCCACTGATCGCTGTCGGTTCGCAGCGCCGGGGCCGCAGCTTATTTCAACAACAAAGGTCTGGGGTTATGGGTCCCTGCTTTCGCAGGGACGACAGCCGTGGGCGTGGCGCATCCCGCCCTTGACAATTATTTTAAGTATAAAAT
>NZ_LGHK01000045.1 GCF_001908235.1 Bradyrhizobium sp. NAS96.2
GCTCGCATTCAAACGTATGAATGACAACTCCGCTTTCAGATTCCATGATCGTTCTGACGAGGGTGAGCTTCACTCCGCAAAAGCGGCAGTCATGATGTAATCGGTCCGGGACAGTTGCGATCTTCTCAGCTCGAAATAGATCCACGGGTGCCGCGCAATCGGTTTTGGAAATCGTGCCGCTCTTGCATTCGCGAAACCGGAATGCGTTGTATTTCCAATTGTCAGGCGGGAGCTCGATTAACGCCGCGCGGCCCATGTAGGCCGCCAAAGCATGGCCTGCCATTCGCGACGGGTCCGAGGCCCATGGAGTCATACTCCCGAAGCCTACGGTACGGCGATTCACGCCCGCGCGGTGTGGCGTAATCCACACTGTGGACAACAATGCAATTTACTCGGAACGCGCGGCGCGACGCTTGCCCGCAGGCGGCGGTGGCAGGGAAGCCGTCAGCATCTGCCTGAGATTTTCAGCCTGTTCCTTCGTCAGCTTCTCCGCGAACCGGCCACCCTTTTCCAATTGCGCTGGCCCCTTGAGTTCTCGATCGTAGACCATCCAGCCGGCGCCTCCCGTCCGAACGAGAAACCTAGCCTTCTGAGGTGCTGCACTATTCAACGATACCTCCCCATTGATCCGGGGCGCCGTTTCAAAAATACACCGCGTAACGGCGTCTATTCCTGGGACACTGAATCCCCAGCAGGAAATCTAGTGCAGGGGTCATGCCATCGAATCGCGGGGGCGGTGTCGCGGACGGAGCCTTGACCGATTGATGGTGGGTGGAACCTAGCTGCTCGCTAGGTTTCTTGGATTGCCGCCGGGACGCGAAACAGCTGTAGTTGCATCATGAGCGACTACCCGACCAAGATCACGTTCGGCGAAATGCGCGAGACGGGCGCGACGCGCATCATCGTTTTCTGCAAGGACTATCGGTGCTCTCACAATGTCACGATGGACGGATCGAAATGGCCGGCGGAGATGCGTCTGTCGGATCTCGAGCCGCGGTTTAGGTGTACGGTCTGCGGCAAGCGCGGGTCAAACATCCGATCGGTTGACGTGCCGGGAAAGATCGGGACCGGAGGGTCAGATTAGCTCGCCCATCGAGCGCAGCGCGTTATCAGTCATTTGTTTTCGGTAGGATGCGCGCTCCCTAAGGCGCGCTCTGGCGAGCATCGCTACGCCGACAAGCGCGAGAAAAGCCACGGTGTCAATGGTTGCCATCGTCGTCGAGCTCCTGGTGTAACCCGAGATTCTGAATCAACCAGAGGTGGATCGCGATAGGAATTTGTCACCGATTCAGTTCGCACCTGCGATAAGCAGCACGTTGTTGATCACTGGCGTCAAGAGAAAGGCCGCGACGAGAGCAATATTGTGAACGTTCTTGCTTTGCCAAAGCAGCGCCATGACGATGAACGTTGCGCCGAGCTTAGGGATCAACCACCATGGCCCGAACCACGTCTGCGCCATTTGCATGAACGGGTTTGCTTCGTTGAAACCGAGCTCGAGGATCTTGTTAGTGGTCAGAAGGTCGGCGCATCCAAGTACCAAGACAGAGAGCACCAAAATCCGCTTAACCGGCAAATTCATTCCAGCCTCTATGCGAAGGGCATGATAGGGCGACCAAATACCGTCGGACTCGTTAACCTCACGTTCGCAGCGTGGGTTAACGGTGAGTAAGGATGTAGGTTCCTTGGGCTTAAGTCAGAGGCGCCAGGAGGAGACGATGGTCAAGGTTTTGCTTTTGCTCGTCGGGCTCGCGATCCTCTCGGTCAGTTTCTGGCAGATGTTTCTAATGTTTCGCGAAGCGTCATTCCGTGCCCGCGGCAATCGGTTGATTACACGCAGTGCGCATCCCTTAAACCTCAAGATGATCCTAGTCGGGCTCGTTCTTTTCGGCGCTCTCGGCGCTGCGCTGATCGGTTGGCAATTGCTCAAATGACGCGCGAGCCCATTATCTTGGTTTAGGCGAGGGTGAACGTTGGCGGATGCACACTACCGCCGGTAATAGCGATAAGGTGGTTCGAAAACGAATGTCGAGCCGAACCGATATGGCAATGGATCATATCCGATCGAATACGCGGCTCTCAGCCCGTAATAATGACGATGTCTATAGTGGAAAACCCGGCTCGTTTGTCGCCAAGATGAACTGCAGACGCAGCGCTGGCGAGAGCTGAACTCTCCCGGGCTGTCCAGTGCGGTCGTCCAGGAGATCGACTAAGCCCTCCGGGCGGGTCGCTGAAGGCAGCGGCCCGCCCCTGCAAGCCGGCCCCCGCCGATACCTGATTTCTGATTTGCGAACGGCCGTCCATGCCGATCATTCGTTATTTCGTCTTCGTCGGCGGGCTGCTGCTGGCGTTGCTCTTCGCGGCGGACCGGTACCTGCCGGCTCCCATCGAAACTGCCGCCGCGGCGGATCCCGACAAGACCATCATCCGGATTAGCTCGGCGCGAAGTCCTCCGGAGAAGATCGTATTCGACACGCGTCCGCGCGCGGACGTGCCGAGCATCGTGCAGGCAGATGTCACCTCTGAAGACCCGCAGGAGCAGGTGCGCTAAGCCTTGGCCGCCATGCCCGCAGCACCTTCCACCGGGGTCAAGAAAGAATCCGCCCGCTCCGGCCAGGCACGTCCACATCCGAAGCGGTCGGCGAAGCCGCCAACGAGAGCGCCCAAATGTCGGCTTGCCTTCGATCGGCACGACCGTTTGCCGGCGGATGGCGGTGAGCGGAAAATTCTGGGATGGCCCCGACGCAAAAAAGGCCGCGCCTTCCGCGCGGCCTCCATTGTGCAGTTGGTCCGGTTTCACCAGTGATGATGACGATGCCAGCGAAGCCGAACGACCGGATAGGATCCGCTGTAATACGCGTAGGCAGGGCGTACGACGCGGCGGTAGCGATAGCCGTATGATACGGGCGCCGTATAGTAGGTTGAGGCGTAGCCTCCGCCCCAGCGATACGGTTCGTCGTATCCGTAGTCGTAGGCGTAGGGCCCACCGTAGTAGCCCGCTCGATAGTAGCCAGACCCCCCGTAGTAGCCATAGCCCGGTCCCCAGGCGTAAGCCGACGAAGTAAGGCCACCGATGACCGCGCCCGCGACCAGACCGCCTGCGATGCCTGGTCCCCAGCCGCCCCAGCCTCCACGCCAGTGAGCTTCGGCAGGAGACGTCGTGGCCACCGAGGCCAGACCAAGAGCGCCAACCATCAGCGCCGATATTGCAATTCTCTTCATCGAGGATCCCTCCACGTTGTTCGAGCGCCCCGCCGACAACAGGAAAAATAGGCAAATGTTTCTGCTGATCACCGCGGAGATGGGCAATCGGCCGAGCCCTTCGGGCTTGTCATGATCGCTGCGACGGCATGGGGAGGCCCGCGATCGGCCTCCGCTCCGCATCGATGTCGCATGTCGTTGCGGACAGCCTTACCGCTTCATCTTGGAGGGCATCGGCGGAACTGCGTTCGCGCAGTCCACTCAACCGGCCGATCATGCTGCGCCTGCTGCGAGCGCTCACCCCGCTGATGCAAAGACGGCGCTTAAGGGAAGCTGGCACGCCTCGAAGCTCACAGGCCTGAACGTTTACAACGACGCCAATGAAAAGCTCGGCGACATCAACGAACTGCTCCTCGACAAGAGCGGCAAGATCTACGCAGTCGTTATCGGGATCGGCGGCTTTCTCGGAATGAGCGAGCACGACATCGCCGTTTCGATGGACAACCTGAAGTTCGCGGAAGAACCAGTCTGGACAAGCTCCAGCGGCAACTCGACTACATCGCGCGACACGACCACGGGCGCGGCCTCGAACATCACCAATCGCAACACGAACGATTGGGTGCCCGACCACGCCGTCGTGAGCGGCGACAAGGAGCAACTGAAGGCGCTCCCGCAGTTCAAATATTCGGACTATAACTAACGGGGTGAACCCTTCTTGAGATCGAGGGCCTCCGTCGGGAGGCCCTTTTTCTTTGGCGAGCTCCCATTAACTCCGGTTTGAAAACGGCCCGCCCGGTGCGGGCGAGCCGTTCATGCAAGCGCGAGTTCGCTCAAGGCATTGAACTAGGAATAGCCGACCCGCCGGCAATGAGCACGGCAGGAATCGATACGGGCATTTCCTCCTCCGAAGATTCCAGAACAGAGCCTCGTTTAGGTTACTGCTCGGTGCAAACCTTGGTGGTCTTCACGGCGGACACCGCTTCCGTCTTGGTCTTATAGACGCCATCGCCCACGACGGTCGTGGTGGTCGTCGTCGGCTTGGTATCGACGACGGTGCACTTCTTGGTAGCCGCGTCGCGAACGATGTAGAACTCGGCAGCACTGGCAGCTTGGGCGCCGAGGCGAAAACGGCGAGCGCGCCGCACACGATCAATTTCTTCATGATGTCCTCCTCAAACAGCAAAAATTGCCTCGGCAAACGAGGAGCACGAAGTAAAGTTCCTGTTGTTGCCGAACTTGGCGCATTCGCCAAAGCAGGAAGCCTCCCGTTTCTGGGAAAGGCTAATCCAGCCTTGCCGAGAATTCCCAAGAGGAACCGCGCGTCTTGTCGAGGGTTTGATCGACGATCGCATTTGGGAGGTTTCACATGAACAAGCGTTTATTCCTGGCCACGACCGCCGCAGTTGCCCTCGCGACCTCGGCCTTCGCACAGTCTTCTCCACCGACATCAACTTCGAATCCGCCGACGTCGCAGCATCAGCAGGATTCCACATCGACCACGTCGCCTTCGTCTTCGCCATCAACCCCGTCTACCAGCTCGTCTTCGCAGACCAACCCATCGACGAATTCGGCGCAGACACAGTCCTCTTCTTCGAATGGTCAGGCCGCCTCTAGCCAGTCGTCCACTTCCGGTACGACCACCAATACCCCGCAGGCCCCGACCTCGAACAACTCGGCGAACCAGGCTCAGACCAACCAGCCCGAGAACCAGACCACGACGCCTTCCAACCAGGCGCAGACCAATCCGCCTTCGAACACAAATGCCCAGACGCAGAGCGCCAATCCCCCCGCCGCAGGGACCAACCAGGCGCGGTCGCCGATTGGTACCGGTTCGACCAATACGGCCCAGCAGCCGAACAATCAGCAGAACACGGCCGAGCGTTCGGCGAGTACCAACGTGAACGCGGCGGTGAATATCAACGATCAGCAGCGGACCCAGATCAATACGTCGATCTCACGCCTGAACGTTCAGCCGTTGACCAACGTAAACTTCTCACTCTCGGTGGGCGCCGTCGTGCCGCATGACGTCCGCCTGCAACCGCTGCCCGCCGAAGTCGCAGAAATCCTGCCACAGTATCGTGGCTACGATTTCGTTCTTGTGAAAGACGAGATCGTCATCGTGGAGCCGTCCAGCTACAAGATCGTGACCGTCCTGCCTTACTCCGGGCGTTCGACCGCTTCAGCGCCGGCGCGTACCGAGGAGCGCAAGACGAAGTTCAGCGACCGAGATCGCGACGTGATTCGCAAGCACGTTAAGGCGCGTCCGGTCGAGCGCGAGCGTCGCACGACGGGCAGCACCGTTAGGAGCGAGATCCGGACCGGAGAGCGCGTGCCAGAGGATGTCGAGATCGAGGCATTCCCGGAAGAGGTCTACCGCGATGCGCCGACCCTTCGGGAATACCGATACATCAACCGAGACAGTCATACCTACATCGTTGAACCCCACGAGCGTCGCATCATCGAAGAGATCGACTAATCCTTCGGGCTTGAAAGGACGAATGAGGAAGGGCCGCCCGCAGCGGCCCTTCGCATGTGACTGGAGCCTGGCAGGCCGGCGCGGGATCGTGAAGCGGTTGGTCGAGTTGAAGACCGACCCTCCAACTTGGCAAGCTGGTCACCACCGAACCAGATCTGGAGTCGACGTGGCCTTCTTCCACCAGCACGATTTGATCCCGTGAGGGCTTGCTGAAGTGGTGACCGATGTTCTCGGTAGAGCTACTGAGGCGGCTTAACAACCGTTCTCCATCTGATCTGATCCAACCTTTGATCCAGATCAAAAGGTGTTGCGCGCAGCCCTTCCTCGGCAGGAACGTCAAGTTCAATGCCAAGTTATTCCAGCGTGAAATGGAGGAGGAAGCTATGCCTGTGATCATACTTTGGGCCGTACCAGCAGTGATTGTTCTCGGTGGCGGATTCTACCTGATTAGCCACATGCAGTGAGGCTGAGACGCGTCAGCATGCCCCGCCGTGCCCCACGGCGGGGTTTTAATTTTTGCTGTACGCAACGTTTTGAGCCGTTCTAAAATTAGGCTAGCGGTATGGCCGCCACTGCGTCCGACGCCAGCACCCCGAATTTCCCGGTCGCGTCCGGCGCCGGGCTCGCCGGCGACGACAAGCAGACCCGAGAAGGCCGCCAACACCAACATCATCGGCACCGTCGGCTACTGCATGAGCGGGCGCTACGCGGTGAACGCCGCGACGCATTTCGGCGATCGTCAAGGCCGCCGCACGCCTTGGTCCACGGTCGCCGGCTATGACGGTGGGGCGGAGGGTGAGGTCCATCAGCTTTACGGCCTTCGAAACGGTATCACGTCGCCGTCCGCCGCCCGGATCGCTACCCGTGCTAGCTCGAGCGCGTCGAATCGGAACGCGAACGAGGGCATCCGCCAGGCCCTGGCGGTCGAGCTCCCGGACGATCGCCTCGGATACCTTCATCAGTCGTGCGGTCTCAGCTTCATTCATGCGCGCTGGCTATGACTCCGGCTCGCTCAGAATGATGTCTCCGCTGCCGGTCGTCCTCGCGTCGTAAAATTATCCGACGCACTTCTCAGCTCGCCTTGGGCCGTTGCCTATGCCGAGGGCAGCTCCGCCCGAAGTTGCCTTTTGGAACCACTCGGGACTCCCCCGGTTTGCCACTTGGGCAGCAATCGGAGGAATACCCATGAGAATTGCGAAAGTGGTTTTGGCTACGGCGTTTATCTTTGGATCGATTGCAGCCGCGTCCGCACAAGGTGGTGGCGGAGGCAATTCGCCAGCGCAGAAGAGCGGCCAGGGCGCTTCAAGCAGCCCGTCGTCGGCAAATCCTGGCGCAACGGCCAATGACACTGCCGAAAAGGGCGGTATGAAGAGCGGAATGGGAATGAAGAGCAGTTCTCACAAGCACCACAAGCGTCATAAGCGAACGATGTAGTGATCCTGATCGGGTCCTGACTAAGGATCACCCGATGGCGAAAATTCGCGGTTACGATCGGCCCGGATTAGGCTATTACTTGAAGGTGCATTCCTTCCGCACCATTACAGCGATCTTGGCATGGGTGTTGATCGTAGCCGCCTTCTACGAGAAGCCGGAACTACTAACTGGCGCGCAGCGCATTCTTCAGCGCGGCATTGAGACGATTGGCGACGCCATTCCGCCGCCGTGGGGACCTCGCGTCGAGTTTGTATTCCGCGAGATAGGCGGCCTGATCTGGCTCCAGATTACATTGGTTGTGCTCGTTTTACGGATCGGTCTTTCAGCAATCGCGGGGCTTTGGCGGATGACCGTACGCCGCGATCGGGTTCTGTATCGGTTGCCCGAGGAGTAGTCCTTTTTCGGCGCGGCATCTGCATGTTGGGCTGAGACCACGACTGCCACAGAAGGATCGACCCGATGGAACTAGCCACGCTGCCTGCCACCGCCTTTAAATCGCCGGCGATCAGCCTCTCGGGCGTCGTCGACTACAACATGTACACCGCGTTTCGAACGCAGTTCGACAACGCGGCCGATAGAGACCTTGTCGTCATCGAACTGTCGACCTTAGGTGGCGATCCGGAGGTCGCCCGAATGATGGGGGAGGACGTGCGGTTCGCGAGCGAGACGGAACCGCAACGGCGCTTCGTATTCCTTGGTAAGGCTGTAATTTATTCGGCCGGCGTGACGTTCCTGAGCTTCTTCGCGCGGCCGAACCGATACCTCGCGCGCGGCACGCGGCTGATGATCCATGAACGCAAGCTTTCGAAGAGCTTGGTGATTGATGGCCCATTAACGACATGCATCGCTGTCGTGAGGGCGACGCTCAACGAAATCGAATGCTCGATCGCTATGCAGAACGAGGGTTTTCATAATCTCATCCTGGGATCGAACGTGACGATCGACGAGGTCATGCAGAAGGCGCCGTCAAACTGGTATTTGGAGGCGCAGGAAGCAAAGACGTTGGGCCTGATCGAGACGGTTCTGTAACCCTCGTTGGCGCTGCGACGATGGTAGCCATCGCTTCGACCGTTCCACGACGCTATTCTCTGCCGCGGGGAGGGCGTTGGGATGTCAGACGTCAAGAATGGCCTGATCATGATGGAGGATGGATCGAACGCTCACGCCAGCGGCATCATAGTTCTTCACGACGGTCGGGTCTTGGGCGGCGATAGCCACTTCTATTACTCCGGCGCGTACACGTTCAATGACGGAAAGTGGCGCGGCGAATTGACGACCGGCCAACACGCCGACGCGGTCGGCGTGAATTTCCTATTCGGCGGCCGCGAAGTCACTTGCGGATTCACAGGCACGTATACCGAGGGTTCGGCAACGGTCGATGGAACGGCGCTTGTCGGCAAAAAGAGCGTGCCGTTTCGGGCCAGGCTCGATCTCAAAGCTGCGCGCTTGGCTGAACATCTTTCCGGTTGCCTTCTTGACGATACCGAGACGCCTTCCTTCGCCTCGCCGCGGGCGACGATCTCGAGCGCATCCTCAGCCAATGGCCGCTGCAGCGCCTTCCGGCGAAGGCGGCCAGCGGCCGGTCGTCGCTCAGCGCGAACCAAACGGCGTCCTTTTTCTTCGTCTCAGAACTTGTTTCCGGAGCGTATTCGGCGAAGCTGTTGAACGGCACAAGATAGTTGGCGTATGTCGGCTTTCGTAGAACGTCATAGTATGGAACGAGATCTTCCCAAGGATGTTGAAACGGGAGCCATCGCCCGCCGTTCAACGACGCCTGTCGCGGATACCCAAAGGTCTGAAGACCCGCTGTTATTCTACACTAGCGCTCGCGGGGATAGCCAAAGGCGACGGCTGCATACTTTGGCCAACTATCGTTCAATGCGGTTGGATGACTCACACGATCTGGTCCTGGCCATGTTCGGCGTGGCGGTCGCCGCTTTTATGCTGTTTGCCGGCGAGCTCTATCTGGTTACACGGCCGGATCCGCCAGAAATAGCCGACCTGCCTGACCGGCAATCTGAGACCGGCGCGCGCATAAGCGAGAGGCTGAACCCTTCAATCGACCTAAAACGTAAAGCCGCTCGATCGCCTTCGATCTTGCCCTCGCAAACCCAGAGCCCGGGATAGGAGATTCTCTCCACATCAAAGGCCGAGAGGCCAGGCCTGGGGACCGCGCGACCCGGATGCGAGACCTTTTGATTAGGAACGAAGCGAATGCAGCGCCACTCATCGGCCCGTTCGGTGCTGCATCGCTAGGGCCAACGGGTGGAGGGGCAACTAGCCTTTGAGGTGTCCCAGAAGCTAGCCTCCATCCTGTTTATGGAACCGTATCGATTCAGCGCAGTTTCAGTAGGCTGCGTCCCAACCCACATTGGAGCTGGGATAGGATTCGGATGGAAACCTCAAACCGCTTCGAAGCCGCCCAGACCAGCGACGGCCGTTATCGGCTTCTCGTCGAGGCGATCACTGATTACGCGATCTACATGTTGGATCGTGAGGGTCGTGTGACCAGCTGGAACCCTGGCGCCAGGCGCTTCAAGGGCTATGAAGCGGACGAGATCATCGGTCGTCATTTCTCGACCTTTTACACCGACGCTGAGCGGGCGCAGAACGTTCCTGCGCTGGCGCTGGCGGAGGCAGAGCGTACAGGCCGCTTCGAGCGCGAGGGCTGGCGCGTGCGCAAGGACGGCACGCAGTTCTGGGCCCATGTGGTCATCGACGCGATCCGCTCGCCCGAGGGGGACCTTGTCGGATTCGCCAAGATCACCCGCGACTTGACCGAGCGAAGGGCCGCCGAGTCTAAACTGCGGGAAAGCGAAGAACAGTTCCGATTGCTCGTTCAGAGCGTCACCGATTACGCCATCTACATGCTGGATGTGGACGGCTACGTGGCGAGTTGGAACGCCGGTGCGCAGCGTATCAAGGGCTATGCTCCCGAAGAAATCATTGGCAGACATTTCTCCAACTTCTACACGGAAGCCGACCGCGCCGCTGGGCTTCCGCGTACCGGCCTGGAGACGGCGACCCGAGTCGGGCGATGGGAGAACGAAGGTCAACGGGTCCGAAAGGACGGCACTGCGTTCTGGGCGCACGTCGTGATCGATGCCATTCGGGATGACGACGGTAAGCTCGTCGGCTTCGCCAAGGTGACGCGGGATATCACCGAACGGCGCGAGGCCGAAGCTGCGCTCCAAGCGGCGCAGGCGACCATGATCCGTTCGCAGAAGCTGGAGGCGATCGGGCAACTCACCGGCGGCGTCGCTCACGACTTCAACAACTTGCTGCAGGTCATCAGCGGAAACCTGCAACTGCTGAGCAAGGATATCGCCGGCAATGCCCGTGCCGAGATGCGGGTCCAAAGCGCTCTCGGAGGTGTTGCCCGGGGGTCGAAACTTGCCTCCCAGTTGCTTGCCTTCGCGAGGCGACAGCCGCTGGAGCCAAGAGTTGTGAACGTCGGGCGTCTTATCAAAGGTATGGATGAGATGCTTCGTCGCGCCCTGGGTGGGGAAATCGAGATTGAGACGGTAGTCGCGGGTGGGCTGTGGAATAGCCTTATCGACCCGGATCAACTGGAAAATGCGGTTTTGAACCTCGCGATCAACGCGCGCGACGCGATGAACGGCGAAGGCCGGCTGACGATTGAGGCAAGCAACGCCTTCCTCGATGACGAATATGTCCGGCAGCATGAGGAATTGTCCGCGGGACAATACGTGATGATCGCGGTGACTGATACGGGCACCGGCATTCCGCCGGACATCCTGGAACGGGTCTATGAGCCATTCTTTACAACCAAGGCGGAGGACAAGGGCACGGGCCTAGGCCTCGCCATGGTTTATGGCTTCCTCAAGCAGTCCGGCGGACATGTCAAAATCTACAGCGAGGTAGGTGCCGGAACCACGGTGAAGCTGTACTTCCCGCGAGAGGTAGCGAGTGAAGATACTCTGGTCGGGTCTCCGTCCGGCGAGGTCAAAGGCGGAGAGGAAACCGTCCTCGTGGTTGAGGATGACGATGAGGTTCGCGAGGTCGCGGTCTCGATGCTCACCGAGCTCGGCTATCGCGTGGTCAAGGCGCGAGATGCGGCGAGCGCACTCGTCGTCGTCGATAGCGGCATCCCGATAGACTTGATCTTCACCGACGTCATGATGCCTGGCATGCTGCGCAGCCCGGACTTAGCTCGAAAAGCCAAGGAACGATTGCCCAACGTCGCCGTACTTTTCACATCCGGCTATACTCAGAACGCCATGGTGCACGGCGGGCGGCTCGATCCCGGGGTCGAGCTCCTGGCCAAGCCTTACACGCGTGAGGCGCTCGCCCGGAAAATCAGACACGTGTTGACCAATCAAGCTCAAAGGCGCGTGGCTCAGGGATCGCAACACTTGGCCAGCGAAAAGACTTACAAGGACGCGACCGTTTTGCTCGTCGAAGACGACGACCTCATCCGCCTTACGACGACGGAGATGCTGAGCGATATCGGATGCAAGGTAAAAGGGGCCAGCACGGCTCAAGAGGCGCTGAAGATCCTGGATGAGCAACCCGTGGACATCTTACTTACGGACGTCGGCCTCCCGGGAGTTTCCGGTCTGCAGCTCGCAAGCGACGTTTACGTGCGCTGGCCCGATCTGTGCTTGGTTCTCGCGACAGGTGACAGCGGAGTGAAATCTGAAGCCGCGCGACTGGGCGCGATATTTATCGTGAAACCTTATACTCCGGAGTCTCTTCGCCAGGGTTTGGAACATGCGATGAAGAAGCGTCGCTGAATAGATGGAGTTTAGCTCGGAGTGGTCGGAAGGGTGCAGTGTGAATAATCGCTGACTCCCATCGGCTTTCAGCTCGTGCGTGCCATCGCGAAGGGCATCTATGAAGCTACGCCGCTGGCCAACGGGGTGGCGCCGCCAACCTGGCGCGAGGTCCACGGGCGGTTGGCCCCCGGAGGCGCCCGACGATAGAACCTTGACGCGGCTCACGTTGCCTCACCCAAGCGGCAGTAGGAAACGCCATTTCCCTTAACCCGAATGGTAGATTTTGGCCTGGGAAGGCCGAAAGTGCTTTAATTTTCAATGGGAGTTGACTGACACTCTCCCCGCCGCACTGCTTCGCCATCGTGTCCGTCAGCTGGAAGTGACCGCACACCATGCGCCGCCTCTCGACCGAACCTCTTCAGTTCGTTCTCGGCTTGCGGTTGGTCGTGTTGTTCTGTTCCGGGCCATTCCTGACCGGCCATTGCTGTGTGTTATCTGGTCCCGGCGATGGGAGATCGTCGAACATGAGCAGGCGCAGCATCTCCGCCCAGTCGCCCCTGGCGCGCTTGTCGACGCCAGGTGAACATCAGGCTATGAGCCACCCCGTGCCGGCGCGCCACTCCGCAGACCGTCTCGCCGGGCCTGCAATGTCTCTTCGACAAGGCGGACCTTCTCGTCGTAACTCCATCGCCGCCGACGCTCGGCGCCCAACACGTTGACCTGCATTCCCGACGTGACCTTAAAGCTAGACTTAAGGTCAAATC
>NZ_LGHK01000406.1 GCF_001908235.1 Bradyrhizobium sp. NAS96.2
AGCTACGCCTTGAGCAGAAAAGATTCCGGAAAGAACGATTGTGGGCGATTATCGTGTCGCCGGACGCAAAGCTGGCGGCGGGCGTCCCGAATGTCCGGCATGGAGCACAAGAGGTTAGAGAAAGTTACGATCTGCTCTCCCGAAGCACTACAAATCGTGGAGATCCCAAGCGTTTGGAAATGGGAAGACATTCCATGGAATTCCTAATCGACAGGTTCGGATACATCCGTGCGCGCTGGTTGCAAGAGGAGGACGAATGTGATTGGCAAAATTCCGACGAGCTGATCTCGCAGGTCCGAGTTCTCAATAGAGAGTCAAAAATTCTCCCGCCACCCGCTCAGCATGTGCACTGAATTAGTGGAGATCTTTCAGGGCTCGCAAACAAAGGAGCAAAGCATGCAAATATCATCCCGTCTCAGCCGGTTTGGCGATAGATTCGAACAATTCATTTGGTGCATGATTCTTGTGGCTGGCGCTCTGGTCGCGGCTCCAGCCCACGCACAACACCACGAGCCGGGCATGCACCATATGCACGGGTCTGACGATGCGCCTGTTGCGAGATCGGGAAATACCGGCGATCTGCCCGCATTGAAGATCCTCCTGCCGCAATCGGGTAATACCATCGGCGAGCGTGTTGCTTTCGTTTTCCAAGCCGACGATAACATCGCAGAAATGACCATGAGCTCTGCCAATCCGAGCGTTCA
>NZ_LGHK01000046.1 GCF_001908235.1 Bradyrhizobium sp. NAS96.2
CCGGGATCCCAAACGACGTGCCCTCTCTTGCGGAGCAAGTCATAAGCTGGAAACGGATCATTGTCGGCGAGTGACATCATCGACCATTCTGCGGAAGACGGCAAAATCGAAGCAGTGCTCATATTCAAGTCCCTTCTCCGGAAGCCCAACGACGGAAACGCCTGTGGTTAGCGCCGCACTTTCTAATTGTATACTCCGCTCTTGATGATGAAATCACTCTATTCAGCGGACTCTTTTGCAAGATTCGCTCAATCGATACGTGATCAAGCTACAATGCGCCGCGAAGGCGACGAAATGTTCGAACTCGCAAGTTGAGCTTAATGGAAGAGGTCAGCGACTAGCTTGGACGCCCCCCAGGACCCTAAACACTTGCTGCGAGCCTCCGAACCTATGGAAGGCGCAACTCACAATGCCATAAGCAAGTACAAGCGGCCCCCGCCACGAAGACACTTAGCGTACAGACCGGCTTCCTAACTTGGTACGCCCCGAAGTCGCAAACGTTTCAATTGATAGCGCAGTGTTGTACTTGACCTGGTCGAGCGCGAAACTGGATCGGATGTTTGCCATACCGGAAGCCTTTGCGAGGTTCTCGACGATAAATTACTGTGGTGCATCGACGTCTCTCACCACCGCGCGCAGCTGCAGATATTCCGCATTCTCTGAAATTAGATAGAAATCCATCACTTCGAAAAAGCTCGCCATTGCCCTCTTAAAGACTTCGAGTGTTCCTTCGGTTTGCTTCTCAAGCGCCACATGAATGAAGACACTGAGCGCCGATCCGAATCGAACCGGACCAATAACGTGCCACAGCGCAAGATGATGCGATTTGCCTTGACCTTGCCCCCAAGTTTTATCCAATCCTGAGTTCGCCCTGGCGGTTGGATTTGCCCGGTTGGGCGGTGGTAGCGACGGGAGCTGGCGCGGAGCTCTCGGCATAGCGCAGCGCCAGATCCTGGCGCGGGTGGCAGGTGAAGGCGAACTCGGAGGGCGTCTTCCATCCGAGCTGCAAGTGTGGTCGTGCATCGTTGTAATCGGCCCGCCAGCATCCGAGTGCGACGCGAGCCTGGGCCAGCGACGAGAATAGCGTCTCGTTCAGCAATTCATCCCGCAGCCGACCGTTGAAGCTCTCGATGAAGGCATTCTGCATGGGCTTGCCCGGCGCGATGTAGTGCCATGCGACACGGCTCTGATCGACCCATGTCAGGATGGCGTTGCTGGTCAGCTCGCTGCCGTTGTCGCTGACCACCATTTTCGGCTTGCCGCGCTCGATCATCAGCCGGTCCAGTTCCCGCGCCACCCGGTTGTCCGAGAGCGAGGTATCAGCCACCAGCGCCAGGCACTCGCGGGTGCAGTCATCGACCACGGTCAGGATGCGGAAGCGGCGGCCGTCCGTGAGCTGATCCGATACGAAGTCGAGCGACCAGCGGTCATTCGGCGCCAGCCGCTGAACCGGCAGAGCAAGACTTATGCTCGTGAGGGGATCGAGATCGACGTCTCGACCCTGGCGGATCGGGTCGGCGCCTGCGTGGTAGCACTCAATCCCATTATTGAGGCCATCGGGATCCACGTCATGAGCGCGGAACGCATCCACGCCGACGATACGACGGTGCCGGTACTGGCCAAGCTTAAGACGGTGACTGGCCGGATTTGGACCTATGTTCGCGATGATCGGCCGTCCGTTTGGCGGCACGGCCCCTCCGGCAGCTCTGTTCTACTACTCACGCAACCGGGCTGGAGAGCATCCGCAAAACCATCTTGCCGGCTACGTCGGCCTGATGCAGGCCGATGCCTTTGATGGAGATAACCAGCTCTACAAGGCGCAAAGGAAGCCGGCTCCGATCCTTGAAGCGGCCTGCTGGAGCCATGGCCGCCGAAAGTTCTTCGATCTGGCGAAATCTGGAGAGGCGCCCATTGCCAGCGAAGCCGTGCGACGCATCGATATCCTCTTCGAGATCGAGCGCACCATCAACGGCAAAACGCCAGGACAGCGTCTTGCGGTACGTCGAGAGAAGTCCGCACCAATCGTTGCTGATCTCGAGATCTGGATGCGCCAGCAGCGGACCTTGCTCTCCTCAGGCAATGATACCGCAAAGGCGATCAACTACCTGCTCAACCGCTGGGCGGCGTTCACTCGCTTCCTGGACGACGGCCGCATCTGCCTCTCGACGGATGGTGTTGGGAAGACCTTTCTGTCAGTTCGGGACAACTTTTTTTGGTTTCTCCTTCCTGGCCGCTACCATCCGCTCGTAGGCCTGCTCGACGCGCGCGACGTAGCCAGCTTCCCGCTCGCGGAGTTCCTTGATCCAGTAGTCTCGACCTGGACCAGCCTTGCCATAGGCACGAGGCGCTCCTGCTGTAAGCGCCACCTTGCGGAGTTTCATCGCTGTAAACGCTGGCCCCGCGTAAGCATAGTCGTTCCCGCTCGTCAGGATGTGCCAGATCATCACTGCGAGTTTGCGTGCCGTCGCGACGGCCGCGATTCCCGCCCCGTGCTTCCTCTGTACCCGGTTGAAGAAGGCTCGCAGCGGACCTGGAGCCGTCTTGGCTGACCGCGCTGCTTTAACAAGCATCTTTCGGGCGTCACGGTTGCCCTGCTTTGAGATCCGGCCATGCCGTGCCGGATGCTCTCCCGATTGCCGAACTCGAGGGGTCAAACCGAAGTAGCTGCTGAGCTTATCCGGCGACGGGAAGCGTGCGATGTCGCCGATAGAGGCAGCACAGTCGAGGGGACGACCGAACTCACGCCGGGGATCGTCATCAACTTGAGGGCTCGCGGATCGTCGAGAGTCTGCTGCGCCACGACTTTGTCGACCTCCGAAAGCTGCTTCGTCACACGTTCAAGTTCCGCGATCAGACGCTGAAGCATCGCACGTTCCTCCGGTGGAAGAGGCAGACTATCCAGCCAACGCTGTCCGGACGCTCCAAGGAGATGGCCTTTGTAGGGTGGGATGAGGTTGGCATGCAGGATTGCCTTCATACGACCTTTGACCCGGACGATCTGCGCCAAGACGCTAGCGCGCTCGGCCATCTGGTGCCGGCGGCCGTAGGTGTTCTCGTCGACAACCTAGACCTCCGGCAGAAAGCCGGCAGCATGCAACTTTGCCAGGGTGCCAGCATCGACCTTGTCCGTTTTAACCCGCGCATAGGCGATCGCTCGAACAAGCCTCGGGTTGGCGACCGCGACGCGCTTAACGTGCGGACGCAGAAGACGTTCGACCGCCGCGCTGTTGCCCGTTACCTCGATGACCACCTCATCCTCAATGCTGAGCGTCTTGGCGAAGGCAACAAGCGGATCGTGGACGAGATCTACGCGGAGCTGTCGGGTAATCGTACCGTCCACCAAGATAGCGACCTGCGCAAACGTTCGGTGGATGTCCATGCCAACGATTGTCATGCTTTGCTCTCTCTTGTTAAGGAGCCAGTGGCTTGCACGACATCTACGGATCCGCGCTCACAGCGCAGCCGGGCAAGTCGTAGGGGTGGCCAAGTAACAACGCGAGCTCGCAGCTCATGGAGAGGGCGGCCTGCCACCGTTTCGTGCTCCAGATGCCCCTATCCAGGCCTCGACAGACTAACCCGGAAAGGAGGCACCGACAGCACCATGCCCTTTAACAACGCTGCCGAACGCGCGTTACGCGGTGTGGCCGTCGGAAGACGAAATTGGACATTCGCCGCTTCAGACGCCGGCGGACATCGCGCCGCCGCCATCTATACGTTGATCGAAACCTGCATGTGTGGATGGCTCCCGCGGTGCAAGGGTTTTGTTTGAGCAATGCGCGAAAAGTTGACGGCTTGCATGTGTCCGGCTACGTAAGAGGCGGCACGTTTGGCCGCCGGCCCAGATGAGATCCGCGGATCGGGTCCATAACAAACTGACGCGCTTAGGGCGCCTACAGGTTTACTGGGTGTCCCGATCTCGTCTATCACTGTCGCGTCATCTTCCCATTCAGGGCCGATGCACCACGACCGCCAGGACCCGGCTAGTCCGGCCGGCCGATACTTATGCCGTGCGGTAGGTCTCCTCTCGCGCCATCACAGCCCAGATGATCCTCGCCATTTTGTTGGCCAGGGCGACTGCAACGAGTTTGATCGGCTTGCGAGCGATAATGCGCCCCAGCCAACTTTGAGCGAAGTTCTGCTTACCCCGCGACCAGCGTATCGTGGACATGGCGCCAATGACGAGGAGCCGGCGGATAGTGCGATCGCCCATCTTCGTGATGCGGCCCAACCGTTCTTTGCCACCGCTCGAGTTTTGACGTGGCACAAGGCCAAGCCATGCCGCGAAGTCGCGGCCTGATCGGAAACCGCGGATGTCCGGCGCTCCAGCTAATATCGCGCTGACGGTGATCGGGCCGACGCCGGGAACGCTGAGCAATCTGGCAGCTGCGGGTTCCGCACGGCAATGCCTTCGCATTTGAGCCTCGAGAGCATTAATCTGAGCAGTTAGGGCGACGAGCTGGTCAGCCAGGATATTCAACGGTGCTCGTACCGCATCGGGAATCAGTGTCGCCGGATAGGATATCCTCTTGATGAGAGAGCCGACGTGCTGAGGGCCTGCCGCGGCGATTACACCGAACTCCGTCATATGGCTCCGAATTGCGTTGATCAGGGAAACACGCTGCCGCGAGAGGAGTTCATGCGTGCGATGTGTCACCCGCGCTGCCTGCTGCGCCAATGACTTCACAGGAGCGGAGCGAACCGCCGGTCGCGTCACCGCTTCGCAGATCGCTGCGGCGTCCGCAGCGTCGTTCTTTTGCAGCGCGACACATAAGGCTTCACGTACGAAGTCGGAATCATCTTGGTGTCATGGCCAAGAGCGCGAAAATCTCGCGTGCCCAGTAATGCGACGATGCACATGCTTCCATGCCGACAACACAAGGCGGAAACTTGGCGAAAAAGCTCAGAACCTCCTCACGGCGAAGCTTCTTCTGGAGAACAGGGCGGCCTTTTGCATCCGCCCCATGAACCTGAAAAACACGCTTTGCCAAATCGAGACCGAACGTCGTTACTTCGTTCATAGATGGAATCTCCTTTAAGGCGATCGCCGCGACCGCTTCTAGACTATGACGCCGGAAGCGGGAGCCATCCACCTCATCAAGATGAACGACGTTGATCCGCAAGCCTGGCTCGCCGACGTGCTGGCCAGGCTTCCAGATCACCCCGTCAACAGAGTCGTCGATCTACTCCCGTGGAATTGGAAGGCGACCCGACAGTCCAAAGCGGCTGCCGCCTGAGCGCAACCGCAGACCCGCAGACCGGCGCGCCTGCCCGGGGTGCTGGTCGGATGGGTCCCGTCTTTCAGGCCCAGTAGCATCTGAGCTTCAGGTAGCGTAGCGTCTCTGCCGCCGGCCAAAGCGATATCGTTGCAATTTCTTGATGATCTGACGCAGCGGTTCACTCTCCCACCGCTCAACGAGCAGCATCGCTTTCAGCGTCTTAGGATCGTCCGCCAGCGCGTCGCACGCACCAAATTCAGAACATATTCTCTGCGCTTCGGCGCAGCACCGCCAAACACTGTTCCGCTTGTGTTAGCACCGCGAAGCGGCCGCAAGATAGAGGACTTCCTCCGTAATGCCCACTCAGACATTCCAGCTACCTTTGATGCGCTGCGCCAATACCGAACGCCGATCCGCTACGCACATCGCCCAAACGTGACTGCTCATACCGATCGGTAAAAAACGTGGTGTTGAGAGACCGGATCGGGGGCAATGACGCCATTGCGCGAATGTCGACACAACCTATCGCTTTTGTCGGGTGCGCGACACAAGCTTGTTTGGCCAAGCACACTTTCTGTCTCGCAGATTAGATAGCTGAAACGCAATCATAATCCTTTTCTCTTCGGCTCGATCGGCCAAGTTGGCATGAGTTTTGATCTCCTTTGTTAGGAGGCGGCGGAGAGGATGCGAATCCGCATTTGGAACGCGTTGCGACTGCGATGAACGGAACGAAGGGAGCAAGGAACATGTCGGTCTCCAGATCGCATTCGACGCGAGGGCGGGCGTCGGCAAGTTTACCAATCAAAAAGGAGCCGGGAATCGTTAGCGAGGGATTAAGCACACCTACGTGACGTTCAAGCGGCACTTCGAACAAGTGAGTGGCGTGGCCACGGCACGCTTGAGAAATCATCAATGTGATGGAGGAGAAGATGCAAGTTGATAAGAGGCCGCCCTTTGGAAGTTTTTCCGAAGTAGCAGAAGTAGCAGAGTTCTATCCTGCATTCCCGCCCTATTCGCGGCGGCTCCTTCAGATGCTCATTGATCAGGTAAAGCATCTAACCGAGATCCCTACCTTCGGAGACATCGGCGCAGGTACTGGCCTGATCGCCCATGCTTTGGCTGACATGGGGCTTTCAGGCTATGCAGTCGAACCCGATAGTCAGATGGTTGCCGTCGGGCAGAGGCTCGGCAAACTCTATCCGGCCGTATCTTGGATCAACGCGTCGGGAGAATGCACGGGCTTGGCTGACGGTTCGTTAGATTGGGTTTGCTACAGCCTGTCATTCCATTTGACGAACGCGCGCGAAGCGCTTCGCGAAAGCATGCGGATATTACGTCCTCGAGGGTTTTTCACAATTGCATCCATCCTTCCAGATCTAGAGACCGATCCCTTTCAACTGGAAATCGAAAACCGGATACGCGATATGGCACCGGCTTTACGGCGGGCGCGCACCACACTCATCGGTCAGATGGGAACCTACGAGGCGCTCCTCAACCAATATCCCGGCCTGGGGAACTGCGTCTCTCTCGCTATAACCGAAGCGATATCAATGAGCGAGGAACGCTACGTCGACTATTGGCGTGGGAGGCATGATATCCCGAGCCAGGTCCCCCCCCGAACTTTGGACTTCTATACTACAAATGATCGCAGAGACGTTCCGAAGGTGGCAGCCGGCCAGCCTGAGATTTCGCTCCACGGCATGGCATGCTCAATGCCTGTGATGTGATGATTTCCTCCCAGTAATCAAGAGGACGATCGAGGCGCGAGGTACTCATGAGTGACGTGGGCCTGCTTAACCCGCGTGATCGCTCTGCGCGAGACGACCCAACGAGCACGAAATGGGAGCTAGTCATGCTTGAACACCAGGCGGCACTTCGAATGGACTCGTCACGACCAATGGTCCAGAAGAATCCGAGTGGACATCTCACCTTTGACGGCAGCTATCTTAGGGCGAAAGAACTTGCGCGCGACAGCGCGGTTGGCCACGGAGTCGGTCACCACGGCGAGATCCTGCAGGGAGCGTTCCGTGATGGAGAGGGGCAGATCCATCGAGGGCTTGTAACCTTACCCTTTCCTCTCTTCAATTCCGTAGCCTGGACGGTGCCTAAGGAGGAGCACTCCGTCGAAATTGACCCGCCCGAGAAAACAAAGGCGCAACGGGCTGTAGCCTTACTATTGAAGCAATTCGGGACGCCATCTCCGGGACTATTGGTACGGGTCCGGAGCAATATACCGATCGGCTACGGTTTGGGCTCGTCAACAGCTGACGTTATCGCTGCCCTTACGTCAGCAGCCACTGCGCTCGGGATCAGACTTAGCTCAGCGGAGCTTCTACGGTTAGCCGTCAGAGCGGAGCAAGCTAGCGATGGAACGATGTTCAACTCTCGCGCGGTTCTTGCTGCGCACCGGGAAGGCTTCCTTATCGAGGATTTCGCACGCCCTCTCCCGCCCATCGGGCTCATCAGTATCAACTGCTGTCCGGACAGTCCATTGTTGACGCTGGACTTCCCACCGGCTCGGTACGAGGCGGCGGAGATTGACCATTTCGACGACTTACGTCGGACATTGAGACGGGCGATCGTCGAGGCTGACCAAGCACTACTAGCAAAAGTCGGAACAGAAAGCGCGCTTATCAATCAACGGTATCTTCCGCAACCGAGCCTTCTAGATATCCTGGACATAGCCCACGCCAACGGCGCATTAGGAATCCAAGTTGCGCATAGTGGGCGAATGGTCGGCCTGATCCTTCCCGCCAATCTCGACCGCTTCGATCGTCCAGTTTCAGCGATCATGGGCGGAGTTCAAGAGCTCGGTATCGTGCCTATGTTCATCTCCCGATTACAGTGAGTACCCGATACGCCTTTTACTGAGGAGGAGCCCCCAGATGCTGAACGACGCCCTGGCGTTAGCCGTCCGAACCTGACGATCCAACTTTCCCTTGCTGCCTAGATCAGAGGCTACTTGGCGATGCCCCCCACCAACTCGACACCAAGCCATTTGCGCGACGACGTAGCAAACGCCCAGCGCAGGTTCGAAGATCTGGAATCCACGTATGAAACTATCACAGTCGGACAGCTGATTTCATTGCGAGCGCGAACGCATGGTTCAACTACCGCGATCGACATCTTCGAGCGCGGCGAGCGCGCGACCTACTCAGAGATGGACAACAGATCCAACCACTATGCACGTGCGCTACGCGCATTTGGGATACGCAAGGGCGATCGAGTCGGTGTGATGCTGCCAAATCGGATCGAGTTGCCGATCCTGTGGTTCGCGCTCGCGAAGCTCGGTGCCGTAATGGTGCCGAACAATATGCACTACACGCCGAGGGAGGTATTCTACGTTCTGAGTGATACAAAGACGAAATTCGCCATCATCGATGAGTCTGTATGGCCAGTGTTCACCGCAATGGACCCTTGGCCGCCAGACCTCGCCCGGGAGCGAGTGATTCTTGTAGGACAGCCTTTCGGCGGCGCCGCTACTGCGCTCGATGAACTGCTCAAGGGCGTCGGTGACTGGCCGGTGGACGAGGATGTGCATCCCGAGGACCTGCTGGACATCCAATACACCTCGGGAACGACGGGCTTTCCGAAGGGCTGCATGCTGACGCACGACTATTATGGAGTGACTTCGTACCAGCTAGCCAACCGGGACTTTCGTCCGTATAATAGACATCTGTCTGCGTCGCACTACTGCTATGTCTCTGGGCCAGCGCATCTTCTGAAGTCATATCGCGTAGGTGGCACGTTGTACCTAGCTCAACAAATCAATTCGGCACTCATCGATTGGGCGAAGAAGTACCGCATCGAGTGGTGTACATTGCCCGAGTGGATAGCACGCCAGCATGAAACCGTCGCCGAAGCGACCTGCCTGAGGCAGGTAGCGCAGACTAACGGCTGGAGCCCCGGCACGGTACGCAGATTCCGCGAACGATTTGGCGCGCGCGCTGTAAACTCTTACGGTATGACTGAAATTGGATACGGCACATTGCTTCCCGATATCGAACAGATGGACGACTCTGGCTCGGTCGGAATTCGCGCTCCCTTCCGGGCACTACGGCTGGTAAGCCAGGATGGCAGCCCTACACCGATCGGCGAAGTCGGCGAGCTGTGGGTGAAGGGGCGTGCGATCTTCAAAGGTTATTGCAACCGACCGAACGCAAATGTTGAATGCTTTGAGGGCGAATGGTTCAAGACGGGAGATCTGTTGCGCCGCGACGAACTCGGCTTTTACTGGCTTGTAGGGCGTAAAAAGGACATGATCCGCCGCTCGAACGAGAATATCGCCGCTCACGAAATCGAGGCCGTCATTGCCGAGATCCCCGAGATCGCGGATGTAGCCGCCGTACCCGTTGGCGATAGCAAGCACGGCGAGGAAGTTAAGATCTACGTGCAGCTGAAAGAAGGGTTAGCGCGAGATGATCTACCCGTCGAGCGCATTCTCGAGCATGCTCGTGCGCGCCTTGCTGCGTTCAAGGTACCACGGTACATCGCCTTTACTCCGGCGCTTCCCAGGACAACCTCCAGCAATAAGGTACTCAAACGTGAGCTGATGGCCATCGGCGATCCGCTTGCGGGTGCCTACGACTCTGAGGAAAAACGCTGGCGCTGATGCCTGCTTCAGCACGCTTTCGTGCAAGCACAGCGGCAGTTCGATTCGTCGTTCGTGAAGAACGTGGGATCCATTGATGTAGGATTAGACTTCTTAAATCGGAAGCGAGGTTTGGACCACACGGAACGTCAATCCTGCCACATCGTACAGCACACTCTCTCGGACCGCAAACCTCGAACTCAAACAGTCGCAGCGAAACCGAAGAAGGTAAAGCTCCTTCTCGGATCGATTAGCGCAGGCAGGGGTAATTCCCCGCCTGCGTTATGTTGTTTAGACGAGCTAATCAGGTCTCTGCTAGCGCGAAAAGAAAGGAGATATAAGAGAGGGTCGATTCCGCCATGCCACGCAACTTCGGATTGATAGCTTCGATGACGTAGTATTCGTCCGGTGCATGTGCCCTGCCACCATGCCCGGTACCAAAACCGCCAGCGGCCAGTGAGATTGGCGGCCGACTGAAGATGGCACCTGGCCAAGAACCGCCACTTCTCGGCCATAGGTTGACCAGCAGACCTTCGGACTCGTAGGTTGCGATCGCGGCCTTGATGAGAGTCGAGTCCTCGTCGATCTCGTGTGGGTCAAGGGTGATACTTTTAACCTCAACGTCACCAAAGCCTCGCTTAGCAAGATGGGCCTTGATTTTCACCACCGCCTCCTCCCCAGTTTGATTAGGAACCAGCCGCAAATCGAGCTTGGCGGTGGCCTTGTTCGGCAAGACAGTGTTGCCGCCGGGACCAGTATAGCCGGCAATCAGTCCTTGGATATTCACAGTAGGTTTCGACGCCAACCGCTCCATTGCATCATAGTACGAAAGGTCACGTACCCAACATTGGACGCCAAAACGATTTTTGACATCGCCTTCGCTCGTCGTCGCAACCTTCTTGGAAACCAGCTCCTTTTGGCGCTCAGTGAGCGGAACTACATTCTCGAACCAGTCGTCAATCGCCGGATCGTTGCCATCTTCGGAGACTAGTGTATTAAGTGCCTTCACGAGATGCCATACTGCGCTGTCGAGTTCCGCTTTATGGCTAGAATGGATGTCGTCTTTAGCTCCACGACCCCATCGTTCAGTCGAGGCAGTTAATTCCAATTCAACCCATCCCTTTGTCCCCAACAGGATTTCGACATCGCCTTCGGGTGATTGTGCGGGCCAAGGCAAGAAAATCTCCTTGCACTTCGACAGGGCCGCAACCACTTCCGAATCTCCGACGATTTGCGGAAAATGCGGCGAGCAAATCTCTTCTTCGCCATCAGCGACCAAGACGAGATTGACCGGCGGATTGAGTCCTGCAGCCCTCAATGCATGTAGCGCTGCGAGAAATGCCATTTGCGGTCCCTTAGAGTTCCAGGCACCGCGTCCTATCATTACTTTGCCGAGGTCAGGCTTCTCGACAATTTCGCCGACCAACGGCGGTGAACTCCACTCGGCAGGATCGAACTGCTTCACGTCATACAAGAAGTACACCCCTACAGTACGCGGTGAACCGGCATCAAAAGTAGCGAACACACCGGGTGCGCCATCAGTTGGAAGGACTTTGGTATACTGAAAGCCGGCCTCAGTGAGAAGATCGCACAGCATCTCTGCACCCTCCTTCATATTGAGGTTTTCTGCAGCTATCGACGGAAGTGCCACCCATTCTTTCAGACGCTTTATAACCGCTGGCTGCTGCGCTTTGATTACAGCGCGCATCTGCGCGCGATCGAAGCCACCAGCTGCTACGCGCAATACATCCTGCTGACCATTACTTTCGTGTGTTAGATTGTTAAGTTCCCTCACCAGTGCCTCCAGTTAGCGCTTATTCTCATATGAGTGCGTAGCAGAGCAACGAGCCAACTGGGCGTCCACGCAGAAGAACTCTCACGTTGCTTCAGATCTGGATAAGATAAAGCCATGGCTCCGCGCTAGGCTGCTTCATCGTGGCTATGCGCAGCTCTTTCGTAAATGGCTTTTACTTTTCGTAACGAAGCGCCGGCTTGTTCTGGACGCCCCCCCCCCGACACCAATGTGTGACTCCGGTCCGATCGAACTGTCGTCCGGTAGCCCCCCATTAGATGCAGCAACTGGACTTAGCGCCGTCGGCAATAAGCTCATCTAGCGCTCCCCTTAAGGCCTTTGCGAGATGCTCTTCGCTGTTGAAGAGGGCCATTGCATCCTAACCCTAGTTTGTAGCTCGCCCCCGAAGTGATCCCACTTCATAGCTACGCGCACACACCGTCTCAAAATTCGAGGCATGACGCTCAACCATACAGATGCGGACACCATCGCGGCGCAATGTGATTACGATAAAACTGGCACTGCCGAAGGCATACGCGCACGCCCCAAACATACATCCCTTAGCGTTTGTTGTTTTATCTGCGCTGTGATTCCGTACCCAGAAGCTTCGTAGAGTCCTAATACGGGCTCCCAATGAAGAAAACTCGCCAAATCGGGCGTCGTAATGCGACGCTTTGACCATTACCTGGCGGGATTTGATTTATTTAAGCGTTCGTTTATTGAAGCCTGCAAAGCGGCATAGGTTGAGCAATTTGGACGTGGTTGAACTTGCATCATTTTCCACTGATCAACCACGAGGGGTTGACATCGATTGCAACAAACCACGCGGTCGTACCATGGTGCACGCAGCTGTGCGTGCGACGTTCCGATGCGTAAAGAATCATCGGCAAGACCGGTCGCTCGCGATCTAGCGCCTTGCAACTAGACTAACTTTTCTTATCGAGAACGTCAGTTCGGTTCGCTGTGGATCGCTAAACCTGGACAACATCGCTTGGCGACGAACAGTAAATCGATCGACAGTTTCTGACGGCAGTGCGGCCGCAAGCCGGACGCCGTCCGGGGACTCGTGATGTGGGAAAAAGTCAGTTTCCGCAGCCATGGATCGACCATTGCATCGCCGTCGGCGGCATCTTGCGCAATGTCCGCTCGATTACCTCAGCAACCTGATCGTCGTTGATGGTTCGAGGGCGACCAGGCGAAACTCGTACAAGCAAACTAACACAGCGATCCTCGAAGTCGGCGGCACTACGTAGGCATCCGGCGTAGGCCGCAGGCTGGTTGGATCATCCTCGTTGCCAGCGCATGAGCAGTTTGGGGTTTTCTTTGTGCATCCTGACGAGCTCGATCAGGTTTTCGATGCCAAAGTCGGTGAAGGCCTGAACACCATCTTCGCCGACGCCATAGACCCAGATCAGGCCGTCCTCGATCTCCATTTCGATGGCAATGTCGCGCAGCCAGTCTTCGTCTTCACCGAGGTCCTTTGCGACCTGGGTGATGGTGGTGACGTGATGAACCTTGTTGACGTGCGTGGTCATGCCGCTCGAGCGGAGAACGCTGATGCCGGCGTCCAATTCCAGGGCAGAAGCTCGTCCAGCCGGTGAGCTGGGTGGGCGGCGATGCGGGCAAGGATATCCGTGAGCCAGGCCTGTGGATCGACGCCATTCATTTTGGCCGTGATGATCAAGCTATACATGGAAGCCGCGCGCCGTCCGCCGCGATCGGAGCCGCAGAACAGCCAGGACTTTCGTCCGAGAGCGATACCTCGCAAGCCTCTTTCGGCGGCATTGTTCGAGAGACAGATGCGGCCGTCCTCCAGGAAGAGAGTGAAGCTCGCCCAGCGCTTCAGGATGTAGTTGAACGCCTTGGCCAGGTCGTGCCCACGGGATAGCTTGGGCGAGCTGCTCCCGCATATAGACCTGAAGATCCTCGACCAGAGGCCGGCTCAGCGTCTGCCTAACCTGAACGCGTTCCTCGGCACTCCTGCCATTGATGGAGCGTTCGATCTCGAACAGCGCATCGATCCGCCGCACAACCTCGACTGCGATGGGCGAGAGCGGGATCTCCTTCTTGCCGGAGGCCTTGCGACGCGCATTCTCTTCGATATCGGCCGTGGCGAAGAATGGGCGCCGCGCATGGACCCAACACGCCGCTTCACGGATCGGTCCAGGGTGGCGTCCCGCCAGATAGAGCTGGTTGTACCCGTCATAGGCGTCGGCCTGCAGGATGCCGGCATACCCCGCCAGATGCGCCTGGGGATGCTCGCCCCTACGGTCGCGGGAGTAGTAGAACATCGCCGCCGGCGGCCCGGCGCCGCCAAACGGCCGATCGTCCCGGACGTAGATCCAGCACCGTGCCGTATCGGTCTTGCCCTTGGCCAGCACCGGCACCGTCGGGTGAGTAGGCCGGAGGGATTTCACCTCCAGCCTCTCGCAGAACCGGGCGTGAGACTCTCGCCTCACCCGGCTCCCATCAGGCAAGCTTGCCGCCATCGCCGAGTTGCCAATGCACAAAGACCCTGCGGTTCTCACGCGCGATCTTCTCCAGGAAGAGACGCGCGCGTCCTAAGCGGTGATGGAAGCGCTTGTACTTTCGCTTCAACCAAATAGCCAACGTCTGGTTGATGTAGCGCGCCAAAGGATAAAGCGCTGAGCGCGTGTATTGCCCATAATAAGCGATCCACCCCCTAACGATGGGGTTTAGCTCGCGGGCAATATCGTCCAGCGTCACCTCGGTTCGCTTGCGAAGTTTCAAGCCTCGGATCGTCGCCCGCATTGCGTTCAGCGCTGGTTTGCTGACCGCTGGAGTGAACCCGCAGAACATCTTCCGCGAATGCGGCCCCAGGACCGATCGTGGCCGGAAGCAATATCCGAGAAAGTCAAACATGACCGTCTCGCTTTTACCTCGGCGTCGATCGTCCTTGCAGTAGACGATCCTCGTCTTCGTAGGATGCAATTCCAGACGGCACTCCGCCAGCCGAGCCTGGAGCGCTTCGCGAACGCTTTGCGCCTCCATCTCATTCCGACAATGTACCAACCCGTCATCCGCATACCGACACCACCTGAGATCGGGGAACGTCCGCGCCATCCAGAGATCAAATGCATAGTGCATGAAGAGGTTGGCGAGGATCGGGCTCACCACGCCCCCTTGCGGGGTGCCGCGGCTTCGCTCGATTATCGTTCCATCCTCTTGCACCATCGGCGCTGTCACCCATCGTTCGATGTAGAGCAGCGCCCATGCGCACGTCACATGTTTCCGGATGGCCCGTAGCAAGAGCTCGTGGTCGATATTGTCGAACAATCCTTTGATGTCGAACTCTAGAACCCAATCATACTTCCAGCACCGCTGTCGCGTGACGCCTACGGCATCGAGAGCCGATTTGCCGGGTCTGTAGCCGTAGGAATCCGCCAGAAAGATTGCGTCGAGAGCCGGCTCAATCAGTTGTTTAACAACCGTCTGTGCCACGCGGTCTGCCACGGTGGGCACCCCGAGGATCCTTTGGCCTCCACTCTTCTTTGGAATGGAGACGGCCCGAACAGGTGGCGGGAAGTAAGCGCCTGAGCTCATTCGATTCCAAATCTTGTAGAGATTTCCCTTCAAGTTGGACTCGAACTGCTCAATCGTCACTCCGTCGACACCGGCTGCGCCACCATTGGATCGCACCTGCAGATATGCTTCGTACACCTCTCTCTTGTCGATGTTGAACGGCTTTATAGCGCGACAATCAGGATGAGAGCGGCGCGTCAATCAAGATGAGACGAGGCGACCGAGTCAGGGGATCATTGACGCTCGCGGCGGTTTTGGC
>NZ_LGHK01000407.1 GCF_001908235.1 Bradyrhizobium sp. NAS96.2
CGGTTTCCATGACGGGTAGGAAGCGCGTGCGAATCCGATTGGCCACCAACAGGATGCATGCAAGTAGAGCAAGCTTCGTTATAATTAGTTGACCGTAGGTCGTGCCAAGCCACTCGCCAGCCGAACTAGCGGAGCTAAACGCGAGCACCACACCTGATGCGACGACGACGATCACGAAACCGATTGCTAGTTGGGAGAAACGTCGCAGCGTCGCTGCGACATAGACGCGCCGAGTCTCCGTGGGGGTGACAGCGACCGTAGCCACCAGCCAGATCCAAGCGGGTAAGGCCCCAAGCCAAGCAGAAACCGCGAGCACGTGAAGTTGATAGGTCGGAACGAGCCAACGGCTGTCGTCTTCCCCGGCGGCGTGTCCAGCAAGTGGACCAATCAGCGCGATCAGTGCTGCTGTCCCGCCTGTCACGATTGAAGCTAAACGTTGCCGCTGCCTCGACCGGCCGCAAATTGGGATCGCTGTCGGCAGCAGCAAAAGAAGAGAGAGCGCTAACCTTGCAAGCGTGATCCGACCGTAATGTGTGTCAAATCCGAAGCTTTCCAGCGTCTGGCCAGACGCCACTATCTCCGGTAGTGCCATATCTGTCGCAATCGCGACTTGAGCGATAAATAACCCAGCAGTAGCGAAGAGGTGAATGCCGGCCGCCCAGAGAAAGCTCACCTGCACTCGTCTTTGCCAAGCGGCAAGGAACGGATCGGAAGACGGCGCTGCCAGCAACAGAAAGAGTACTCCGCCTATGACCCATGCAAGCGCAATGTCAGCGATGGCCTTGCACAGAGCTGGAAACAATACCGTCATTCCGCATGCCTAACGTTCCTCGACGGTGAACTGATAGCCGTAGTCCACCACATGCCCGTCTTGCGAGAGCACGCGGTAATGAACCGAATAGCTGCCCGCTCTCATGTCAGATACTGCCGTTACCATGCACTTCGGATCATTGCCTGCTTTCAAATCGCCGAGCGTTAGCGACTGACCGTTGGCGTTCTTGAGCTCCACTTTCGAAAACTTGAGCTCTATGCGTTCGTTGAAGCACAGTTCGATCTGCTGCGGCGAATGAGCTAACACGGCCCGGCTCGCGGGATCGGACTTCACGAGAGCGGCATGTGCAGAGGCAGCCGTCGGCAGGCACACGAGGCCAACG
>NZ_LGHK01000408.1 GCF_001908235.1 Bradyrhizobium sp. NAS96.2
TTGCATGGGTCGTAGGCGGAGTACTCTTTCTGTTGCTGGCAGCGCCGTCTTCCGATCCGTTCCTTGCCGCTTGGCAAAGACGAGTGCAGGTGAGCTTTCTGTGGGCGGCCGGCATTCACCTCTTCGCTACTGCTGGGTTATTTATCGCTCAAGTCGCGATTGCGACAGATATGGCACTACCGGAGATAGTAGCGTCTGGCCAGACGCTGGAAAGCTTCGGATTTGACACGCATTACGGTCGGATCACGCTTGCAAGGTTAGCGCTCTCTCTTCTTTTGCTGCTGCCGACAGCGATCCTAATTCGCGGCTGGTCGAGGCAGCAGCAACGTTTAGCTTCAATCGTGACAGGCGGGACAGCAGCACTGATCGCGCTGATTGGTCCACTTGCTGGACACGCCGCCGGGGAAGACGACAGCCGTTGGCTCGTTCCGACCTATCAACTTCACGTGCTCGCGGTTTCTGCTTGGCTTGGGGCCTTACCGGCTTGGATCTGGCTGGTGGCTTCGGTCGCTGTCACCCCCACGGAGACTCGGCGCGTCTATGTCGCAGCGACGCTGCGACGTTTCTCCCAACTAGCAATCGGTTTCGTGGTCGTCGTCGTCGCATCAGGTTTGGTGCTCGCGTTTAGCTCCGCCAGTTCGGCTGGCGAGTGGCTTGGCACGACCTACGGTCAACTAATTATAACGAAGCTTGCTCTACTTGCATGCATCCTGTTGGTGGCCAAT
>NZ_LGHK01000409.1 GCF_001908235.1 Bradyrhizobium sp. NAS96.2
GGAAGCGCCCTCGCCAGCCACGCTCTTGATGTCGATGGTGCCGCCGATCTGGTCGATGTTGGTGCGCACCACGTCCATGCCGACGCCGCGGCCGGACACCGAGGTCACTTGCGCCGCGGTCGAGAAGCCCGGCGCGAAGACGAACTTGTGGATCTGGGCCTCGGTCATCTTCTCCAGCTCGGCCTCGGTGACGAGACCGTTCTGGAGCGCCTTGGCCTTGATCCGCTCGGTGTTGAGCCCTCTCCCATTGTCGGCGATGCAGATGATGATGTGGCCGCCTTCGTGATAGGCGCTCAGGCGAATCGTGCCCTGCTCTCCCTTGCCGGCGGCGAGGCGCTCGGCGGTGGTCTCGAGGCCATGATCGGCGGAGTTGCGCACCATGTGCGTCAACGGATCCTTGATCAAATCGAGCACCTGGCGGTCGAGCTCGGTGTCGGCGCCGTGCATCTCGAGCTCGATCTGCTTGCCGAGTTCGCCGGAGAGGTCGCGGACGATGCGCGGCAGCTTCTGCCAGGCGTTGCCGATCGGCTGCATCCGCGTCTTCATGACGCCCTCCTGCAGCTCGGCGGTGACGTTGGAGAGCCGCTGCAGCGGCACCTTGAACTCGGTGTCCTCGTTGCGCCGCGAGATCTCCAAGAGCTGGTTGCGGGTCAAGACCAGCTCGGAGACCATGGTCATCAGGTGTTCGAGGGTGTCGACGTTGACCCGGATCGACTGGTTGGCGATCTTGTCGCCTTCCTGGACATCCTCGGCGGCGGTCTTGCGGA
>NZ_LGHK01000047.1 GCF_001908235.1 Bradyrhizobium sp. NAS96.2
CGCGGCGGGGCCGGCAGCGCGGCGAGCGCGGCGATCGGATCGGCGGCCTCGGTCATATGATCGAGCACGCGCTGCGCCGAGGCCGGCCCGACGCCGGGCAACAGATGCAGGATGCGAAAGCCGGCAACCCGGTCGCGCGGATTGGCGGTGAAACGCAGCAGCGCCAGCATGTCCTTGACGTGCGCGGCATCGAGGAATTTGAGGCCGCCGAACTTCACGAACGGGATGTTGCGGCGGGTCAGCTCGACCTCCAGCGGTCCGCTGTGCGAGGAGGTGCGGAACAGCACCGCTTGGTGCTTCAACAGCGCACCTTCCTCTCGGTTGGCCAGCACCTGCTCGACGATGTAGCGCGCCTGATCGGCCTCGTCGCGGATCGTGACCAGCTGCGGCTTGCGGGTCGAGGTCCGGTCGGTCCACAGGTTCTTGGTGAAGCGCTCCTTGGCGAGCGAGATCACGCCATTGGCGGCCGACAGGATCGGCTGGGTCGAGCGATAGTTGCGATCGAGGGTGACGATCTCGGCGGCCGGGCTGAACTGCGCCGGGAAGTCCAGGATGTTGCGCACCGTCGCGGCGCGGAACGAGTAGATCGACTGGGCGTCGTCGCCGACCACGGTGAGCCCGCGTCCTGCCGGCTTGAGCGCGAGCAGGATGGAAGATTGCAGGCGGTTGGTGTCCTGATATTCGTCGACCATCACATGGTCGAAGCGGCCGCCGATCTCCTCGGCCAGCGCCGGGTCGGCCACCATCTGTGCCCAGTAGAGCAGCAGATCGTCGTAATCGAGCACGTTCTGCCGCTGCTTGGCTTCGACATAAGCCGCAAACAATTGCTTCAGTTCGCCGGCCCAGCCGGAGCACCACGGGAAGAATTGGCCGAGCACGGCTTCGATCGGCATCTCGGCATTCACGCAACGCGAATAGATCGCAAGGCAGGTGCCTTTGGTCGGGAACCGGCTTTCGGTACGGGAGAAACCGAGGTCATGGCGGACCAGGTTGATCAGATCGGCGGAGTCCTCACGGTCATGGATCGTGAAGGCCGGGTCGAGGGCGATGCGCTCGGCGAATTCGCGGAGCAGCCGCGCGCCGATGCCGTGGAACGTGCCGGCCCACTTCAGCGCATCGGTCATGATCGAGGCGCGGTCGCCGAGCACGCGCCGTGCGATGCGCTCGACGCGGCCGGCCATCTCGGCGGCGGCGCGCCGCGAAAAGGTCATCAACAGGATGCGGCGCGGATCGGCGCCCGCGACGATCAGATGCGCGACGCGATGGGCGAGCGTGTTGGTCTTGCCCGAGCCTGCGCCCGCGATCACCAGCAGCGGCGCGCCCACAATGCAATCCTTGCCGACGCCGTGCTCGACGGCGCGGCGCTGCTCGGAATTGAGCGCATCGAGATAGGCTGTGTTGGCAAGATCAGGCACGAATCACCCCCACGAAACGCTAACAGACAATGCGATTCAGTGGGGCAGGCGGACCTGCGCGGGCGCAGAGAAATTAGATTGACATTAACGCGGCGCGGAGCACAACCCCGCCATGGGTGACGTTTCCAAATCCGATACGCCGCTGAAGGCGATATTCCAGGTGCGGCTGAACGGCGAGACGGTGACGCTCGCGACCGTCGGCCAGGCCTACCGCTTCATCAGCAATCTCAGCGCCGTCGAATGGATGGAGTTCCGCTCTCTGCATGACGAGGCGCTGGTTGCGCTGGAGCGCGCCGCGGGGAACGCCATGCTGACCGTGCAAGCGACCAACGCTTTGCGGACGTTGTTCGTCCGCGCAAAATTGCTTTGAAAAGAAATGGGCCGCCTTGGCCCTCCGAGGCGGCCCGAGAGTGCGGCCGAAGTGCATCGCGCGCCCGGCCGTCGCGTGTACCGCCGTTACCTTGTTTGCGGCCATAACGAAGACGGCCCTACGCAACCACCGCCGATTCGGCTGTAGCTGCTGCGCCACAATCACGGGCCGACGTCGTCGACGAGGCGGTCGTACACAAGGGCCGAGCGCATGTTGATCGTTGCGATCCTCAGATAGCTGGGTTCGCGCATCGCGTTGTTGAACATCAGGATCGCCGTCTTCCAATAGCTGCGCTCGCGCTGATCGGCGTTCAGCGCTGACAGATAGTCCGCGGCATCGCCAACCGTTGCGAGTATTCGCCCGTCTTTCAGTGTGATCGGGAACGCGAGCGGCGACCGCTTCTCCAACTCCAGCACGAAAGGCTCCCCCAAAGGTCATGCAGCGGCAAAGCAGCCATAACAGAACAGACCTAGCTGCGCCGCTATATCAAAGCCTTAAGGGAGTTGTCCGGCTCGGCCACCTGGGGTCAGAAGGAGTCCGCCAGCGCAATCTCCGCCCGGAGGGCATCGATGCGCCGTTCGGCTTCCTCTGACGTCAGGTCGCGCGCGTATTGGTTCGGCTGGTAGGCCTCCTCGGCCAGGCTCCTCAACCGCAGCGCCTGGGCGCGCGACATCAGCCCGCCGAGCCGGTCCGCAACCCCGCCAAATTTCACCGCTGCCATGCTCATCGTCCACCTCGCTTGCCGGATCGTGACTTGACAATATGTTCTATTTTTGTTCTAACAAGCCATGGACAACAAGATCAATGAAATTCGTCGCAGGATCAGCACTTTGCGGGCTGAGATGACCTTGATCGAGGCGTCGATCCGGGACCAGGTGAACCGCGACCTGGATTGCAGCGAAGCGTCATATCGGCTGATGGCGATGCGCGCCGAAGTCACTGAGCTGATCGGCCGATGGAAAGCCGCTGGTGGCGGCGAGCGCCTCCCGACCGTTCGCGAGCGGCTCGGCCGAAGCTATGCGGATCGCCCGATTGCAACGGCCAAGGCAGACAAGGCCAAGGCGGACAAGGCCAAGCCCAAACCGGGCCACAGTAACGCCAGGGCGTAATCCGGCTGCTCGGCTGAACCAGGGCCGACGCACCGCCATGAGCCTAAATCGGGTTTCCGGGCCGGAACCTGAGCCGCAGGATCGGCATTTTCTTGTGGTGAGAGCCAACACCATAGCATCGCCCAGCGCCATGATCGCCGATCCGACCGCGCCACCGCGGGCATCGATGAATGACGATCGCAGCCCGCTGCTGACGCTGATCTCCTGCATCAGCTGCGTCAGAACGATGCGGCTCGAGAGTAGCTCTCCGGGCAGCGAGGGCAGGGACATTCTTCAGTACCGCTGCGAGCAATGCAGCCGCATCGAACGGGTGCAATTGGTGCGGCGAACGTGGCCGGCGGATCGCTAGCAGCGTTTCGCGAAAAGTTTCATTCGTCATTGGAACTTTTGGTTCCATTCACCATTAAGCCACTCGGTTTGCGTCACAAATCGTGGTTTTGGCGTTTTCCCGCTTGAATAGCTCCAAGGCAGTCATTCTTATGGTCACACTGGCTTTTCCGAGTCCCTGGATTCGTAGCCAGCGCGTAGGGGAAATTCCATGACCGATCTCGGTTCGCCGCCTCGTCCCCGTACTGATACACGCCGCGCCCAATCATCGAATGGAAGTCTCGATTCCTCGCACGATCTGCTGCAGTCGCTGCAGGCGATGCGCGGCGGTGACTTCTCGGTGCGGATGCGTGGCGACTATCTCGGTATCGATGGCAAGATCGCGGACGCCTTCAACGAAATCGCGGCCGCCAACGAGCGCATGGCGCAGCAACTGGCGCGCGTCGGGCAGGTCGTCGGCCGCGAGGGACAGACCCGTCAGCGCGTCAATTTCGGCCTCGCCAGTGGCGCGTGGGCCGACATGGAAAGTTCGGTCAACACGCTGATCGACGATCTGCTGTGGCCGACCCGCGAGGTTACCCGCGCGGTCGCCGCGGTGGCGCAGGGCGACCTGCTGCAGACCGTGCAGCTCGACGTCGAGGGCAGGCCGCTGCGCGGTGAATTCCTGCAGTCGGCGAACATCGTCAACACGATGATCAAGCAGCTCTCGGTGTTCACCTCGGAAGTCACGCGCGTGGCCCGCGAAGTCGGCACCGAGGGCAAGCTCGGTGGCCAGGCCCAGGTGCCCGAAGTGACTGGCGTCTGGAAGGACCTGACCGAGAGCGTCAACTCGATGGCCAACAACCTGACCGGCCAGGTCCGCAACATCGCCGAGGTGACGATCGCGGTCGCCAACGGCGACTTGTCGAAGAAGATCACGGTCGACGTCCGCGGCGAGATCCTGCAGCTGAAGGAGGCCATCAACACGATGGTCGATCAGCTGCGTTCATTCGCGTCGGAAGTGACGCGCGTGGCGCGCGAGGTCGGTACCGACGGCAAGCTCGGCGGTCAGGCGATCGTGCCGGGCGTTGCCGGCACCTGGAAGGACCTCACCGACTCCGTGAACGCGATGTGCGGCAACCTGACCGCGCAGGTCCGCAACATCGCCAACGTGACCACGGCCGTGGCGCGCGGCGACCTGTCGCGCAAGATCACGGTCGACGTCAGCGGCGAAATCCTCGAGCTGAAGGACACCATCAACACGATGGTCGACCAGCTCAACTCGTTTGCCTCGGAAGTGACGCGCGTGGCGCGCGAGGTCGGCACCGAGGGCAAGCTCGGCGGCCAGGCCCAGGTGCCCGGCGTCGCCGGCACCTGGAAGGACCTGACCGACAACGTCAACTTCATGGCCTCGAACCTGACCGCGCAGGTCCGTAACATCGCCGAGGTCGCGAGCGCGATTGCCGGCGGCGACCTGTCGAAGAAGATCACGGTGAACGTGTCGGGCGAGATCCTTCAGCTGAAGGAAACGCTCAATACGATGGTCGACCAGCTCAACGCCTTCGCCTCGGAAGTGACGCGCGTGGCGCGCGAGGTCGGCACCGAAGGCAAGCTCGGCGGCCAGGCCGAAGTGCCCGGCGTCGCCGGCACCTGGAAGGATTTGACCGACAACGTCAACTTCATGGCGTCGAACCTGACCGCGCAGGTCCGCAACATCGCCGAGGTGGCGAGCGCGATCGCCGGCGGCGACCTGTCGAAGAAGATCACGGTGGACGTGCGCGGCGAGATCCTGCTGCTCAAAGACACCTTGAACACGATGGTCGAGCAGCTGCGTTCGTTCGCCGCCGAAGTGACGCGTGTGGCGCGCGAGGTAGGTACCGAAGGGCGGCTGGGCGGACAGGCCGTGGTGCCCGGCGTCGGCGGCACCTGGAAGGACCTCACCGACAACGTCAACCTCCTGGCCGCGAACCTGACCACCCAGGTCCGCAACATCGCCGAAGTGACCACGGCCGTCGCGCGCGGCGACCTGTCGCGCAAGATCACGGTCGACGTGAAGGGCGAAATCCTCGAGCTGAAGAACACCATCAACACGATGGTCGACCAGCTCAACGCCTTCGCCGGCGAGGTGACGCGCGTCGCGCGCGAGGTCGGCACCGAGGGCAAGCTCGGCGGCCAGGCCGAGGTGCGCGGCGTCGCCGGCACCTGGAAGGACCTCACCGATACCGTCAACGTCATGGCGGCGAACCTGACCGAGCAGGTCCGCGGCATCGTCAAGGTGGTGACCGCGGTCGCCAACGGCGACCTGAAGCAAAATCTCACGGTGAAGTCGAAGGGCGAGGTGGCCGCGCTCGCCGACACCATCAACAACATGACGGAAACGCTCGCGACCTTCGCCGAACAGGTCACCAGCGTGGCGCGCGAAGTCGGCGTCGAGGGACGGCTCGGCGGTCAGGCCAACGTGCCCGGCACAGCAGGCACCTGGAAGGACCTCACCGGCAACGTCAACCTGCTCGCGGCCAACCTGACCTCGCAGGTGCGCGCGATCGCGGAAGTGGCGACCGCCGTGACCAAGGGCGACCTGACGCGCTCGATCCAGGTCGACGTGCGCGGCGAGGTCGCCGAGCTCAAGGACAACATCAACACGATGATCGGCAACCTCCGTCTCACGACGGAGCGCAACACCGAGCAGGACTGGCTGAAGACCAATCTGGCGCGCTTCACCAACATGTTGCAGGGCCAGCGCGATCTCGCGACCGTCGGCCGCCTGCTGCTGACCGAGCTTGCGCCGCTGATCAACGCGCATATGGGTGTGATCTACCAGGTCGATAATCCCGAGAATGCGCAGCTGCGGCTTTTGTCGGCCTATGCCAGCGACAGCAGCAATCCGCATCCACAGATCGTGCAGTTCGGCGAGGGACTGATCGGCCAGTGCGCGCTCGACAAGCGCCAGCGCCTCGTCTCGGACATTCCCGGCGATGCGGTGCCGATCAATTCGGCGCTGATGCGGATCATGCCGAAGAACCTCGTCGTGTTCCCGGTGCAGTTCGAGAATCAGGTCAAGGCGGTGATCGAGCTGTCCTCGATCTCCTCGTTCACGACCTCCCAGATCACCTTCCTCGAACAGCTCACCGACAGCATCGGCATCGTGCTCAACAGCATCGAGGCGACGATGCAGACCGAGGCGCTGCTGAAACAGTCGCAGCAGCTCGCCGGCGAGTTGCAGACCCAGCAGAAGGAATTGCAGCAGACCAACGACCAGCTCGAGCAGAAGGCCCAGCAGCTCGCCGAACGCAACGTCGACGTCGAGCGCAAGAACCAGGAAATCGAGCAGGCGCGGCGCGCGCTGGAAGAGAAGGCGACCGAGCTGTCGCTGACCTCGAAGTACAAGTCCGAATTCCTCGCCAACATGTCGCACGAGTTGCGGACGCCGCTGAACTCGATCCTGATCCTGGGCCAGCAGCTCACCGAGAATCCGGACGGCAATCTGACCGGCAAGCAGGTCGAGTTCGCCCGCACCATTCACGGCGCCGGTACCGACCTGTTGAACCTGATCAGCGACATCCTCGATCTGTCCAAGATCGAATCCGGCACGGTGACGGTCGACGCCGAGGAAATTCTCACCTCGAGCCTGCTCGAGACGGTTGGACGGCCGTTCCGGCATGAGGCGGAGAACCGGCACCTTTCCTTCAGCATCGATGTCGACACCAACCTTGCGCGCAGCATGGTCACCGACTCCAAGCGGCTGCAGCAGGTGCTGAAGAACCTGCTCTCGAATGCGTTCAAGTTCACCGCGGACGGCGGCGTCAGCCTGACCGTGTCGGCCGCGCTCGGCGGCTGGAGCGCCGAGCATCCGATCCTGAACGCTGCACCCGCCGTCGTTGCGTTCGAAGTCTCGGATACCGGCATCGGCATTCCCCAGGACAAGCAGAAGCTGATATTCGAGGCGTTCCAGCAGGCCGATGCCGGCACCAGCCGCAAATACGGCGGCACTGGTCTTGGCCTTGCCATCAGCCGTGAGCTGGCGAGCCTGCTCGGCGGCGAGATCCATCTGCGCAGCGCGCCCGGCAAGGGCTCGACTTTCATCCTCTATCTGCCGCTGAAATATGCCGGACCGTCGGTGGCGTTGCGCCCGCAGGCGCCGCTGCCGATGCCGCACACGCCGGTGCCGTCGTTGCAGGCGACAGGCGCGCAGGAGCGCGTGATCGAGCAACTGCCGGATGACCGGCACGAGCTCGAGCCCGGCGACACCATCCTGCTGATCGTCGAGGACGACCCGCATTACGCCCGGGTGCTGATCGACCTCGCGCGCGACAAGGGCTTCAAGGTGCTGGTCGCAAGCCGCGGCGCCGAGGCGCTCGATCTCGCCAAGCAGTTCCAGCCGAGCGCGGTCTCGCTCGACGTCTTCCTGCCCGACATGCTGGGCTGGACCGTGCTGAGCCAGCTCAAGCACAATCCGCTGACCCGACACATTCCGGTCCAGATCATTACGCTGGACGAAGACCGGCAACATGCACTCGCGCGCGGCGCCTTCTCTTTCGTCAACAAGCCGACCACGACCGAAGGCGTCAGCGCGGCGCTGTCGCAGATCAAGGAATATGCGAGACCGCGCCGCAAACGCCTGCTGATCGTCGAGGACAATGCGGCGGAGCAGCTCAGCATCACCGAGTTGCTCGGACACGAGGATATCGAGATCGTGACCAGCGGCACTGGAGCGGGGGCGCTCTCCACGCTCCGCGAAAATCCATGCGACTGCGTCGTGCTCGATCTGCGCCTGCCCGATATGAGCGGTTTCGAGGTGCTGGATCAGATCCGCAAGGACGAAACGCTCTCCAATATTCCCGTTGTGGTGTTTACGGGCCGGGAACTCTCGGCCGAGGAGGACGCGGAACTGCACACGATGGCGCGCAGCATCGTCGTCAAGGGTGTGGAGTCGCCGGAGCGTCTGCTCGACGAAACGTCACTGTTCCTGCACCGTGTGATCACGGAATTGCCCGTCGAAAAACAGAGGATGCTGGAGAAGCTCAATAGTTCCGATGAGGATCTTATTGGCAAGACCGCGCTGCTGGTCGACGACGACGCCCGCAACATCTTCGCGCTGTCGAGCGTGCTTGAGCGGCGAGGTATGAAGGTGTTGACTGCGACAACCGGTCACGAGGCGATCTCGCTGGTCGAATCCAATCCGAAGATCGCGATTGTGCTGATGGACATCATGATGCCGCAGATGGACGGTTACCAGACCATCGGCGCCATCCGGCAAAATCCCGCCTTTGCGCGGCTGCCGATCATCGCGCTGACTGCGAAGGCGATGAAAGGTGACCGCGAGAAATGCCTGGAAGCAGGCGCATCCGACTATCTGGCGAAACCCGTGAACACAGAGCAACTGCTGCTGGCGATCCGCATGTGGTTGCATCGCTGATCGGCGATCGAACATGATGGACCATGAAAAGGTAAACATCCTTCTGGTCGATGACCAGCCGGCAAAGCTGCTGGCCTATGAGGTCATCCTCAAGGAGCTCGGCGAAACACTCGTCGCGGCATCGTCCGGCCGCGAGGCGCTCGAGTTCCTGCTCAAGAACGAAGTCGCGGTCATTCTGGTCGACGTCTGCATGCCCGAGCTCGACGGCTTCGAACTCGCGGCGATGATCCGCGAGCATCCGCGCTTCCAGAAGACCGCGATGATCTTCATCTCGGCGATCCAGGTCAGCGATATCGACCGGCTGCGCGGTTATGAGATGGGCGCGGTCGACTACGTCCCGGTGCCAGTCGTGCCGGAAGTGTTGCGCGCCAAGATCCGCGTGTTCGCCGAGCTCTACCGCAAGACACGGCAACTCGAACGCCTCAACGCCGAGCTCGAGGACCGCGTGCGTGCGCGCACCGCCGAGCTCGAGCAGTCGACCACGCGGCTGGTCGAAAGCGAGGCGCGCCGCAGCATGGCGATTGCCGCGGGCAAGATGGGCTCGTGGGACTGGGATTGGGTCAATGGCGACTGGATGTGGGACGAGGGGCAATACAAGATCTTCGGCGTCGATCCGAAATCCTTCGCGCTGACATCAGACAACATCCAGGGGCTGTTTCATCCCGATGATGTTGAAGAACTGAAGCAGACCTGGACCGGCTTCGGCAACGGCCGCACATCTTACGAAGCCGAATTCCGCGTCGTGCGGCCGGACGGCGAGATCCGCTGGTGCGTCGGCACGGCCGCGGCCACCAGCGACAGGAACGGCAGGGTGGTGAGGGTCAGTGGCGTCACCGTCGACATCACCGATCGCAAGAAGGCCGAGGAACGGCAGAGCCTGTTGACCCGCGAGGTCGACCACCGCGCCAAGAACGCGCTCGCGCTGGCGCAGTCGATCGTGCGGCTGACGCGCGCGCAGAACGTCACCGCCTATGTGCGAGCGGTCGAGGGCCGCATCACGGCGCTGGCGCGCGTTCACACCGTGCTGTCGCTGTCGAGCTGGCAGGGCGCCGAGATCCGCCGGCTGGTGACCGAGGAGATCGCGCCTTATTCCGAGGCCGGGCAGATCCAGATCGAGGGTCCGGAGGTGCAGTTGCAGCCCGCGACCGCGCAGACCCTGGCGCTGGCGCTGCACGAGCTCGTCACCAACTCCGCCAAATACGGCAGCCTGTCGGTGCTACCAGGCCGGCTCGCGATCACCTGGGAAGTGCAGGACGAGACGCTGATCCTGGCCTGGGTCGAGTCCGGCGGGCCTCCGGTGACCAAGCCGAAGCAGAAGGGGTTCGGCACCAGGAGCGTCATCGCCAGCATCGAGACCCAGCTCGGCGGCCGCGCCGACTTCGATTGGCGTGCCGAGGGCCTGATCTGCCGACTTACGGTTCCGCTCAAGGCGCTGGTTGGCGAAGCGGCGGCCTATCGCGACCTGTCGGCGGCGGCCGAGCGCAGCAAGCCGATGGTCCGTTCCAGGGTGGTTTGATCCCGCGCACATCGATCGTCAAGCCGGGCGATCTGACCGCGTCGCGTATCTCAACGACAACGAGGCAGACGACATTGTGACCGCAGCCGGCGGTCGAACCGCGCTATGAACTCTGCAGCTGACAGGGACATCGCGCGAGGAGCATATGCCCAAGACAAATCTGGCCGGCGCAGGTCTGTCGGTCATCCTCCTCGCGGCGGTCGGCATCACAGGGGTGACGGCCGAGCCCGTGCTGAAAGGCACGGAGGCGTTCGGCGACTGGCAGCGCGACAGACCGGGCACGGTGCGTCTGATCACACCGCAAGACTTGCCCAAGCCGGGGGCAACGGCCTCCAGCAGCAATTCATCGCGCGTCGTGCAGCGACCTGCCTCCGCAGTGCCGCAGGTGCCGGCGGGGTTCAAGATCGAGCTGTTTGCCAGCGGGCTGAGCGGACCGCGGATCATCCGGACCGCGCCCAACGGCGACATCTTCGTCGCGGAAACCGGCCCCGGCCGCATCCGTGTCCTGCGCAGCGCCGACGGTGCCACCAAGGCTGCGACCAATGAGGTCTACGCAACCGGACTGAACCGGCCGTTCGGCATCGCGTTCTTCCCGAGCGGCGACAACCCGCAATGGCTCTATGTCGCCAACACGGACAGCGTCGTGCGCTTTGCCTACCGCAACGGCGACCTCAAGGCGTCGGGAAAGCCCGAGACCATTGTCGCAAATCTTCCTCACGGCTACGGCCATTCGACGCGTGACATCGTATTCACGCCCGATGACAAGCGCATGCTGGTATCGGTCGGCTCGGCTGGCAACGCAGGCGAGGGGCTCGGCCAGCCTCCTGGTGGCATCGAGGTCTGGAGTCGCGACCACGCGCTTGGCGCTGCCTGGGGATCGGAAACCGATCGCGCCGCTGTCCTTGCCTTCGATCCCGACGGCAAGAACCAGAAACTGTTCGCCACAGGTATTCGTAATTGCGTCGGCCTCGCGATCCAGCCTGGCAGCGGCGCGCCATGGTGTTCGACCAATGAGCGCGATGGCCGCGGCGACAACCTCGTCCCCGACTATGTGACGCGGATCCGCGATGGCGCGTTCTACGGCTGGCCTTGGTACTATATCGGCGCCAACGAAGACCCCGCGCATGCCGGTGCGCGGCCCGACCTGAAAGACAAGGTGACGATTCCCGACGTGCTGTTGCAGGCGCACTCGGCTTCGCTCGGCCTGACCTTCTACACCGGCAGCAGTTTTCCGCCCGAATATCGCGGCGACGGCTTTGCCGCCGAACACGGCTCGTGGAATCGGTCGAAGCGCACCGGCTACAAGGTCATTCGCATCAGATTGAAGGACGGCGTGCCGACCGGTGAGTACGAGGATTTCATCACCGGCTTTGTCATCGGCGACAATGAGGTGTGGGGCCGTCCAGTGGGAGTTACGGTCGCGCGCGACGGTGCACTGCTGGTCTCCGAGGACGGCAACGGCACGATCTGGCGCATCAGCCACGAGTAGCCGTTCGCTCTTCAGTGAGGCTGTTCAGGCCGGCAGGCCGTTACCCCAGTCCATCCTTGAGGCCGTATTCCTCATAGATGGTCAGCGGGTCGGTATCCGGAAACAACCGGCACTTGGCCTGCGCAAGATGCAGCGTGACGGCGCCGGCCTCGCATCTCGCGGTCAGAATCTTCCGGACATCCTCCATATGCGCGCGAGGCTGGTGCTTCGACGGCAACTGTTCGAGCGCAACCAGCGCCGTGGCCAGGGCCTCGGTGACCACCCACTCGTCATGTCCGGTTATTCCCTTTCGCGGCATCGCCACACCCTCCGTAGCACCGGCTGCGACATTGTAGCGCGAGATGGGTGGGGGCTGTCATCAGCCAACATGGGGAGGGCAGCGCGGAACCGGTTGGAGCGGTCCTGCCACGATGCGCCGCAGGGAACCAGCGTGGCAGCGCGCGCCGGCAGTGATTAGAACGACGGTCACGCCCTTCACCACCCAACCTGCCTGGATGTTCGACCCCTATCTCTCAGCCTGGAGCCTTGTCCCCGACGGCGACCCGATCGTGACGCACGCCGCACGGTTGCTGCCGGTGCGGCGGCACGGCGAACCGGCGATACTCAAATTGTCACACGAACCGGACGAACGTCTCGGCGGCATCGTCATGGCGTGGTGGGATGGGGACGGCGCGGCGCGCGTCCTGGCCCGTGACGGCGAGGCTCTCCTGCTCGAGCGGGCGATGGGTTCGGCTTCGCTGAGCGACATGGCGCGAACCGGCCGGGACGATGAAGCCTGCCGAATTCTCTGTGCAACCGCCGACCGGCTGCACGCCCGGAGAGCGAAACCGCGGCCGGACCTGACGCCGCTCGAGGACTGGTTTCGCGAGCTGTGGCCGGCGGCGAGGGCGCACGGCGGTATCCTGAATCGATCGGCCGACATCGCCGAAGCGCTGCTCCGCGATCAGCGCGAAATCGTGGTGCTGCATGGCGACCTGCACCATGACAATGTGCTCGACTTCGGCGCGCGTGGCTGGCTTGCGATCGATCCCAAGCATCTTGTCGGCGAGCGCGGCTTCGACTTCGCCAACATCTTCACCAACCCCGATCTTGCCGATCCGACACGGCCGGTCGCAACCGAACCCGGCCGCTTTGCGCGGCGTCTCGACATCGTCGTGGAAACAGCGCGACTCGATCGCTGGCGCTTGCTGTCATGGATCATCGCCTGGACAGGCTTGTCGGCAGCGTGGTTCCTCGGCGATGCCGATCCACTCGCCGAGATCGACCTTGCAATCGCACGACTTGCGGCCGGCGAGCTCGACCGGATGGCGTAAGGCGCGTAGCGACTACGCCGCCGCGACACTGGCCCCGGTCAGCGACACGCTCAGGATCCGCCACTTCGAAATATCGAAGAAGTAGGCGGCCTTGATACGCGCGGACGCGGGATCCGGCGCTTGAATCGCCGTGTGGAATTGCCGCATCCCATCGCTCAGCGAAATCCGGAATGTCTGCATTGGTCGAACCTCCACGCAGCCGATGCTGCGGCAAGGAGGGTTAAGATCCAGTTGCTGATGACGGTGTCCGCGCGGCGCACACGCGCCTCACGCGATCCCTTTCCCGGCTGAAGCCTGCGGCAGCCGCACCATCGTATCTTCTGCGCCGACGACGCGTCCGTCCTGCGCTCGCAGTTCGAGCCGCCGCACCGGCAACCCGTTCTTTCGGTCGACCAAGAGCACATGCGCCTCGTCGGGCTCGAAGAAGAAATCCTCACCCCACTGACGGAGCGCGACGAGGAGCGGGAACAGGCCGCGTCCCTTTTCTGTCAGCACATATTCCTGATAGGGGCTGCCGTCCGCCGCGGGTACGGTCTCCATGATTCCGTGCGCCAGCAGATTGCGGAGCCGGGCGGAGAGGATGTTCTTGGCGAGCCCGAGGCTCTTTTGAAATTCGCCGAACCGGCGCAGCCCGTCGAACGCATCGCGGACGATCAACAGCGACCACCAGTCGCCGATTGCATCGAGCGGCCGGGCCACCCCGCACATCGAGTCCCTGTGGCTCACTCGCTTGGCCATCGTGATCTGCCTGACGCTCTTCATCGTGGACGCGGCCCGAAAGACCGCCCGATCGAGGGCTCGATATATCGGTTGCAAAGTAAAACCTCAAGGGCTACACGATGGTTTCAAATTAAAACTATTCGAGGCCAGCCATGATTCAACCCGATGCGACGTTCGACGGCACCTTTCCTTTCGCGCCGCATTTCAGCGCGGCTCCAGGTTTCCGGATGCATTATGTCGACGAAGGCCCGCGGGACGGCGAGGTGGTGCTTTGCCTCCATGGTGAACCGACCTGGAGCTATCTGTTCCGGCATCTGGTGCCAGTCCTGAACGCAACGCGGCGCGTGGTCATTCCGGATCACATGGGCTTTGGCAAGAGCGCGACGCCGGCGCAGCGCAGCTATTGGCTGCAAGACCATGTCGACAATCTCGAAGCCCTGGTCCTCGCGCTCGACCTCACCAACATCACCCTCGTGATGCATGATTTCGGCGGTCCCGTCGGCATGGGGCTCGCGGTACGCCATCCGGATCGGATCCGCCGCGTCATCTCGGCCAACGGGCCGACACCGTTCGGGCAGAGCGACCTGCTCACGCGCGTCACCACGAACGCGCAGGTCTCGCCCTGGTTTCAGTGGATCGCATCCGCTGAGGCGAACGGTGAGCTCGAGCCGGTGCTCGGCCAGCTCGGCTTCAATATCCTGAGCACGCTCAAGCTCAACGGCTTCGAGAACAACGCAGTCATCACCGACGCCTGGCTCGCCGCCTACGGCTCACCTTTCGCGCGTCCGGCCGACTGCCTCGGTGCGATCGGATGGGCGAGGGGCTTTGCGACCGGGGCGCACAAATTCGAGGCGCCGACTCCTGCCGCCGATCGCGCGATCCGCAGCAAGCCAGCGCTGGCGATCTGGGGCGAAGCGGACCGCACGCTGCACGCAGACCATTTCCTGCCACTGTTTTCCGCGATCTTCCCGGCGGCGCCGGTCAGGCGCCTTACCGGCGTCGGGCATTACTGCTTCGAGGATGCGCCGCAGGAAATCGCCGACATGATCGCGGAGTTCATCGCGCAGACCTGACGGCACGCCCGGCAAAGAGCGTGGGTCTGATCAGGCGGTAGAAATCCGGGACATTGATCGGATCATGCCTGCTCGCGACAACGAGCAGAACGATCGCATCGCCAGCGCAAACGGCGCGCACTGGTTCAGCTTGCGCCGGCGAGGATGACGAGGTTGTTGATGACGGGCGTTGAGCAGAACGCCACGACAAGGGCGATCCTGGAAAGGTTTTCGCTACGCCAAAGCAGGGCGATGACGAGATAGGTCAAGCCCAGTTTGGGGATCAGCCACCAGACACCGAACCAGGCCTGGGCCATCTGCATGAACGGGTTCGCCTCGCCGAATCCGAGCTCCAAGATCCTGTTGGTGGTGGCGAGGTCGGCACATCCAAGAAGCAGTACGGAGAGCAGCAGCAACGCCTTGACCCAATTCATTTCAACCTCTCGGTGCCGGGCGCCGGACGGGCAATGCACCTATCATTCAAGCTGATTCCTTAATTGTTGGTTCGGGAAGAGGTTGCAACCAGGCCGCTTTGCGGAGGCGCCATGCATGGCCGAAGGGGTGTCCTGTCAACCCCACTGAATCAATTCGACTTTCCGCGGCACTGCGTCAAACGGCTGCGGTTTAGGCCACGGCCAGCGACGCGTTCGAGGTTGGTCCGCCGCGTGGCTCGTGCACGCCACACCTTTCGGTTTGATTCTGTTTTCGCGCCCGATTCCATTAGCGCGCCGCCCGTTTTGGCAAACTCGTCCCAAAGTTTGCTAACGGCAGTCAATTGGGGCGCCATTCGCTCGGTGCTACACCCGACCAGCGCTGAAACGCGTGGGTAAAGCCGCTGGGATCGGCGTATCCGAGTGCAAGGGCGATGTCGGTAATATCCATCCTCGTCCCCGCCAGCAGCTGCCGGGCGACTGCGAAGCGTGCTTCGTTGACCAATTCACGGAAACTCTTGCCCTCTGCCTGCAAGCGGCGGTTCAGGGTTCGAGGCTGCATCGACATTTCATTGGCCACCGCTTCAAGGGAGATGTCGGGAAAGACGACGCGAGCGTGGAGCATGCGGGTAACCGTGTGTGTCACGCTTGGTTGTTCGACCGCCCAATAGGTTGCGACGGACTTCTCCATTATCCGGCGCAAGTCAGGATCGGCACCGCGGACGGGTGTCCTGCTTGCAAACCAAGATCAACCCGGCAGTGCTGGTGCTGGGCGGGGCTGTGATCGGCGTTCTTTCGCTTTAGTGATGAGAGGAGCGGGGGCCAGTACGCCGGTCGTTGGAGTGTCCAAAGTCAAATTGCGGCTGCGAAATCAGCACCAGTTTGGGAGCAGCATTATGAGCATCACTCGCTGCGATCTTCTATCTGCCGGCCTAGGAAGCGCGCTCTCCGCGCCTGTACTCTCATCCGGCCGCAACGTCGGCTACCCTCGAACAGCTCCACGCTCCCGAACCATTTTGGGGGACCGGAAGGCCACTGACCGCACCGAACACTTTGGTTGGGAAAGCCGTATGCGCCTTGGCTGTTTGAACATTTCCGCAGCCGTCTGCCAGCAAGATTGGCCCGGACTACCTCCAATATGACATATCGAGTTGGGGAGCGGAACTGTAGTGTAGTCGTCCATTGGCTTGTTGTTGTCGATGACCAGGAGCGAGGACGAGACGATGCCTCGTATTGATCAAGCCGGATTTGCATCGATTGCCGATGGAGTCGCCGGAGCTTCCTCAACGGGCAAGGTGGACCCGGTCGCGAAAGGCATCTTTTCAGCGTCGGCAGTCTCGATGCCGCTGTTTGTCGTCGCGAGCGGCCAGCGGGAATTGCGGCTCGACCTCTTTCGTGGGCTGGCCCTTTGGATGATCTATATCGACCACGTTTCGCCCGACTATTTGACCTGGTTCACGATCCGAAATTACGGCTTTAGCGACGCCGCGGAACTCTTCATTTTCATTTCCGGCTTTACCGCTGCGCTGGTCTACGGCAGGGCAACCTTCGAGTCTGGGTTCGTGATCGGGACCGCGCGCGTGCTGCGGCGGGTCTGGCAGATCTACACCGCGCATCTGTTGCTCTTCCTGGTCCTTATGGCGGAGATCGCTTACGTCGTGGCAGTTTCAAACAAGCCATCGTTTTACATTCATGAGATGGAAGTCGCGGATTTCTTCAGGGATCCAGGAGCTGTGATGATCCAGACACTGCTCCTGCGATTTCGTCCGCTGAACATGGATGTTCTGCCGCTCTATATCGTGTTGATGGCCTTCCTGCCGCTCGTCTTCCTGCTTGCACGAGTGCACCGCGATCTTCCGCTGGCAGCGTCGATCCTGTTCTACATCCTCACCATTCGGTACGACCTTCACTTGTCGACCTATCGAGACGGCTTCTGGTCATTCAATCCTTGCGCTTGGCAGTTGCTCTTCGTCTTCGGTGCCTGGTGCGCGCTCGGTGGCGGATGGCGATTGATCGCGGTTCTGAATTCTTCGCTGACTTTATGGCTGGCTGTCGCCTATCTCTGCGCGGCGCTCTTTGTCACCTTCACCTGGTATTTCCCTCAGCTGGAGGGCTTCATCCCAGCGTGGTTGTCGCGCGTGATCTACCCGATCAATAAGACCGATTTCGATATCCTGAGGTTTGCGCATTTCCTGGCGCTGACGGTCGTTGTTCTGCGCTTCGTGCCGAGCGACTGGGCGGGATTGAAGTCGCCCTTCGCCCGGCCATTAATCCTGTGCGGGCAATATTCCCTTCAGACTTTTGCACTCGGGGTCGCCCTGTCATTTGCTGGCTACGCGCTTCTGATGGAGCTTGATGCCGGCGCCGCGCTGCATTTCATCGTGGGCGTCGCTGGCCTCCTGGTCATGTACTGCGTTGCGCGGACGTTCACATGGTACAAGTGGGCGACGGCGGAGCGCGAGAGCGCTCCAATGCTGTCAAGACCACTGTGACGGTACCAAGTCGTTAAAGGGAGGGAAAAGTGAAAGTCAGCAGACATCTCGTCGCGCTCCTGCTTTTTACCGGTGCACTCCAAAGCCTGCCTCTGCAAGCGCAGGAAGTGAAGGCAGGTGATCTTGTTATTTCACAAGCGTGGAGCCGCGCGGCGCCGCGCGGTGCGGAATTGGCGAGTAGTTATGTCACGATCGAAAACAAGGGAACGGCGCCGGACCGCTTGATCGGAGGGGCGACCGATATCGCCGAAAAGCTTCAGATCCAGCAAAGTAGCATGGTCGGGGGCGGACTGACCTTAAACCCTGTTGCCGGAGGAGTGACGATCTCTCCCGGTGACAAGGTGGTGTTGGCGCCTCACGGGATTCATCTCACCCTGTCGAACCTCAAGGCGAAGATGAAGAAAGGAACTGCTGTGCCGATGACGCTCGAGTTCGAGAAAGCGGGCAAGATTACTGTTTCGTTTGACGTGCTTGGCGCCGCCTCAACAGGACCAGTCGCGCCCAAAGCTTCAGCGGCAGATGGGAGCAGGATGAAGAAATGAGGTTTCGGCGAGCAGGTTACCGCCGTTGTCACAGTGCAACGTACCACGAGTAATAATGGATGGAGCATGATGACCCACAAGGATGACGAATATCTCATGCGTCCCGTCGAGCGTGACCTCCGGCTCGATCTGTTGCGCGGCTTGGGTCTGTGGATGATCTTCCTCGATCATGTTCCGAACAACATCGTCTCCTGGTTGACGCTTCGCAACTTCGGCTTCAGCGACGCCGCCGAGTTCTTCGTGTTCATTTCCGGCTACCTTGCCGGCTTCATCTACGGTCCTTTCATTGCCGGCGGCCAGTTCCTCGCGGCCACAAAGCGGCTCTGGAAGCGGGCTGTGCAAATGTACGTCGCTCACATTATGCTCTTCCTGATTTTTACGGCGCAGATCGCGCGCGCCGCGAGAAAATTTGACAATCCGATGTACGAGAATGAGTTCAATGTCTTCAATTTCCTCCAGCATCCCGACATACTGATCGGGCAGGCCCTCACGCTGCGATACAAGCCGGTCGATCTCGACGTGCTGCCGCTCTACATTTCGTTGATTGCCGCTTCACCGCTGGTCCTGTGGTGCATGGTACGCCGCCCGAACCTAACCTTGCTTTGCTCGGCGGTCCTGTACGTTCTGGCGCGCTGGTTCGACTGGAATCTCCCGTCTTATCCGCCGGGCACAACGTGGTACTTCAACCCGTTCGCCTGGCAATTGCTGTTTTTTCTGGCCGCATGGTGCAGCGTCGGGGGCGCCGCCAAATACTGGAACCTGATTCAATCCCGCGCGGTATTCGCCCTATCAGTTGCGTGGATTGGCTTTGCTTTCCTGATCGTGATGACCTGGCACAGCGAATTCCTGGCGTCACTGATTCCGAAATGGATGATCAAGGTGATCTATCCGATCGACAAGACCGATCTCGACATGCTGCGCTTTACGCACTTTCTCGCTGTGGCGGTCGTAGTGTCGCGTTATGTTCCGCACAACTGGCGGCAGCTCACCGCAAAATGGACTTATCCGCTCAAGCTGTGTGGCCGGCATTCGCTGCCGCTCTTCTGCGTCGGCGTGTTCCTGTCGTTTGGAGCGCATTGGATCCTGGTGCAGTACGACTCGGGCGTCTTGGCGCAGATTGGCGTCAGCCTCGCCGGCTTCCTGATCATGATGGCGATCGCATGGGCTTTGGATCAGAGCCAGAAGGTCCCCGACTTGTTTGTCGAGGTAGCCGATCTTGATACGTCAAAGGCAGCGACCGGTTCGGGCACGGCGTGACTGCGCCGACGCCCGGAAGCCGCGATTTGATCACCATCGTCCATTCGGACGTCGTCGGAGGAGTCGGTCTATGTCCAAACGCTTATTGGTCATCTGTAGCATACTCCTATGTTCGACATGCGTCGCACGGGCACAAGCGCCATCCACCGAGGCTATGACCGCAGCTCGAAGCCTGGTTACTACTTTAGGGGTACCCGACCAGTACAAGGCGCTGCTGCCTGTCATTCTGCTGGGCCTCAAGCCGGGGCTGACGCAGGAAAGGCCGGAAATGGAGCGAGCGTTCGATGCGCTGCTGCCGAAGATGACGGAGACCTATGCTCCGTATTACAGCGCGATGATCGACGCTGTCGCCACCGTTTACGCGAACAATTTTACAGTCGACGAATTGCACGAGATCGAGGCGTTCTATAGCCGACCAGCCGGAAGGAAATTTCTGGAAAAGTCACAAGCAATTGCCCAGCAAAGCACGCAGGTTGGCCAGGAAGCCGGACGCAAGGCGAGCGAGGCTCTACGCGCGCGCCTGACCGAGCTCCTGCGCCAGACAGCGCACTAGGTGTGATAGCGAGGAATGATCAGGACCAAAGCGCGGCGCACAGAACGCTTTTCCGGCATCGCGGAGGGCAATTTGCCCCGGAACAGGGCGATACGATCGATCGCGCGATTCGACATCTATGACATCGCGACCGGTGCGCTTCTCGCAACCCTCGTCCTCGCGGTGTGGCTCACCTTCAGGGATTACGCGATCTCCAACGATGAGGGCGTGCAGCACCACTATGGCGAATTGATTATCAGCTATTATCAGAGTGCATTCAAGGTTCGCGACGTATTCGCGTTCGAGAACCTTTATCTCTATGGTGGGCTGTTCGACATCATTGCCGTGGCGCTCGCGCATGTCGTCCCTGTGGACGCTTACGAGCTGCGCCACATCCTGTGCGCGATGATCGGGATTGGCGGGATTTGCGCCAGTGCAGTGACCGCGCGATTGATTGCAGGACCGTGCGCAGGTCTGATCGCCGCGGTCGCGCTTGCGCTTTGCGGTGACTGGTACGGCGCCATGTTCAACCACACCAAGGACATTCCCTTCGCGTCCGCCATGATGGGAGCGACGCTGTTTCTCGTCCGGATCGCTCGCCGATTGCCGTCGCCGCGCGCCGTCGACGTGGCAGGGTTTGGCCTTTTAGCCGGAGCGGCGCTTGGCGTGCGAAGCCTCGGTTTGCTGCTGATCCTCTATCTCGTTTTTGCCGTCGCTATTTGCCTGCCCTGGCGCGAGCGCGGCGTGCGCCTCTCCTTTGCCGCCACTTCCGCGTTGAAGGCGTTACCGGCCGTGGTGCTCGCCTGTCTCATCATGATCCTGGCCTGGCCGTGGGCCGCGCTGTCGCCGCTCAACCCGATCCGCGGTCTAATTGCTTTCTCGGAGTTTCACTACGACATCCGCACGATGTTTGCGGGACGCGTTTACGAGATGGCCGATGTGCCGCGGCTCTATATTCCGGTCTATCTCCTCATCCGCGTGCCGCTCATTACGCTCGTCGGCGCGGCGCTGGCGATGATCTCATTGCTTTGGCAACAGCGCGATGAGAGCCGGGGAGGACACCACAGCGATCTGGCCTTGGTGTCGTTGAGCGTCCTTTTTCCGCTGGCCTGCCAAGTGCTGCTTCGTGGACCCGGCTTTACCGGCATGCGTCATTTCTTGTTCGTGCTTCCGCCGCTTGCGACGCTGGCCGGCGTTGGTTTCAGCAGGGGCCTTGACGCGCTTTCGACGCGTCGGCGCCGATTGGCATCGGCTGCGCTCGCGTTAGTCTCTGCATGCTTCCTGTGGGAAGGCGTGACGCTGGTGAGGCTTCATCCCTACGAGAACCTCTCCTACAATGCGCTGGTCGGCGGCCTTCCGGGCGCATTCCGTCGGTACGAGCTCGATTACTGGTTCAACAGCATGCCGGAGGCGATCCGTACGCTTGAGGCGTTCGTCCGTGACCAGACCCACATGGAGTCGATCCATCCGCCCAAGATTTATTCCGTCGCCGTATGCGGGGAGCGTTTGCCTTTTGACCGGGCTGTCACTCTTCCACAATTGCGCTGGGACTTCAGGTCCGAGTGGGACGAGTCGGAATTCTTTATCGCGCCGACACAGATGAACTGCGACCGCGATCTTGACGGCGATGTTATCGGCACGGTGGAGAGGTTCGGTGTTCCCATAGCTTATGTGAAGGACCGGCGGGCCATTGCAAAGCGGCCAGTGGAGACGGTCGCGTCGCCACCTTTGGCTCAGGAGGCCACCGCCCGGACGAGGAGTATTCCGTAAGGTTGATTAACCTGGATCAACCTCACGGAAGACAGGTTGCATGCCATTGGTCTTTGTACCGGCAATTTCAGGGAGGTGAACAAGCATGATGCACATGGAGCGCTTGGCTCCATCAGTGAGCCACGTTCGATCAGAATCATGGTCCGGCTATCCGCTATCATTCATTTCCCGCTCTTGGCGAAATCACTGGGGCGAAAGTGCCAGTTCGCTTGTATTTCGAACCACGGACCAAGCGTTTCAGTAAGGCCATTTGGCAAGGTCGCGACGGCACCGAGGATCGACGCGCGATGATGATTGGAGATTATGCCCACAGGATCTGGCGCTACGCTGCAGTTGCCGCGACAGCAGCGATATTTTTCGGCGCGAGCTGGTTCATTGTAGCAACGCTACCGCCGCGTGAGTTGGTGATGGCGACTGGCGCTGAAGGCGGGGCCAACTACGAACTGGGGATCCGCTATCGCGATATCCTGGCGAAAGATGGTGTCAAGCTGCAGCTGCAGCCGACTGCCGGCAGCCTGGCCAATCTGAGATATCTGCTCGATCCGACGTCGCAGGTCAGCGTTGGATTCATACAGGGGGGCACTACCACCAGGAAGGAAGCCCCGAAGCTGGAGTCGCTCGGCACCGTTTTTTACGAACCGTTATGGCTTTTTCGCCGGGCCGGAATTGGCGAAGGCGTACAGGGATTGCGGGGCCGACGGCTTTCGATAGGTGCCGAGGGAAGCGGTGGGCGTGCCTTGGCGCAGCGAGTCGTCGAAAGGACCAGGCTTGACAGTATTGTCGGCGAATTGTCGGGATTTCCCCCGCAGGCTGCGGCTGAAAAGCTGATCGCCGGCGACATCGACGCGGCGTTTATTGTGACAGCCTGGGAGTCTCCCGTCGTCCAGTCTCTTCTCCATGCCACGGGCATCGAGCTTTCAAGCGCTCAGCGCGCGGACGCTTTCGTCGCGATCTATCCTTACTTACATAAATTGATATTGCCCGCCGGTGTCATCGATCTCTTGACGAACCGACCGCCGAACGATGTTTTTCTATTGGCGCCGAAAGCCAGCCTTGCCGTGCGCGCCGACCTGCATCCTGCCTTGCAGTATCTGCTGCTCAATGCAGCAGTCGAGATTCATTCGCCGCCGGGGATTTTCCAGAAGGCGGGAGAGTTTCCTGCCGCCGAAGCAATCGACCTTCCGCTTAGTCAGGAAGCGCAGCGCTTTTACAAGACCGGACGGCCATTCTTGCAAGGCTATCTTCCATTCTGGGCCGCGACGCTGGTCGAGAAGCTCCTGGTCGTGTTTGTGCCATTGGTCGCGTTGCTCTTTCCCGCATTCAAGTTGCTGCCGCAGTCGTACGACTGGATGATGCAGCTCCGGATCAGGCGACTCTATGACGAGATCAGGTTGATCGAGAGCGAGATGGAGGCTCAAGGAGTGAAGATTGATCTCGGCGCGCTGAACACCAAACTTGATCTGATTGATCAACGCGCGAACCATCTGCAATTGCCAAATGTTTATGCGAGCAGTTTATATACGCTGCGAGGTCACATTGATCTCGTGCGCACGCGTCTGGCCGCGATGACTTGATGCTGCTCCTTGCGAGAGGGAACGCCGTAAACTGTCAAGTCAGCTCCGGTCGAGCCGATCTGAGCGGGCTACTCTTGTTTGGTTCAACGGGGTAATCGTGGATTTCAACCGTAGCTTTGCAAGGAGTGACCCTAGAACATAGCAAATCAGCATAGTTCGGAAGATGGACGCTCCTCCGATCAAAACCATCCTCCGAACCTACGGTCCCAAGCTACGGTTTGCGCTTTGATTATGAGGAACGACGGCGAACCAAGGAATGCGGTCGGCCGACGAAAGCGCTGATTTTGCTTGGGATTCCGAACAGTGGATAACAACGGAGAACACTATACTGGCGGAAGGGGTGGGATTCGAACCCACGGTACCCTTGCGGGCACGCCGGTTTTCAAGACCGGTGCCTTAAACCACTCGGCCACCCTTCCGTCTGAGCAGGTCAGGCCCATAGCGTAGGCCGCGGCCGAACGCAACGCGAACCTGCCTGTGCAACCGGGCGCCAATTGGTCATTTGCCGGTATGCACATTGAAAAAGGCCTGATTTGATCGAAAAGGCCGGCCTTGGCTTTGCCGGCGTCAACGAGCCGCGCCGCGGATCATGCGCAGTTGAATGCAACGCGGTTGACCGCCGAGGCCGGCGTTGGCCATCATGAACCCATGAAGCGCGTCCTGTTCCTTTGCACCGGCAACTACTATCGCAGTCGATACGCAGAAGAGCTGTTCAATCATCTGGCACGAGCCGCAAACGTCCCATGGCGCGCATCGTCCCGAGGTGCAGCCGAACGGGGCTCGCCCGACAATGTCGGAGCCATGTCGGTGTTTGCGGATGATCGTCTGCGCGCCAACGGCATCGTTCCCGAAGGCGCAGCGCGCTATCCGCAGCCCTGCGCGTTGGCTGACTTCGACGGCGCGGACCTCGTGATCGCGCTCAAGGAGGCCGAGCATCGTCCGCTCATCGAGCGGCGGTTCCCTGAGGTCGCCGACAGGGTGACCTATTGGCACGTGCACGATATCGACGTTGCCCATCCCGCGGTCGCGCTGCCAATGATCGACGATCTCGTGCGCGGGCTGGTTTGGTCACTCAGGTAGCCGGTTCGCTCTTCAGGAAGATCGCCAGCGCATACTGCGCCGGGCGTGCGAGCCTGCCGCGGAGACGTTCGAGGTCCTCGACCGCGACGATCTCGAGGCGGCCTTCGGTGACCCTCAGCTGGTCGATCGGCACATCGTGGGCGAGGAATACCTCGCCGCGGAGGGTGCCGCCCGGTGTCGAAGGATCCGGTCCGGAATAACTCCCGATCAGTTCAAAACGCTCGGGCGGCACGTAATGGCCGATCTCCTCGTGGATTTCGCGAACGACGCATTCCAGGAAAGTCTCGCTGCCCTCCCGCCGCCCGCCAAACAGGCTGATCTTGCCGGGATCGGAAACGTGCGGAAGGTCGTCGCGCAGTTGCATGAGCAACCGGCCGTCCGTGCTGACGAGGAGTGCAGACGTTCCCTCTCTTACCGCGCCGATCATTCGCCAATCCTCTCGATGGGAAGGTGGAGGGTGCGTCAGGACTGGGGCTGGGAGAAGACGGCGCAACTGGCGTGCAGGTCGCCGCGTGTTTGCCTGGCCAAGTATCATCAGGCTTGGCGCTGATGCCGACGTCGGATCGGCGAGGGATGAGGTGAAGGTGGTCGGCCCGTCGCATGCGCGCAGATGGCGCCCAACGCATCACATCTTCAGCCAAAAGCGAAGGCCAGCAGGCTCGAGCACAGCAGCACCAGGCTTGCCGCGGTGAGCGTTAGAAATCCGTCGGAGACCAAATCGTGATTACGCATGACACACCTGCCTTCAACCGATGCTCATCCGAATTGATTAAAGCTTTCCGAACATTCTCTCCTGGAAAGAGGTGACGCGTCTTTCCGCCTTCAACGGACTGTCAGGCCCGGTACCGATAGCCTTCCACGGCGTGCGCCAAGAAGATCGCCGCACTCACCAGGCCCATCACCGCTGTAACCGTCTCGATCATCGCAAACTTCCTTTGCGCCCCACGCGGAAGAGAAAACGATTGCAGCCTTGCACAGTCAAAAAGATTCAATTGTTTGAATTCAAGATGCCGCCCCACTGATGATTTGCTGCAACAGTGTGTCTGATAGCGGGACAGGCGAGGGCGTTTTGGGTGGCCGAGGCTCCGTAGAACAACTGAGGAGGCGCAACAGGCGGTTTACCAAAGTGCCATACGGTTAAGGCTCTCCCCATTTCCGCCGTGTTCCGGTTGCGATATCGTCAAGCTCTGGTGTGGAGGTGGGCCGCACCGTGAAGAAAATGATCCCGACGCCGCAAAGTGGGCGCGGGTCCGGCAGAATGGTACTTGGGGCAGATGGGGACTAGACGGCCAGATTCGATGATCCGGACGGCGCGCGGCGCCGTTGCGGTGGCGACGTGCCTCGTCCTCGCCAATTGCGCCTCCTCCAACAAGTTCGCCAGCCGGGTCGATCCCAAATACGGCGTGTCGTCGAGCCCGCGTGTCGTCGCGCTCGGCGACCCCGTGCCCAAGGGCGGCGGCACCTACCGTATCGGCAAGCCCTATGTCGTCGCCGGCCGCACCTATGTGCCGGAGGAGAACGAGAACTACCGCGCCGAGGGTATGGCGTCCTGGTACGGCGATGATTTCCATGGCCGCCTGACCGCCAATGGCGAGGTGTTCGACATGGGCTCGCTGACGGCCGCCCATCCAACCCTGCCGATGCCGAGCTACGCGCGGGTCACCAATCTGAGCAACGGCAAATCGCTCGTCGTCCGCGTCAATGACCGCGGTCCGTACCACGGCAATCGCCTCATAGACGTGTCGAACAAAGCGGCCGAACTGCTTGAATTCAAAGGCAATGGCGTCGCCCGCGTCCGCGTCGAATATGTCGGCCGGGCGCCGCTCGAAGGCTCCGACGACCGCCAGCTGATGGCGACCCTGCGTACCGGCACGCCGGCGCCGTCACCGTCGATGGTCCGCGTCGCCTCCGCGCGACCATTCGTACCCGAGATGTCGTCCTCATCCGGCCGTCTGCGCGGCGATGTTCCGCTGCCTGAGGGCCGGCCCTACAGCCTCGGCAACACCCAGGCCGACTATGCCTCGGTCAGCGCGACCTCCGAAATGTCGGCCTCGAGCCGGTCACGGGGCCGCGCCTTGAACAATCCGCGCGAAGTCTCCTACGAGAGCGATCCGCGCTATGCCGCGACCCCGAGCCCGGCCGCCGCCTATGTGCCGATCGACGCGCGCGGACCGGCCGAAGTGCTGAGCGGACGCGGGCTCTACTAAGTCAAATCGTTGCGAATCAGTCCCTTGGCCTGATCATTTCAGAAACGCGATCAGCGCCGCATTGACCTCATCGGGGCGTTCCTGCTGGATCCAGTGGCCGGCGCCCTCGATGATCAGCTTCTGCTTGAGGTTCGGCAGCACGCGCTCCATGTCCGCAACCCGCTTGGCGCCGATCAGCCCGGTAATCACCGAATCGTTCGAGCCGGCGATGAACAGCGAGGGCTGATGGATCTGGGCGTCCTGCCAGGGCGCGGTGAGCTCCCAGTTGCGGTCGAGATTGCGGTACCAGTTCAGGCCGCCGCGGAAGCCGGACTGCCGGTAGCCCTCGGCGAATTCGGCGATGTCGGCCTCGGTGATCCAGGCCGGCAGCGGCGTTCCGGTTGGCAGCTTGCCGAGGAACCCCTTGGCTTCGTCGACGAACATCGAGCTCGGATCGGAGACGCCGCGCCCGAGCACCAGTCGCATGGTGTGGGCAATGTCGCGCTCGAATTCGGCTTCCGCGACGCCGGGCGGCTGGAAATATTGCCAATAGAAATTGGTGATGCCGCTCTCGCGCAGGGTTTCCAGCGGACGTCCGCGGCCGCGAAACGGCGGCGGCACGCTGAGGCCGGCGACCTTCGTGAAGACATCGGGACGGAACAGGGCCGCGTGCCAGGCCACCGGCGCTCCCCAATCGTGACCGACGATGACTGCCTTCTTTTCGCCGAGCGCCGCCACCAGCGCGACCATGTCGCCGACGGTATCGAAGATCGTGTAGGCGCCGACGTCGGCCGGTGCGGCGGTCCGGCCGAAGCCCCGCATGTCGGGGGCGGCGACGCGGAAGCCTGCCGCAGCCAGCGCTGCGATCTGGTGTCGCCATGAGTAGGACAGTTCCGGCCAGCCATGGCAGAGCACGACCAGCGGGCCTTGCCCGGCCTCGCGCACGAACATGTCGATGCCGTTGGCGGAAATGGTGCGGGAGGATGACATTCGCGTTTCCGCCTTGTTTGCCGGTTCTGTTGTCGTTAGCTGGTTCCAAGGATTACTGACAAGGATACGGGCGTTCGGCCCAGCCGGCAATCCAGCCGGCCGTGTACAAGCGGCGAAACCTCAGTTGTTTGCGATACTTCCAGCTGTTAGAACGCAGTCATTCAGGACATCGCCGATGGCAGCCCCAACCGCAGTTCCCCGCACGTTGCTAGCTCGCGCCGGGCGTTGCTGGCGTGGTCTGGTCGCAGCCGCGGTCGCGCTGGCGATCGGCTGCGGCGGGGTGGTCTATGCCGCCAACAACAGCGTGCAGGGCGCCAAGAAGGAAGACGCCGGCTTCGACGGCGATGCGCCGACCGCGATCCTCGTCGAGGCCTCCTCGGGCAGCGTGCTGTTCGAGAAGAACGCCGACGAGCTGCGCGCGCCCTCCAGCATGATGAAGCTGATGACCGCCGAGGTGGTGTTCGACGCCATCAAGAAGGGCGACATCAAGCTGACCGACGAGTACCGGATCAGCGAGAACGCCTGGCGGCGGGGCGGGGCGCCGTCCGGCACCTCGACGATGTTCGCGGCGATCAACAGCAAGGTCTCGGTCGACGACCTCCTGCACGGCGCGATCATCCCGAGCGGCAACGACGCTTGCATCGCGCTGGCCGAGGGCATCGCCGGCAACGAGCATACGTTCGCAACCGACTTCATGACCAAGCGCGCCCGCGAGCTCGGCATGACGAAGTCGACCTTCGGCAATTCCAACGGGCTGCCGGACCCGACCAACAAGATGACGGTGCGGGAACTCGCGGTGCTGGCCCGCCATATCATCCTGACCTACCCGGACAGGTACAAGCTGTTCGGCGAGAAGGAATTCACCTGGAACAAGATCCGCCAGCAGAACCGCAATCCGCTGCTGAACGCCTTGCCTGGCGCCGACGGGTTGAAGACCGGCTACACCAAGGAGGGCGGCTACGGCATGGTCGGCTCGGCCGTCCAGAACGACACGCGGCTGATCGTCGTCATCAACGGGCTGGAAGATTCCGAGGACCGCGCGACCGAAGCCAAGAAGATGCTGGAATGGGGGTTCCGCAGCTTCGAGACCCGGGTCCTGATCGCGGCTAACCAGCCGGTCGGCTACGCCCGGGTGTTCGGCGGCGAGACCCGTTCGGTCAAGCTGGTCAGCCCCGATCCGATCAAGGTGATGGTGTCGAAGAACGGCAACGACAAGCTGCTCGCGCGCGTCATCTACAGCGGCCCGGTCAAGGCGCCGATCACCGCCGGCCAGAAGATCGGCGTGGTGCGGGTCTGGCGCGGCGCGAACGTCGCGATGGAAACTCCTGTCTACGCGGCGGATGCCGTCGGCACGGGATCGACGATGCGCCGTGCGCTCGACGGCGCCCAGGAGCTCGTCATCGGAATGTTCCGCGCAGGGGTCGAGAAGCTCTGACATGGCGGAAGTAGCAGTCCAACGGCCGAGCTTGCGCGGTCGCTTCATCACCTTTGAAGGCGGCGAGGGGTCGGGGAAATCGACCCAGATCCGCAAGCTCGCCGAACGGCTCGATGCCGCCAAGCTGCGTGCGATCGTGACCCGCGAGCCCGGCGGCTCGCCGGGCGCCGAGATCATCCGTCACCTCGTGCTGTCGGGAATGGGCAAGCTGCTCGGGCCGGAGGCCGAGACGCTGCTGTTTGCCGCCGCGCGCGACGACCACGTCCGCACCGTGATCCTGCCGGCGCTCAACCAGGGCATCTGGGTGCTGTGCGACCGCTTCTTCGATTCCACGCGCGCCTATCAGGGCCAACTCGGGCAGGTGTCGCCCGAACTCGTCAATGCCATGCAGCGCGTGACCATCGGCGATCTCAAGCCCGATCTGACCTTCATCCTCGATGTGCCGGTCGAGGTCGGACTGCAACGCGCCGCCGCGCGCCGCGGCAACGCCACGGCTGATCGCTTCGAGGCCGAGGGCATCAAGTTCCACCAGGATTTGCGTGACGCCTACCGCCGGATCGCGGCTGAAGACCCGGAGCGCTGCGTCCTGATCGACGCCACACCTGATCCGGACACGGTGACGGCGAAGATATGGGCCGCGCTGCGCGAGCATCTGCGCGCAACGCTCACGGCGGACAATCCCGCATGAGCGCGCGCAAGGTCGAACAGGAGAGCACGGCTCGCCATCCGCGCGAAACGCCCGATCTGTTCGGGCATCGCGAGGCGGAGACCGCCTTGCTCGATGCCTATCGCAGTGGGCGGATTCCGCATGCCTGGCTGATCGGCGGCGCTCAGGGGATCGGCAAGGCGACGCTGGCTTACCGCATGGCGCGCTTCGTGCTGGCCTTCCGCAATCCGAAGTCGTCCCAGGTCCAGCACGCGCCGACGCTGCGGGTCGATCCGTCCGATCCGGTAGCGCGACAAGTCACGGCGGGCGCCCATGGCGGCCTGCTGGTGCTGGAGCGCGGCCTCAACGACCGGGGCGTGATGCGCACCGTGATCACGGTCGACGAGACGCGCGAGACGATCTCGTTTTTCGGCTCGACGGCTGCGGTCGACGGCTGGCGCGTCTGCATCGTCGACACCGTCGACGAGCTCAATCCCAATGCCGCGAACGCGCTCCTGAAAATCCTCGAGGAGCCGCCGCAGCAGTCGCTGTTCCTGCTGGTCAGCCACGCGCCGTCGCGGGTGCTGCCGACCATCTTGTCCCGCTGCCGCAAATTGCTGCTGCGGCCGCTGGAGACGGGTGATGTGCTGCGTGCAGCCGCGGCCGCAACCGACATCGCAGCGGACGATCCTGCGCTGACTGAAGCCGCGGCGGCATCAGAGGGCAGCGTCGGGCGGGCGCTGTCGCTGCTCGGCGGCGACGCGCTCAAGCTGCAGCAGCGCACGGCCGCGCTGCTCGCGACGTCTTCCGAGCGTCGATCCGCGTGAGCTGCACGCGCTGGGCGATGCGCTCGGCACCAGCGACCGCGTCGCGCTCGCCGCTTTCATCGACGGCATCGACCGTTGGATGAGCGAGCGCATGCGCACCGGCGATGCCAATGCCAATCTGCCGCGCCTTGCACGGCTGGCGGAGGTATGGGAAAAGATCGTCCGCGCCGCGCGCGATACCGAAGCCTACAATCTGGAGCGCAAGCCGCTGGTTTTCTCGGTGTTTTCGATGCTCGCGGACGCGACCCGGTAGACGCCAAGTCTCAAAACACATCTGTCTGACCACACATCTATCTGACAACACTCCCGACAATCTCGTTTCGATCTGCAAAGGATTCCGTGGTGGCGACCGCTAAGAAGAAATCGTCGAAGAAGGCTAAGAAGACGAAGAAGGCATCGCCCGCCCGCGCGACGAGGAAGGCCGCGGCGAAATCGCGCGCGGCCAAGAAGGGTGGGCGCGTCGCCAAGAAGGCGAAGAAGGCCGCCAAGACGGGAGCTAGGGGCGCCAGGAAATCGGCGACCAAGAAGGTCGCGAAAAAGACCGTCAAGAAGGCTACGAAGAAGACGGCCAAGAAAACAGCTAAGACTCCTGCAAAAGCCGCCAAGGCTGCGCCTACTAAGGCAGCCGCATCTGCTGTTGTGCCAGCCGCAAAGAAGCCCGCAGCTCCGAAGCCTCCGGCCGTCGAGAAGGCTCCGAAAGCAGCAGCGGTTCGCGTGCCGAAGCAACCCAAGCCGGCAGCGGCGGCTCCTGCGGCCGCAGCCGCCCCGATGCGCGCCGCGGACCGCGGCAACATCTATTACATCACGACCGCGATCGCTTATCCGAACGGCCAGCCGCATATCGGCCACGCCTATGAGGCGATCGCGACCGACGCGCTGGCGCGCTTCCAGCGGCTCGACGGCAAGGACGTGTTCTTCCTGACCGGCACCGACGAGCACGGCCAGAAGATGATCCAGACCGCGCAGGGCGAGGGGATGACGCCGTACGATCTCGCCACCCGCAACGCCGCGCGGTTCAAGGAGATGGACGAGCGGCTCAACGTCTCCTTCGACCGCTTCATCCGCACCTCGGAGCCTGCTCACCACAAGTCGGTGCAGGAAATCTGGCGCCGCATGCAGGACAATGGCGACATCTATATCGACACCTATGCCGGTTGGTACTCGGTGCGCGACGAGGCCTATTACGCCGAGGATGAGACCGTTGTTGGCGAGGACAATGTCCGCCGCGGTCCGCAGGGCACGCCGGTCGAGTGGGTCGAGGAGAAGAGCTATTTCTTCAAGCTCTCGGCCTACCAGGACAAGCTCTTGCACCTCTATAAGAGCCAGCCCGATTTCATCGGCCCGGATTCGCGCCGCAACGAGGTGATGAGCTTCGTGCGCGGCGGGCTGAAGGATCTCTCGATCTCGCGCACCACGTTCGACTGGGGCGTCAAGGTCCCCAATGATCCCGAGCACGTGATGTATGTCTGGGTCGACGCATTGACCAACTACATCACAGGTGTCGGCTATCCCGACGAGAGCGACAAGCACTGGCGCTACTGGCCGGCGGACGTGCACATCATCGGCAAGGACATCATCCGCTTCCACGCAGTGTACTGGCCGGCCTTCCTGATGTCGGCCGGCATCCCCTTGCAGAAGCGCGTCTATGCGCACGGCTTCCTGTTCAACAGGGGCGAGAAGATGTCGAAGTCGGTCGGCAATGTGGTCGATCCCTTCAATCTCGCCAACCAGTACGGCGTCGACCAGGTGCGCTACTTCTTCCTGCGCGAGGTGCCGTTCGGCCAGGACGGCAACTACAACCACGAGGCCATCGTCGCGCGCATCAACGCCGACCTCGCCAATGATTTCGGCAATCTGGCGCAGCGCTCGCTGTCGATGATCGCCAAGCAACTCGGCGGCGTGCTGCCGGAGCCCGGCGAGTTCAGCGACAACGACAAGGCGATCCTGGCGCAGGCCGACGCCATGCTGGAGACGTCGCGGACCGCGATGGCGGCGCAGCAAATCCATCAATGGCTCAACACGGTCTGGGCCGTGGTCGCCGAGGCCAACCGCTACTTTGCCGGCGAGGCGCCGTGGGCGCTGGCCAAGACCGATCCGGCGCGCCAGAAGACGGTGCTCTATGTCACCGCCGAAGTCGTGCGGCAGATCGCGATCATGGCGCAGGCCGTGATGCCCGAGTCCTGCGGCAAGATGCTCGACAGCCTCGGCATATCAGCGGATGCGCGCAACTTCACGGCGATCGCGGAGCGGATCAGGCCGGGCACGACGCTGCCGGCGCCTGTCGGCGTGTTCCCGCGCTACGTGGAACCGAAGACCGAGTGAGCGGTTCGAAATTCATGCTTGTCGACAGCCACTGCCATCTGGATTTTCCTGATTTCGCCGATGATCTCGACGGGATCGTCGGGCGCGCCGAAGCGGCCGGGGTCGCCCGCGTGGTGACGATCTCGACCCGCGTGAAGCGGCTCGGCGGCCTGCTTGCGATCACGGAGCGTTTTCCGGACGTCTACTGTTCGGTCGGCACCCATCCGCATCATGCCGATGAAGAGGACGGCATCCCGGCCAGCGAGCTGATCGAACTGACCAAGCATCCGAAGGTCGTGGCGCTCGGCGAGGCGGGGCTGGATTATTTCTATGAGCACGGTTCGCGCGAGGCGCAGGAGCGTGGCTTTCGTGCGCATATCGCGGCTGCCCGCGAAACCGGCCTGCCGCTCGTCATCCACACCAGGGAGGCTGACGAGGATTGCGGCCGCATCCTGGAGGACGAGGTCGCGAAGGGGCCGTTCAAAGCCGTTCTGCACTGCTACACCGGCGGGCGCGAGCTCGCGATGAAGGCGATCTCGCTTGGGCTGTCGATCTCCTTCACGGGCATCCTGACCTTCAAGAAATCCGACGCCTTGCGCGCGCTGGCCGCCGAGCTGCCGGCCGACCGCATCATGGTCGAAACCGACGCGCCGTATCTTGCGCCCGGCAAATTCCGCGGCAAGCGCAACGAGCCGTCCTATGTCGTCGAGGTCGCCAAGGTGCTTGCCGAAACCCGCGGCGTCTCCCTGGAGGAGATCTCGCGGCAGACCACCGAAAACTTCTTCCGGCTGTTCTCCAAGGTGCCGGCGCCGAAGGTTGCTGCATGACGCTGACACTGACCATCCTGGGCTGCGGCTCTTCCGCCGGCGTGCCGCGCCCGGCGCTCGGCTGGGGCGCCTGCGATCCGAGCAATCCAAAAAACCGCCGCCGCCGCTGCTCGATCATGGCCGAGCGCACCATGGAGCACGGCACCACGCGGGTCGTGATCGATACCGCGCCCGACCTGCGAGAGCAGTTGATCGATGCCAATGTCGAGCATATCGACGCGGTGTTCCTGACCCATGAGCACGCCGACCAGACCCACGGCATCGACGATCTGCGCTCGGTCGTGCTGCACCAGCGCCGCCGCATCCCGGTCTACTTCAACCAGTCGACCGCCAAGGATATCATGGCGCGGTTCTCCTACTGCTTCATCTCGCCGGAGGGCAGCGACTATCCGCCGATCCTGACCCGCCATTCGATCGAGGCCGGCGAGAGCCACGCGGTGCAGGGGAAGGGCGGTCCGCTGAAGCTGGAGGCCTTCCTGGTGCAGCATGGCCAAATTCCCGCGCTCGGCTATCGCATCGGCGATGCCGCCTACACACCCGATCTGCACGACATCCCCGCGGAGAGCTGGCCGGCGCTGCAAGGCCTCGATCTCTGGATCGTCGATGGCCTGCGCTATGCGCCGCATCCCAGCCATTTCAGCGTCGCTGATGCGCTGTCATGGATCGAGCGCTTCAAGCCGAAGCGCGCCGTGATCACCAACATGCATTCCGACCTCGACTACGAGGTGCTGCGGCAGAGCCTGCCGGCCGGCGTGATCCCGGCCTATGACGGCATGCAGCTGACGCTCGACCGGGCGGGCTAAAAGCCTACGCGGAAATCGCCTTGGCCGATCCGACCGCATTGCGCAGCAGGAATTTCTGGATCTTGCCCGTAGATGTCTTCGGGATCACGCCGAACACCACTGACTTCGGCGTCTTGAAACCCGACATGTGCTCGCGGCAATAGGCGATGATCTCGGCCTCGGTTGCCTTGGCGCCATCCTTGAGCTCGATGAAGGCACAGGGCACCTCGCCCCATTTCGGATCGGGTTTTGCGACGACCGCCGCAAACAGCACGGCCGGGTGCTTGTAGAGGATATCCTCGACCTCGACCGAGGAGACGTTCTCGCCGCCCGAGATGATGATGTCCTTGGAGCGGTCCTTGATGATGACGTAGCCGTGCTCGTCGAGCACGCCGAGATCGCCGGTGTGAAACCAGCCGCCGGCAAACGCTTCCTGCGTCGCCTTCTCGTTCTTCAGATAGCCCTTCATCACGATGTTGCCGCGGAACATGACCTCGCCGATGGTCTCGCCATCGCGCGGCACCTCGCGCATGGTCTCGGGGTCGAGCACCGTGACGCCTTCCTGCAATGGATACGACACGCCCTGACGCCGCTTCAGCTGCGCGCGCGCATCGGCCGACAGATCGTCCCAGCCGGGCTGCTCGGCGCAGACGGAGGCGGGGCCGTAGACCTCGGTCAGCCCATAGACGTGGGTCAGCTTGACGCCGATGCGTTCGGCGCCTTCGAGCACCGCAACCGGCGGCGCTGCGCCTGCGATCAGGCCGACGACGGGCTTGGCCTTGCCACCCTTCGGCGCATCGGGGGCGTTGATCAGCGTGTTGTAGACGATCGGCGCGCCGCACATGTGGGTGACGCCGTGCTTGGGGATCAGCTCGAAGATCTTGGCGGGATCGACCTTGCGCAGGCAGACATTGACGCCGGCGGTCGCCGCGATCGTCCACGGGAAGCACCAGCCATTGCAGTGGAACATCGGCAGCGTCCAGAGATAGACTGGATGCTGGCCGAGATTCCCGGCGAGGATGTTGCTGACCGCGTTCAGATACGCGCCGCGATGATGCGTCACGACGCCCTTCGGATTGCCCGTCGTGCCCGACGTATAGCTCAGCGCGATCGCGTCCCATTCGTCGGCCGGCGGCCGTTCCGCGAAAGCGGCATCGCCTTGCGCTACCGCGGCCTCATACTCGATCTCGCCGATGCGCTTGCCGCCGCTGAACGCGGCATCATCGACGTCGATCACGAACGGCTTTGCGCCCTTCATCAAGGTCAGGGCTTCCGCGATCACACCGGAGAATTCGGGGTCGACCAGGATGATCCTGGCGCCGCCATGGTCGAGCTGGAACGCGATCGACGCCGCATCGAGGCGGATGTTCAGCGCGTTCAGCACAGCGCCGGTCATCGGCGCCGCAAAATGCAGCTCGTTCATCGCCGGGATGTTCGGCAGCATCGCCGCAACCGTGTCGCCATGGCCGATGCCACGGCCCGCGAGATAGGACGCGAAGCGCTTGCAGCGCTCGTAAGTCTCTCTCCAGGTGAAGCTGCGCGCCTCATAGACGGCGCTGATGTGGTCGGGATAGACCGCGGCCGAGCGCGCCAGGAAACTCAGCGGCGTCAGCGGCACGTAGTTCGCGGGCGTCTTGTCGAGCCCGATCGAGTACTGGTTTTGAGCTGCACTCATGGCTCTGTCCCATCCGCAAGGTGCTTTAAAGGAAACCGATCGATATCCAGGGGAAGATGGCAACGATGATCAGGCCGATCAACAGCGCCAGCATGTAGCCCCAGATCGGCCGGATACCCTCGGCCGGATCGACGCGCCCGATGGCGCAGGCGGCATAATAGCCGACGCCGAACGGCGGCGCGAACAGTCCGATGCCCATCGCCAGGATGATGATCATGGCATAGTGCACCTCGTGGACGCCGACCTGGTGGGCAATCGGAAACAGCAGCGGCCCGAACAGCACGATCGCCGGAATACCCTCGAGCACGCTGCCGAGGATCACGAAGGCCAGAATCGAGACCGCGATGAAGGTCGCCGAACCGCCGGGCAGCCCGGTCATCGCGGCCGCCAACGCCCGTGAGAAACCGGACTGGGTCAGGCCCCAGGCCATGCCGGTCGCGGTGCCGATGATGAACAGGATCGCGCCCGACAGGCACGCCGTGTCGATCAGCATCGGCACCAGCCGGCGCCAGTTGAACTTGCGGTAGATCAGGAGGCCGATGACGAAGGCGTAGACGATGCCGATGGTCGAAACTTCGGTGGCGGTGGCGATGCCTTCGACCACGGCATAGCGGATCACGAAGGGCAGGGCCAATGCGGGCAGGGCGAACACGAGAGCCTTGCCGATCTCGCTGCCGGTTGCGCGCTGCACGTGGCTGCGGTCCTCGCCGCGGTAGCGCCACCACACCAGCCCCGACAGTGTGATCGCGAGCACGACGCCCGGCAGCAGGCCGCCGGTGAACAACGCCGAGATCGAGACGCCGGTGACCGAGCCGATCGTGATCAGGACCAGGCTCGGCGGAATGGTTTCGGTCTGGGCGCCGGTGGCGGCGAGCAGGGCGACCAGATCGCCCGGCTTGGCGCCGCGCTGCTTCATTTCCGGGAACAGCACGGGCGCGACGGCAGCCATGTCGGCGGCCTTCGACCCGGAAATGCCTGACACCAGGTACATGGCGCCGACCAGCACGTAATGCAGGCCGCCGCGAACGTGCCCGAGCAGGCTCGCGAGGAACGCGACCATCGCGCGCGCCATGCCGGTCATCTCGATCAGCAGGCCGAGGAAGACGAACAACGGCACCGACAGCAGAATCAGATGGCTCATGCCCTCGTCCATCCGGCCGACCAGCACCATCAGCGGCGTGCGCGTGGTCAGCGCCAGATAGCCGAAGATCGCCATGCCGAAGGCAAAGCCGATCGGAACGCCGGCGAACACGCAGAAGCCGACCACGCCGACGAAGAAGATGATCAGATTGAGGTTGCCGAGCGGCCGCAGCAGCGGCTGCGCGAGCCAGAACAGACCGATCAACGCGACCACGGTCAGCGCCGCCAGCAGGAAGGTCTTGATGTCACCGACCCGCGCCAGCCGCAGCAGCGCGAACAGCGCCATCAGGCAGGTGCCGACCGGCAATGCGGCCGCGCGCCAGGTGTTGGAGATCTGCAGCGCCGGCGTCGTAATGAAGCTTTCCTCGTAGGCGTATTCATAGGCCGGCCGCACGATCAGGATCAGGAACGCCAGCGCGGCGCAGGTCGCGACCACGTCGAGATAGGCCCACAGCCTCGGCCCGGCGCTCGCGACCAGCGCCGTCATCCGCATGTGCTCGCCGCGGCGGAATGCGACTGCCGACCCCAGCATGGCGAGCCACAGGAACAGGATCGACGCCAGCTCGTCGGACCAGATCAGCGGCGCATGCAGCACGTAGCGCGACACCACGCCGGCGAACAGGATCACGACCTCGGCGACGACAAGGATCGCCGCCGGGATCTCGACCAGCCATCCGAGCGTCGCCTCGATGGAACCGAGAACAGAGCGGCGGCGAGGGGGCTGTGATGCCGCCTCGCCGGCCACGGCCGGCGTCATCTCGACATGAGCCATAGCAAATCTCCCGCTGGCGAGCCTCCCGCTTGATCGATCAGGACAGTTTGCCGACGGACTTCTCGAGCAGATCCCAGGCCTTCTCGCCGTACTTGCCCTTCCACTCGGCGTAGAAGCCGGCGGTCCGGAGCTTGTCGCGGAACGGCCCGACCTCGGGCTGGTTGAACAACAGGCCCTTGCCGGTCAGTTCCTGCTTCACGGTGGCGTTCAGCTTCTCGGTGTCCTCGCGCTCCTTGACGGCCGCCGCGTTGACGTTCTTGGCGACGATGGCCTTGATATCATCAGGCAGCGCCGCCCAGGCCCGGCGGTTCATCAGGAACCAGAAGCCGTCCCACATGTGGTTGGTCAGCGAGCAGTACTTCTGCACCTCGTAGAGCTTCGCGGCAGAGATCAGCGCCAGCGGGTTTTCCTGGCCCTCGACGATCTTGGTCTGCAGCGCCGAATAGACCTCGCTGAAATTGATCGAGGCGGGCGATGCATTGAACGCCTTGAACATCGAGGTCCACAGCGGCGACACCGGCACGCGGATCTTGAAGCCCTTGAGATCGTCGGGACCGTTGATCGGCTTGGTCGAGGACGTGGTCTGGCGGAAGCCGTTGTCCCAGATCTTGTCCATGACCTCGAGGCCGGCCTTGTTGATCTCGCCGCGCACATAGGCGCCGAGCTCGCCATCCATGGCCTTCCAGACCGTGGGATAGTCAGGGAACGCGAAACCGATGCCGTTGATCGAGGCCGCCGGCACCAGGGTCGCCAGGATCAGGCCGGACAACGTGAAGAACTCGACACCGCCGGAGCGCACCTGGCTCAGCATGTCCGTATCGGAACCGAGCTGGCTGTTCGGGAACACCTGCAGATCAAACCGGCCGTTGGTCTCGGTCTTGATCGCCGCGGCCATCTCCCGGGCGCGCGCCACGAACGGGTGCGACTCCGGCAGGTTGTTGGCGAACTTGTAGGAGAACTCGGCCGACTGGGCGCGCGCGACATACGGCGCGCCAATTCCGCCCAGAACGGCGGAAGCGGCGGAGACCTTCAGCAGCGTGCGTCGTGAAAAGCTCATTGGTGTTGCTCCCTCGAGAGGCTTGTTGTTGTTCTGAGATGCCATCCTATACGGACCTGATGCCGCGGGGTCACCAGCGATCTCTGCACAGCTGGGGCTTATTGCAGCGTCCGTACGCCGCGGCAATATCGGCTTTCTAACGAGACGCGTGCGCGTCGATCGCGGTGCGATCCAGATGGGCTGGACCGACGGTCGGGATCGGTCAGGACAGACGCCTGGCTGCGGTCCGGTGCGAAGATTTCCAACTAAATATCTGATCTAATTGTAGATATAAATATTCCATAATATACCTTATGCGAATTACAGATATGGGCCGGTGGTGCCTGGGGTGATGCAACGCGGGACGCCCTCCGCGACCCGACGGCCGCATGCCGCTCACGACATCGAGGCGACCACCTCCAGCATCACCTCCGTTGCGCCGCCGGCAATGGGAAGGACGCGCGCGTCACGCGCGATGCGCTCGATCGGGCTCTCACGCATGACGCCCATGGCGCCGTGGAACTGGACGCAGGCATACGCGACCTCGTTGACGAGTTCGGCGCAGATGGCTTTCAACATCGAGATCTCGCGGATGCAATCGTCGTCCGCCGCCATGCGCCACGCGGTGGCATAGAGAAACTCGCGGTTTGCCTCGACCTTCGCGGCGAGCATCGCGAGGCGTTGACGGATCGCCTGCAAGTCCCACAGGACGCCCCCGAATGCGCGGCGAGCTTTCACGTGGGCAAGGGTCATATCGATCGCCGCTTGGGCCATCCCGATCGCCATGGCGGCGAGGACGAGGCGCTCGTTCTGGAAGTTGCGCATGATTGAGTAGAAGCCCTGCCCCTCGGCGCCCAGCACGTTTTCGGCGGGGACCCGGCAACCGTCGAAGACGAGTTCCGCGGTGTCGGAGGAGCGCCAGCCCTGCTTGTCCAGTACGCGACCGACGCTGAAGCCCGGCGTGCCTTTCTCGACGAGGAACATCGTGATCCCGTTGCTTCCTGCCGAGGGATTGGTCTTGGCTGCGACGCAGTAGAGATCCGCGTGGACGCCGTTCGTGATGTAGAGCTTGGTGCCGTCGAGGATGTAGGAGTCGCCCTCCCGGAGCGCGCGCGTGCGGATGGCCTTCACGTCCGAGCCGGCGTCCGGTTCCGTGATGGCAACCGCGGTGATCACCTCGCCGCGGATGATGCCCGGCATCCAGCGGGCCCGCTGGGCTCTGGTCCCGTCATGAAAGACATACACGGACGCCATCTCGGCCTGGACCAGCATCGCATCGGCGACTCCGCCATAGGTCGAGCGCCCAAGCTCCTCGGCGAAAACTGTCGACGCGACCGCGTCCATCTCGGCGCCGCCATACCCGCCCGGGTAACGGATACCGAAGAAACCGAGCTCGCCCATGCGGCGCAGGACCGGACGGGGAATGAACCCCTGCTCTTCCCAGCCATCCGCGCAGGGCTTGATCTCCTCCTCGACGAACCGGCGGACCTGATCCCGCAGCAGCTCATACTCCGCCGCCGTCCAGGGCAACCCCGGTCCTCGCGCCGGTCCCAAAGCTTTGTCCATCATGTTCGTGCGCTCTGCCATCAGTCCAACGCAAATGTTTCCGTCCGGATCGGGAGCGTTCCGCCACGCTACAGTTCGATTTCCTCTCTCGGTCCCTCCGATGCGGAAGCGGCTTCGGAATGGGCCACCCAGCGCATCCCGTCGATCACTTCCGCCAGTTCGGACAGTGTCGGGCGCTCGAACAGGTTGCGAATCTGCACGTCGACGCCGAAGACCTTTCGCATCCGCGCGACCGCCCGCACCACCAGCAGCGACTCGCCGCCCAGCTCGAAGAAGTTGTCGCGACGGCCGATCGACTTGACCTTCAGCAGATCGCACCACAACGCCGCCAGCGTCTTTTCGGTCTCCGTCGCGGGAGCGGTGAATTCCTGCGCTGACCGGATGTTTTCCGCCGTCGGCTCGGGCAGCGAGGTGCGGTCGACCTTGCCGTTGGAGGTGAGCGGCATCCGCTCAAGGCGAACATAGTGCGTCGGAATCATCGACTCCAACAGCTCTTCGGCCAGGTGGGCGCGCAGGTCCGCCACGGTCAGAGCGTCTGGCGAGACGTAGTAGGCCGCAAGTCGAGCCATGCCGCCTCCGGCCGCGGACGGTTCGATGACGACGACCGCACATTCCTGCACCTGCGGGTGCTTGAGAAGCCGCGCTTCGATCTCGCCGAGCTCGACACGCGCACCACCGACCTTCACCTGATGATCTGCACGGCCGAGAAATTCCAGGCGTCCTTCCGGACTCCAGCGGGCAAGATCGCCCGTCTTGTATAGCCGCAGCTTCGTGAACCCGTCTCGGGGATCGATCGCCGTGCGGAAACGGTCGTCGGTCAGGTCAGGCCGATTGAAATAGCCCCTCGCGAGGCCGTCGCCGGCAATGAACATCTCACCGATGATGCCGGGACCGGTCGGCTGATATGCTTCGCTGAGGACGTAGATTCCGGCATTGGCGGCCGGAACGCCGATCGGGACCGAGCCCGCTTGATCCCGGTCGATGTCGAAACGGTGAATCATGCAGCCTACCGTGGCTTCGGTTGGTCCGTATTCGTTGTAGATCTCGACCGGATGCGGGATGGCTTTCGTGATGTCGCGGGCCAGCTCGGTCTTGAAGTCCTCACCGCCCACGATGAATTTCCGCAGGCGTGTGGTTTCAAGATTGCGGTCGCGAATCATCGCCAGATGCGCCGGCGTCAGCTTCATGATGTCGACGGCATTGTCGTCGATGACCTTGAGCACGACCATACTCTGCACGCCGGGATCACCGAGATAGACCACGATGCGGCCGCCGGTGATGAGGGGCGTAAAGAGCGTCGTGACGGTCAGGTCGAAAGCGAGAGAGGAGAACAGAGGCCAGGCCAGACGTTCGCCGGAACTGTAGACCTGGGCGGCCCACCAGATGTAATTCACCAGGCTCCGGTGCGCGATCTCGACGCCCTTGGGTGTGCCGGTCGAGCCGGAGGTGAAGATGATATAGGCGGTGCCGTCCGGCGTGGCAGCGGACGGCCGGGCAGAGTCGGGTTGACGCGCAATCGAAGCGAAATCGGCGTCGAGCACGACAATCTCGGCAAGATCGGGGGAAATGGCGGCTTCCAGGCGCGCCTGCGTGATCGCGACTGGCGACCGCCCGTCGGTTCCGTCGGAAATATCCGTCAGGATCGTTGCGATGCGCCCCTTCGGCGTTGCCGCGTCCACCGGCACATAGGCTGCGCCGGATTTCAGGACACCCAGGATCGCGACGACGACCTCAATGGAGTGCTCCATGAACACGACGGCAATCCGACCCGGCCCCACGCCGATCGCGCTCAAATGCGCGGCCATCTGATTGGAGCGTCCGTCGAGCTGCCGGTACGTCAGCATGACATCGCCGAAGCGGATCGCTTCAGCGTCCGGGCTACGCGTCACCCGGTCACGAAACAGATCGATGATCGTCCGGTCCGACGGGTAGCTCGCCGCCGTGGCGTTGTACGCGACAACCAGCGTTTGATGATCGGCACTGTTCAGAAGGGGAAGCGCTACGCCCTCCTCCACAATGGGCAGGACTTCATTCATGAACCACGCTCCATCAAGCAATCAATAATCAAATCGCGTCAGTGAAATTGCGTCAGTCGCTCGGCTCCTGGATTGCCTGGCGATAAAGCGCTGCGATCGCGGACACGTCAGGTTCTTCCAGCATGGAGTCCGCGTGACAGCCCTCGGGCCCGAAAAAAAATTCGGCATGAGGCGCCGCACGAAGCCATCTGCGCGGCCCCGCACCCGATCGCAGCCAGGCCTTGTTCGGAAGGAATATGCATACCCGCCCCGAATACGGAGCGGGAACGTATTGCCGAAAGGCGGTGATCGCCGTGGATTTGAGCCGGGCTCTGCTTGCCAGCACCAGGTCCGTCGCGATCGGCTCCTTGCCCTTCCGAACGAAGGTCACGAGACCGCGGAGACGACTGCTGAAATATTGCAGACGAGCGCCGAACGTCGGCCGCTTCGCCATTTCGCGCTGAATTGCTTCGCGTCTGCTCCTGGCGGTGAAATAAAGCAGACGCGGTAGTTCCTGATGGGTGGTCGGGTGAAGAGGGCCAAAGAGCGCGATGCATGGCACCTCCGCTCCGCGGCGTCCCAGGATTTTCGCGAGTTCGAAAGCAGTTGGAGCGCCGGAGCAATATCCGGCGATGATGTACGGACCCTTGGGCTGATACTCGACGATCTGGCGGGCGAAATACTCGGCGATATCTTCGACGCGGTCCATCGGCTCGCTCTGCCCATCGTAGCCGGTCGGTTGCAGTGCGTAGAATGGCTGATCGCCGCCTAGATGCTTCGACAGGTCCGAGAATGTGAACGGCGCCCCGACATGCCCGGGGACGGCGTAAATCGGCGTACGTGTTCCGCCAGACTGCAGGGGAATGATTGCAGGCTGTCGCGTGGCCGCCGTGGCCATATTCAGAAACGCGATGATCTCGCTTTTCCGGTCCTGCAACTGGTCGCGAAGCTCTGATGTGAGTGCGCCAGCCGGCGCGTTGCACCGCAGCCGGTCGCCCTCCACCCAGAGCCTGATGTCCCTGACCGCGAGGGCTGCGAGGAGCTCGGAAAACTGTATCAACTGCGCTGACATGGGGCTAGCCCGTGCTCTCGTCTGCGACCGCCATGTGCGGGAGCGAAGTGCGGCGCGAATGAGCCCCCGTGCAGTCTAATGGACTTCGATGAGCCTGCTCGTTCAATGCGTAGTGACATCGCGCGAATGCCCGTTCGGGATGACCACCACGCTCCCGATATACCCACTTCGAGGTATGAACCTTCGGACGACCCAATCCCTTTCATTCCAGGACAATGACTGTCCCAAGCCGCACCCCAAGGCCTTGGAGATAGCTTCCAACTGCGTCCAGCGCCGGAAGAAGCCTTCCAGGCGGTCTTCCGCGTCAAGGGCGGCGTAGGATCCGCCCTCGGAGGCGGAAAAGCAGAGCGCTGCAATTTCGTCCGCTTCGGGCACAGGGAGGACCGCCTCGATGTCCACGCCGACCTCTTGCCGCGTCGAGAGGGCGACGACCGCCACGTCGCCGGATCGGGAGAAGCTGAAGCGCAGATCGCGCGCGGGCATGCGGTGCGACAAATAGGGTTTGCCAAGCGGTCCGTATTCCAGTTCGACGTCGGACGGCGAAATTCCCAGTTTGGAAGCGAGAACCCGGCGCAACTGGCCGCGTCCAACAACAAAGCGGCGGCGGTCCCGCTCCAGCCTCACCCGCTCGGCGCGCCGGCGTTCCTCTTCGTTCAGGCCGACATCCATGACGCCAATGATGTCCGGTTCCGCATCGAGCGAGAATGCCAGGACCTCTAAGCCGTCATTCTCGAGAACTGGCACGATCCTCCCGGATCTCAGCTCGACGGTTTCATCGAAGGAGCTCAGACTGCGCGACGCTGTTCCTCGGCCCGCACCCAATGCGCCGTCGCGATCGTCTCTGCCCGCGACGGAAGCTTGGCAAAAATCGGGCTCGGGGCGGCAGTCAGACGTCATACGTGCATTCCGATCGCGAGAGCGCGCTCACGCGCAAGCCAATGGCTTCCGACGAACAGCCGCGCCGTTCGTGCAGATTTCGTCGATTAAGCGATCGGGGAGACACGAAAGCAAGGAGCGGCGGGTGGCTATTTGGATGTATGGATGGGCTACCCCTCACGGCCATATGGCATTCGGCAACTCGGCCAATCTCGCTCCGCCCTTGGCATGTTGCCGGCGCTTGATCGCGTCGGCCGCTCGCAAATAGTCCATGTGGCGGTCGAACGTGACCATCCTTTTGGACGGCACCGGCGGCGATGTCGGACTGGCGCAACAATCGTACGACAGTGCCGTCAACGCCCCTTGAAGCGTGGCTTGCGCCGTCCGAGGAAGGCCGCGACGCCTTCCTTGTGATCGTCGGTCAGGCTCGCCAGCGCGAACTGGTCGAGGTCCATGTGGCTGGCGAGATCGTCGAGCGCATGCGCCAGCCGGTTAACCGTCAGCTTGGTCATCGCGACCGAGATCGGCGGCTGCGCGGCGACCTTGGCCGCGAGTGCCATCGCGGCCTCGTACGACTTGCCCGGATCAGCCACCTGCTCCACCAGGCCCCATTCATAGGCCTCGTCGGCCGAGATCCGGTCGTCGGCCAGGATCACTGCCTGTTTGGTCCGCGCCGGGCCCATCAGATGCAGCATGCGCGGCACGCTCTGCCAGCTCATGTTCATGCCGAGCGCGATCTCCGGCACCCGCATATGGGCATCGCGCGCCATCACCCGAAAATCCAGCGCGACGGCGAGCGCAACGCCGCCGCCGACGCAGAAGCCCTCGATCGCCCCGATCGTGACCTGCTCCATCTCCTGCCAGGCGCGCGTCAGCCGTGGCCCGAGCTTCAGGTGACGGCGCAGCGCGCCGATGTCCATGGTGGCGCGCGAACGGCCCTCGGCGTCCTTGAGGTCGAAGCCGGCGCTGAACGCCTTGGCGCCGCCGGTCAGCACCACCACCGAGGTGTCGCCATCGTCCTCGAAGCTGCGTGCCGCATCGGTCAGCTGCCGCAGCGCGTCCGGCGACAGCGCGTTGATCCCGTCGCCGCGGTCGAACCGCACCACGGCGATGCGCCCCTCCGGCCCGAGGCCTTTTTCGATCGTCACACAGTCAACCACGCATACCTCCCAGCTCGCATTGTTGTGTACGGCTTGCCTCGACATAGCACGGCGGTTTCGCCTATTCTCTGGGCATGAGCGAACATGATCACCACCACCACGATCACGACCATTCCGAATTGTCGGAGACCGAACTGCGCGTCCGCGCGCTGGAATCGATCCTGACCGAGAAGGGCTATGTCGAGGCTGCCGCGCTCGACGCCATCGTGCAGGCCTATGAGACCAAGATCGGCCCGCATAACGGCGCCAAGGTCGTCGCCAAGGCCTGGAGCGATCCCGCGTTCAAGCAGGCGCTACTCGAGGACGCCTCCAAGGCAGTCGGCACCCTCGGCCATGTCAGCCGGGTCGGCGACCATCTGGTCGCGATCGAGAACACGCCTGGCCGTCACAACATGGTCGTCTGCACGCTTTGCTCCTGTTACCCCTGGGAAATGCTCGGGCTGCCGCCGGTCTGGTACAAGGCCTCGCCGTACCGCTCGCGCGCGGTCAAGGATCCGCGCGGCGTGCTCGCCGATTTCGGCATCAGCCTGCCGAAGGAGACGGAAATCCGGGTCTGGGACTCCACGGCTGAGACGCGCTTCCTGGTGCTGCCGATGCGGCCCGCGGGTACCGAGGGCTGGAGCGAGGAGCAACTCGCCGAGCTCGTGACGCGCGATTCCATGATCGGCACCGGATTTCCGAAGACGCCGGGAGCGCCGTCGTGAACGGCGTCCACGACATGGGCGGCATGGACGGCTTCGGCAAGGTCGAGCCCGAGCCGAACGAGCCGATGTTCCATACGGAATGGGAGTCGCGGGTGCTCGCGATGGTCCGCGCGATGGGCGCGGCCGGCGCCTTCAACATCGACGCCTCGCGCTTCTATCGCGAGACCCTGCCCCCGCAGGTCTATCTGTCGAGCTCCTATTACAAAAAATGGTTCCTTGGGCTGGAAGCCCTGCTGCTCGACAAGGGCTATATCTCCAAGGACGACGTCGCCGCCGGACACGCCGTTGCGCCGGCGAAATCGCTCAAGCACGGCAAATTCTCGACCGCCGATATCGAGCGCATCATGGTGCGCGGCAAGTTCGGCCGCGCAGCGCCTGCGGCCGCGAAGTTCAAGGCCGGCGATCGGGTGCGGGCGAAGAACATTCACCCCGCCACGCACACCCGGCTGCCGCGTTACGTGCGTGGTCATGTCGGGGTGGTCGAGCGCGATCATGGCTGTCACGTTTTCCCCGATACCGCGGCGAACGACGCCGGCGAGCATCCGCAATGGCTGTACACCGTCGTGTTCGACGGACGCGAATTGTGGGGACCGGACTCCGATCCGACCATCAAGGTTTCGATCGACGCGTTCGAGCCTTATCTGGAGGCCATCTGATGGATGCCGGCGCCGCCGCGCGCGCCACCAGCGCCGTCTCCAGCATTCCCCGCGATCAGGACGGCCCGGTGTTCCGCGCGCCGTGGGAGGCGCAGGCGTTCGCCATGGCACTGACGCTGCATGACCGCGGCGTGTTCACATGGCCCGAATGGGCGGCCGCCCTTGCCGACCAGATCAAGCGCGCGCAGGCCGCCGGCGATCCCGACACCGGCGAGACCTATTACCAGCATTGGCTGGCGACGCTCGAGCACCTCGTGGCCGCCAAGGGCGTCACCACAACGGAGACCCTGCACCGCTACCGCGACGCCTGGGACCACGCCGCCGACCGCACCCCGCACGGCCAACCGATCGTACTAACGGCGGCGGATTTCGAGTAGCGGCTCCTCTTCCGTCGCGGATTGCAGAGTGCCGCATTCAGAGCCGTCGTCCTGCGAAAGCATATCGCTATCGGCCACATCCCGCAGCTTGGCTATTGCAGGGTGGCATGGTCAGTTGCGCGATTTCGGAATAATGGAAAAATACGACTGATTTGCCCGACGTGTCAAGCGGTCCGTGTCCAACGGCGACAGCCGACCGCTCCTTTGCATGGGGTTGTTTTCGATATTTTTTTCCAGAGCGCCCCTGCGACGCGGCATTGGATGCGATCGCTCCGAGAGCTTGCCCCGTCGGGCAACTCAATGATTGTCGCCACCACCCTGCGCGACATATTCCCGCCAGCCCTTGGCGCGCAGGCTGCAGGCCGGGCATTCGCCGCAGCCATAGCCCCAATCGTGCTGCGCGCCGCGTTCGCCGAGATAGCAGGTGTGCGAGTGCTCGCGGATCAGATCGACCAGCCCTGCCCCGCCGAGATCACGCGCGAGCCGCCAGGTCGCGGCCTTGTCGAGCCACATCAGCGGGGTGTGCAGCTCGAAATCCCGGGCCATGCCGAGGTTGAGCGCCGACTGCAGCGCCTTGATGGTCTCGTCGCGGCAATCCGGATATCCGGAATAGTCGGTCTCGCACATGCCGCCGATGATGTGGCGGATGCCGCGCCGGTAGGCCAGCGCCGCGGCGAAGGTGAGGAACACGAGGTTGCGGCCGGGCACGAAGGTATTCGGCAAGCCGTCCGCGCCCATTTCGATGGCGACGTCGCGGGTCAGCGCGGTGTCCGAGATCTCAGACAGTGTCGGGATCGCGAGCGTATGGCTGTCGCCGAGCTTCGCCGCCCAGTCCGGCCGGACTTGCCTGATCCCGGCCAGCAACCGATCGCGGCAATCGAGTTCGACGGCATGGCGCTGGCCGTAGGAAAAGCCGAGCATCTCGACGCGCGCAAAGCGCGACAAGGCCCACGCCAGGCAGGTGGTGGAATCTTGGCCGCCGGAAAACAGCACCAGCGCGGTGTCGGAAGTGTTCTGATCGGTCATGGGACGCGATTTAGCATCTGACGGCGCCCGAGGCCAATCGGTGGACAGCGCCCTGATTCCGGCGCGTTCTTCTGGGATCGGCTGGGCCGATTTGGCATAACGCGTCTACCCTTCACAGTCCGGTGTCCCATGACCCCTTCCCGCGACATTTCCCGCCTGATCGAGATTATGGCCGCGCTGCGCACGCCGGTGACCGGGTGCCCATGGGATCTCATTCAGAACTTCGAGACGATTGCGCCCTACACGATCGAGGAGGCCTATGAGGTCGCGGACGCGATCACGCGCGGCGATCTCGACGATCTGCGCGAGGAACTCGGCGATCTCCTGCTGCAGGTGGTCTATCACGCGAGGATGGCCGAGGAGCAGAACGCGTTTGCGTTCGGCGATGTGGTCGAGGCGATCACAAGGAAGATGATCCGCCGTCATCCGCATGTCTTTGCCGACAAGGACGGCAACATCCAGCCCGCCGGCGTCAAGAGCGCCTGGGAGCGCATCAAGGCCGAGGAGAAGGCCGAGCGCGCGGCGCGCCGGCCGCCGGAGGACACCGCGCACAAATCCCTGCTCGCAAGCGTAAAGGCAGGCCTGCCTGCCCTGACCCGGGCGATGGAATTGCAGCGCAAGGCGTCCACCGTCGGCTTCGACTGGAACGACCCGCGCGCGGTGCTCGCCAAGATCCGCGAGGAGGCAGACGAGATCGAGGCCGCGCTCGACCGCAACGACAAGCAAGAGATCGCCGAGGAAACCGGCGACTTGATGTTCGCGCTGGTCAACCTCGCCCGCCACGTTGACGCCGATCCGGAAACGGCGCTGCGCGCGACCAACGCCAAGTTCGAGCGGAGGTTCGCCTATATCGAGAAGGCGCTGGCGGCGCGGGGGCGCTCGCTGGAGGGGGCATCGCTCGAGGAGATGGATGCGTTGTGGAACGAGGCGAAGACGGCAAATGAAGCCGTCGTCCCGGCGAAGGCCGGGACCCATACCGCGTGATCTATCGGTTGGTTGACGGTATCAGTCCCGCGGCATCGCCAAGGATTCACCTAGGCGAGCAGAACTTCGAGCGTGCTCAACAATCAGGGCCGGTGGCTATGGGTCCCTGCTTTCGCAGGGACGACATTGAGTGTGTGGATGCGGATCGCGTCAAACACGCGTCCCCCTCATCTTACAACAGCGTCCCGCGCAATATAACCGCGGCAACGCCGAAATAGATCACGAGGCCGGTCACGTCGACCAGCGTCGCGACGAAGGGCGCGGAGGCGCTGGCCGGATCGAAGCCGATGCGCTTGAGGATGAACGGCAGCATCGAGCCGCATAGCGAGCCGAAGGTGACGATGCCGATCAGCGCGGCGCCGACGGTCGCGGCGACCAGCACCCAATGCGGGCCGTAGTCGAACAGGCCCATCGTCTGCCAGAGCGTGATCCTGACAATACCGATCAGGCCGAGGATGGAGCCGAGCACGATGCCGGTCGGCAGCTCGCGCACGGCGACCCGCCACCAGTCGCGCAGCCGCACCTCGTGCAGCGCCAGCGAGCGGATCAGCAGCGAGGTGGCCTGCGAACCGGAGTTGCCGCCGGAGCTCATGATCAGCGGGATGAAGAGCGTCAGCACGATCGCCTTCTCAAGCTCGCTCTGGTACGACTGCATCGCGGTCGCGGTCAGCATTTCCGACAGGAACAGCGCGCACAGCCAGCCGGCGCGCTTCTTGATCATCTCGCCGAAACCGATCCGCAGGTATGGCTCGTCGATTGCCTCCATGCCACCGAACTTCTGGGCGTCCTCGGTCGATTCCTCGACGATGGCGTCGATGACGTCGTCCACCGTGACGATGCCGAGGATGTGGCCGGGGCCGTCGACGACCGCGACCGCAAGCAGATCGTAGCGCGAGATCAGCCGCGCCGCCTCCATGCGGTCGGCCTCGGGGGCGATCATCAGCGGCTTTCGCGCCGGCGCCGCGGTCAGGACGTTGGCGTGCGGATCGGCCGAGATCAGGCGGCGCAGCGGCACGGCCTGGATCAGGGTCTTCTTGACCGGATCGATCACGAAGATCGAGTACACGGTCTCGCGGGTGCGCTCGACCATCCGGATGTGATGCAAGACCTCGGCGATGGTCCAGTTCGAGGGCACGCTGACGAATTCGGTCGTCATGATGCTGCCAGCGCTGCGCTCGGGATAGGCCAGCAGCCCCGAGATGACGCTGCGGGTCTCCGGATTGAGCCCGTTCAGCAGCGTGGTGCGCAGCGGCTCGACCAGTTCCTTGAAGATGTCGGCGGCGCGGTCGTCGGAGACGCCTGAGAGCAGCGACACCGCGGTGTCCTGCGGCAGCTCGGCCAGTATCTCGCAGGTGTTGTCGAGCCCGGGCAGGTCGAGCACCTCGATCGCCTTTTCGGCGGGCAGCGATCGCAGCAGCGCGGCGGCATCTGCCGGCTCCCGGGCGTTGAGGGCATCGACGATCTCGGGTGCCCGCACATGGGCGAGGTCCCCGTTCGGGCTGAGCGCTTCTTTGGTCATGGTTTCGGAGTCTTGCATCGATCGCCCTCGCCTTTGCGTTCTGCAGCGCAATGAACCAAGGCGGCGGAGATTTCAAACAGAAAGTGCGGCGCCACGCCGCAGGCGTGCCGGAGTGAGGCCGCGTCACGACGCCGTCATATTTTGGCGGAATGCGGCGCGCGGCGCCGGAGGCTTACGCCCCGTGCGGCACGGCGGCGAACCGGCTCACCACGATGTCGCGCTTGGTCTCGTCGACCCGCACCGTCATGTCGAAGCGCTCGCCATGCAGCTCCTTGTTCAGGACCTCGGCGTTGCGGTGCAGCCAGCTGATGCCGGCGCCGTCGGATGCGTCGATCGAAAGCTGCAGCGTCGAGCGCTTGGCCGCCAAGCGAACCTCGATCGCCGACAGCAGTGCGTCGATCCCCTCACCGGTCACGGCCGAAACCAGGAAGCATGGCCGCTCCGGCGGGCGGCGCGCGGCGATGTTGCGCAGATTGTCCCGCTCCTCGGGATCGAAGCGGTCGATCTTGTTCCAGACCTCGATGATGCGCTGGCCGCCGTCGGCGTCGGGATCGATCCCGAGCTGGCGCAATACGCCCTCGACGTCGCGCTCCTGCGCCTCGGCATCCTCATGCGAGATGTCGCGGACATGCAGGATGATGTCGGCTTCCAGCACCTCCTCCAGCGTGGCGCGGAACGCGGCCACCAGCTGGGTCGGCAAATTGGAGATGAAACCGACCGTGTCAGACAGCATCGCCTTGCCGCCATGCGGCAGGTTGAGCGCGCGGAGCGTCGGGTCGAGCGTCGCAAACAGCATGTCGGCGGCCTGCACGTCGGCCCGCGTCAAGCGGTTGAACAGGGTCGACTTGCCGGCATTGGTGTAGCCGACCAGCGCCACCACACGGTACGGCACCCGCTGGCGGCCGGCACGATGCAGCCGCCGCGTCGCCTGCACCTTCTTCAATTCGCCTTCGAGCTTGGTGATGCGCTCGGAGATCAGGCGGCGGTCGGCCTCGATCTGGGTTTCGCCGGGGCCGCCCATGAAGCCGAAGCCGCCGCGCTGACGCTCGAGATGGGTCCAGGACCGCACCAGGCGGCTGCGCTGGTAGTTGAGATGGGCGAGCTCGACCTGCAGCGCGCCTTCCTTGGTCTTGGCGCGGCGGCCGAAGATTTCCAGGATCAGACCGGTGCGGTCGAGCACCTTGGTGCTCCAGGCCTTCTCGAGGTTGCGCTGCTGGATCGGCGACAGCGCGCAATCCATCACCACGAGCTCGACATGGTTGCTGGCGACGAGGCCGTTGATCTCCTCGACCTTGCCCTTGCCGAGATAGGTCGCGGGCCGGATCTGGCTGATCGGCGCGATGACGGATTCCACCACGGTGAGATCGATCGCTCCGGCAAGGCCGGCGGCCTCCTCGATCTGCGCTTCGTAGTCGCGGACAGAGGACGTTTGCGCGTCGCCGTCGCCACGGCGCGCGCGCAGGTACGGGCCGATGACGATCACGCGCCCGCTGCTGCCGTTCCCCGCCGACCCGGGCCTAGACTTGGTCCGGTCGGCGCCCCCTTCACGATTGAAGGGTTCCAATCAGTTCACTCTCAAGCCGGTGCGTCCTCACCACCTTCGAACAGCTGAATCGGGGCTCCGGGCATGATGGTCGAGATCGCATGCTTGTAGACAAGCTGCGAGTGACCGTCGCGCCGCAGCAGCAAACAGAAATTGTCGAACCATGTGACAATGCCCTGCAGCTTTACTCCGTTAACCAGAAATATCGTCAGTGGCGTCTTGGTTTTACGAACGTGATTAAGGAAGGTGTCTTGTAGATTTTGTGCGCGGTCTGCCGCCATTGTTTTTGTCCCGCAAGCTTGTGCTTCTTTTTATTGAACCGGTTGCGGCTCTCTGACGGAGCCTCCTCCGGCTGCCCACCTGCCCTGAGATCCCCCTCTGGCAGGCGTAGCGGTAGGATTAGAGGCCACGCGCGGTTTTTAGGCAAGCCGGTTCGCGGTGCAGTCGGTAGGAACACGGTGGCAATTCTAAGAAAGGGCACGGAAAGAGACGAATATTCTCGTGGAGAGTGGATAAATCCCGGGTTGTACCGGCCCCACCCTCGCCTCGCTCGCCGGCCCACCCGGCCCTGACCCTGGTCCGGCCACCCCGGCGGTTGATCGCCGAGGCTTCGCCAAGTTGCCTGCACTCCCCGTCGCCTGCGGTCGCCGGCCCGGAGCGCGGGGTCAACCGACCCCGAGCGCCTTCAGCTTGCGATGCAGCGCCGAGCGCTCCATGCCGACGAACTCCGCGGTACGCGAGATATTGCCGGAGAAGCGGCTGATCTGGGCGATCAGATAGTCGCGCTCGAACACCTCGCGTGCCTCGCGCAGCGGCAGACCCATGATGTGCTCGCCATTGTTGGAGGTCGGCATCGCCGGCACCATGGAGCCGACGTCCTGCGGCAGCATGTCGGCGGTGATGATCGCCTCCGGGCCGCCGCCGGCCAGGATCATCACGCGCTCCACGTTGTTGCGGAGCTGACGGACGTTGCCCGGCCAGACATGGGACTGCAGCACGGCCATCGCGTCCTGTCCGATCTGACGCTTCGGCAGGCCGGTGGCCGCCGAGATCTGGTCCATGAAATAGTCGATCAGCTCGGGGATGTCCTCGCGGCGCTCCGACAGCGGCGGCACCCGGATCGGCACCACCGAGAGGCGGTGATAGAGGTCCTCGCGGAAACGGCCGCCGGCGATCTCCTCCTCGAGATTGCGTGCGGTCGAGGAGATGATGCGGACGTCGACATGCACCTTGCTGGTGCCGCCCTGGCGCTGGAAGGTCTGATCGACCAGCACGCGCAGGATCTTGTTCTGGGTCTCGCGCGGCATGTCCGCGATCTCGTCGATGAACAGCGTGCCGCCATGCGCTTCCTCGAGCGCGCCGGCCTTGCGCTGCTGTTCGCCGTTCGATCCCTCGATGCCGAACAGCTCGATCTCCATGCGCTCCGGCGTGATCGCGGCCGCATTGATCACCACGAACGGCCCTTCGGCGCGACCCGACGCATGGTGCAGCGTGCGCGCGGCGAGCTCCTTGCCTGCACCGGAGGGACCTACGATCAGGATACGGCTGTTGGCCTTGGCGGCGCGGTCGATGGTCTGGCGCAGCTGGTTCATGCAGGCCGAGCGGCCGGTCAGCACGCTCGCGGCGGGCGCCAGTTGCTTGAGCTCCTTCACCTCACGCTTCAGCCGCGAGGTCTCGAGCGCGCGGGTCGCGACCAGGATCAGCCGGTCCGACTTGAACGGCTTCTCGATGAAGTCGTAGGCGCCGCGCTTGATCGCGGCGACCGCGGTCTCGATGTTGCCGTGGCCGGAGATCATCACGACCGGCAGATCGGCATTGTCCTTCTTGATCTGCTCGAGCAGTTGCAGGCCGTCGAGCTTGGAGCCCTGCAGCCAGATGTCGAGGAAGATCAGGTTCGGGCGGCGGTTCGCGATTTCGGCCAGCGCCGAATCGCTGTCGCGCGCGGTGCGCGTGGAGAAGCCTCATCGTCCAGGATACCCGCGACGAGGTCACGAATGTCAGCTTCGTCGTCGACAATCAGAATGTCACTTGCCATGGGTTACACCTGCCTTGTCAGTCGCCCGTCGCGGCTTTGATTTTTGGCTCTTGGCTTCTTGGCTCTTGCGCATTTGGCTCTTGGCTATTTGCTTCTTGGATTTTTGGTTCATTGTTGGTCGCCTGTGCCGGGCCGTTGGTCGGCTCTTCCGGCGGATTTTTTTCACTGTCGGGGTCGTTTGCTTCCGGCTTCACGTCCGGCTTTTGGTCCTTGCTCTCGGGCTTGTTCTCCGGCTTGGCCGCCTGGCCGGTGACGGAAAAGCGCAGCCGCATCCAGGCACCGCGCTGACCCTCGCGGAAATCGGACGCGTCCTTGAGCTCGATGCGGCCGCCATGGTCCTCCAGAACGCGGCCGACGATCGCAAGTCCAAGTCCGGTGCCCTTCGCCCGCGTCGTGACATAGGGCTCGAGCAGCCGCGCGCGCGCGACCTTGGGCAGGCCGATGCCGTTGTCGACGACATCGATCAGGATGTCGTCGTTCTCGCGCTGCGCCACGACGTCGATGCGGCCCTTGCCGAGTTCCTCGGGCGGCACCTGCTCGATCGCCTCGGTCGCGTTCTTGATGATGTTGGTCAGCGCCTGCGAGATCAGCCGGCGGTCGAACTGCGCGGGCAGCGGCGACTGCTTGATGTCGGCCTCGATGGCGAGATCGGGATGCGCGACCTTCATCAGGAACACCGCCTGGCGCACCACGTCGGCAACGTCCTCGCCTTCCATCACGGGCTTCGGCATCCGCGCAAAGCGCGAGAATTCGTCGACCATGCGCCTGATGTCGTCGACCTGGCGCACGATGGTGTCGGTGCACTGCTCGAAGATCGACTTGTCCTTCTCTTCGGTAATGGTCTTGCCGAACTTGCGGCGGATGCGCTCGGCCGAAAGCTGGATCGGGGTCAGCGGGTTCTTGATCTCGTGCGCGATGCGGCGGGCGACGTCGCCCCAGGCCGAGGTGCGCTGCGCGGAGACCAATTCGGTGATGTCGTCGAGCGTGATGATGTAGCTGTCGCGGGACTGGCTGGTCTGCTCGGCCGAGACGCGAACCGACAGATTGCGCTCATGGCCGTCGCGCAGGATCGTGACCTGCCCCTGCACCAGGCGCTGCGTGCCCTCGCGCGCGGTCTTCATCATCTCGTCGAGCTCGGGCAGCACGTCCGAGAGCGGATGGCCTAATGTCTCCGACTCGGCGTGCCCGATCAGCTTCTCCGCCGAGCGATTGAGGATGCCGACGCTGCCGGAGGCATCGACGCCGATGATGCCGGCAGAGGCCGACGACAGCACAGCTTCGATGAAGCGGCGGCGGCTGTCGATTGTCTCGCTGGCATCGACCAGCTCGTTGCGCTGGGTCCGCAGCTCCTGCGTCATCTTGTTGAAGATTTCGCCGAGCAGCGCGAGGTCGCTGGCCGATTTATGGACCGGCACCTGGACGTTGAGGTTGCCGGTCGAGACCTCGCTCGCCGCGCCCATCAGCTGGCGGATCGGCGACACCAGCCCGTTGGCGAAGTTCAGCCCGATCAGCACCGAGGCCATCAGGATGGTCAGCGCGATCACCGCGAACATCAGCGCGAACGCGACCTGGATGCCGAGCCTTCGGGTCTCGAGCTGAGCGTATTCGGCGGCGCTGGTCTGGGTCTGCTTGAGCTGGGCGACCACAGCCGGATCGAGCAGCCGCGCGACGTACAGGAACATGTCGTCATAGGCCCGCAGCCGGACCACGGAGGCGACGTAGTTTTCCGGGAAGACCGAGATCTTCGGCTCGGTCTCGTTGATGTCCTTCAGGATGTCCGGCGGCGGCGCCTCGTAATTCAGGCGAACCCCGGTTTCGGCGCTGGCGACGATCTTGCCGTCCTTGTCCATCAGCACCGCGACCGGCAAATTGCGCGACTCGGCGCCGGCCGTCATCAGCTGCAGGAACGTCATGCGGTCCTGGTCGTAGAGCGGTCGCGCATGGGCGAGGTCATTGGCCATCGCCAGCGTGTCGCCGTTGATGAGCTGGGCGTGCTCCTGCATGTAGGCGCTGGCGATCGTCAGCGAGTTCTGGATCACCTGCTTGGTGGGGCCCGAGAACAGCCGGTCGAGGCCGCGCTCGATGGTGACATTGGCGACGATCGACACCAGCACGGCGGGCAGCACCGCGATCACCGAGAACAGGCCGACGATCTGGACGTGCAGCCGTGCCGCCGCCCGGCCCCGCCGCCTCGCCTGCACCATCTGCCAGACTTCCCGGACGATGATCCCGACCAGGAGCAGGATCGTGCCGGCGTTGATCATCAGGAAGGAGCGGACCACCTCGGAGGTCGGCTCGATCGGGGTCAGGCCGGTTAGAACCACGAAGGTCAGGAAGGCGGACAGCAGCGCGATGGCCACGGCGAACGGCGCCAGCCAGCGCCGCAGCGGAAAGCCCCGCGCCTCTGCATGGGGCTCGGCCGGTGGCGCGTGTAACGTTGAGGCGGTTGTCTCTGCGCTGGTCATACCGGCAATTGAGCTGAGTGCGATCGCCCGCGGGAATTGCGAACTGATGCAATCATATCACAATGTTGCCGAATTGCGACATTTCCGCGGCGCAAACCACAATGCGGCGCCGTGTCCTCAAAACCATTTGTGACTACTCAATAACGGTGACCGCGCCGTCCGGATTCGCTGGAGCTTCGCGTCTGATCAAGTCAGAACCGAAGCTCGAGCCCCTTTGTTCCGGCGCGCTTTCTTCACACGACCCGGCGCCCGCTTTGCGCGAAACGCCCTATCCGCCGCTCCGGTAGACCTGGATATCGAGGTCGCGGATCTTCTTGCGCAGCGTATTTCGGTTCAATCCGAGCAGGTCGGCGGCCCGGATCTGGTTGCCGCGGGTCGCCGCCAGCGCGGCGGTCAACAGCGGGATCTCGATCTCCTTGAGGATCCGGTGGTAGAGGCCCGGCGGCGGCACGCCGTTCGGGAAGCCGGAGAAGTGCGAGGACAAATAGGCTTCGACCGCGCCGCCGAGATTGTCGACGCCGACGGTCGCGGTGCTGCCCGACGTGACCGCGGGCGGCGCCAGTTCGCCATCGATCACCGAGGACGTGATGACGTCCTGCGGATAGAGCGCGGCGAGCCTCCGGGCGAGGTTTTCCAGCTCGCGGACGTTGCCCGGCCAGCGGTGCTGCTTGAGCCGCTCCAGCGCCTGGGCGTCGAGCTTCTTCGGCGGCAGGCCGTCCTTCTCGGCGAGCGAGAAGAAGTGCCGGATCAGATCGGGCAGATCCTCGATGCGCTCGCGCAGCGGCGGCAACCGCAGCGGCACCACGTTGAGGCGGAAGAACAGATCCTCGCGGAACAGGCCCTGCTGGATCAGGATGCGCAGGTCCTTGTTGGAGGCCGCGACGATGCGCACGTCGGTCTTGATCGGGGTGCGGCCGCCGACGGTGGTGTATTCGCCCTGCTGCAGCACGCGGAGCAGACGGGTCTGCGCCTCCATCGGCATGTCGCCGATTTCGTCGAGGAACAGCGTGCCGCCCTCGGCCTGCTCGAAGCGGCCGGAGGCGCGGGTGTTGGCGCCGGTGAACGCGCCGCGCTCGTGACCGAACAATTCGGATTCGATCAGGTCGCGCGGGATCGCCGCCATGTTGACCGCGACGAACGGGCCGTTGCGGCGCCGGCCGTAGTCGTGCAGCGCGCGGGCGACCAACTCCTTGCCGGTGCCTGACTCGCCCGAGATCATCACGGTGAGGTCGGTCTGCATCAGCCGGGCCAGCACACGGTAGATTTCCTGCATCGCCGGCGAGCGGCCGACCAGCGGGATCGAGTCGAACTCGCCGTCATCGGCCGGACTGGAGACCCGCTCCTTCGGCTCGGCCAGCGCGCGGCCGACGATGGTGATCAGCTCCTTCAGGTCGAACGGCTTCGGCAGATATTCGTAGGCGCCGCGCTCGGAGGCGCGGATCGCGGTCATGAAGGTGTTCTGCGCGCTCATCACGATGACCGGCAGGTTCGGCCGCATCTTCTTGATGCGCGGCAGCAGATCGAACGCGTTTTCGTCCGGCATCACCACGTCGGTGATGACGAGATCGCCCTCGCCCTGGCTGACCCAGCGCCATAGCGTGGCGGCGTTGCCGGTCAGGCGCACCTCGTAGCCGGCGCGGGAGAGCGCCTGGTTCAGGACGGTCCGGATGGCGGTGTCGTCGTCAGCGACAAGTATGCTACCTGCAGGCATTGGTGTTCCTCATCGTGCATCCTGAGAGGCAGGCGAGGACGTACCCGGAACGTCATCGCGGTTGCTATGGTCGAGTTGCTTGGCGGCGCTGTACATCGGCATCAGCACCCGGAACGTGGTCTTGCGCGGCTGCGACTCGCATTCGATGATGCCGCCGTGATCGCCGACAATCTTGGCGACCAGCGCGAGGCCGAGCCCGCTGCCGGTCTGCTTGGTGGTGACGAAGGGATCGAACAGGTTCGGCAGCAGGTCTTCCGGCACGCCTGAGCCATTGTCCTTGACGCAGAATTCCAGCGGCAGCGAGACCCGGGATTTCTTGCCGGGCACCGACAGCCGCACGCCCGGCCGGAACGCCGTGGTGAGGTGGATCTCCGCATCGGTGCCGAGATCGGCGACCGCTTCGGCCGCGTTCTTCACGAGGTTGAGGAAGACCTGGATCAGCTGGTCCTGGTTGGCAAGCACCGGCGGCAGCGACGGATCGTAGTCCTCGATGAAGCGGACGTTGCGGGCAAAGCCGGACTGCGCCAGCCGCTTCACGTGGTCGAGCACGGAATGGATGTTGACCGGACCGCGCGCCACCGGACGGTCGTCGCCGAACACCTCCATGCGGTCGACCAGCGTCACGATGCGGTCCGCCTCGTCGCAGATCAGCCGCGTCAGCAGGCGGTCTTCGGAGGACGCCTGCTGCTCGAGGAGCTGCGCGGCGCCGCGGATGCCCGACAACGGGTTCTTGATCTCATGGGCGAGCATCGCGGCCAGCGCGATCACCGAGCGCGCCGCGCTGCGATGGGTGAGCTGGCGGTCCATCTTGTCGGCGATGGTGCGCTCCTGCAGCATCACCACGATGTGGCCGGGCCGCTCGGTCAGCGGCGCGACGTGCAGGTCGACCTGGCGATCGCCGCCGATCCGCGGCGTGCCGAGATCGACCTTGTACTCGTTGACCGGCGAGCCGCTTGCGCGCACCTGCTCGATCAGCGCCAGCAGCGGGCTGCCAAACGGCACCAATTCCTTCAGCGACTGCCGGCGCAGGAACTGGGTCGAGATCTCGAAGAAGGATTCGGCGGCGATGTTGGCATCGACGATCCGCCCGTCGGGTGCGACCAGCAGCACCGGGTTGGGCAGCGCATTGAGGATGGCCTCACCGTCGGTCGGCACGGGCCGGCGGAATTCCATGGCTGACGTCATGCGGCAGCACTCCAGGCAAAATCATCGTAGGCGTCCTCGAGCGCGCGATGCACGCTGGACGGCTCCTCCGAGGTGAGGATCGCCTGCCGCCAAGACTTCAAGGTTGCCGCAGGCGCGCAACTATAGGCCGCAGCGGTCTCCAGCGCCCAGCCGAGATGCTTGCGCGCATGCTTGAGCCCGATCCGCAGCCCATAGTGGCTGCAGACTTCGTCATAGAGCGCGCGGACATGCTTGAGCTGCTCGGCGAGCGACGGCGCCGTCTCCGCGATTCCAGTCTCGAGGCGGCGGCCGATCTGGCCGGGGAGCCAGGGCTGGCCCTGCGCGCCGCGGCCGATCATGACGGCGTCGGCGCCTGACATCTCCAGTGCATCGACCGCCTTGTCGAACGAGGTGATGTCGCCGTTGACCACGACCGGGATCGTGACGGCGTCCTTGACCGCGCGCACCGCGTTCCAGTTCGCCTCGCCCTTGTAGAACTGGCAGCGGGTGCGGCCATGCACCGTGACCATCTGCACGCCCGCCGCCTCGGCGCGGCGCGCCAGTTCGGGCGAATTGAGCGAGCGATCGTCCCAGCCGAGCCGCATCTTCAGCGTCACCGGCACTTTGACCGCCGATAGCGTCGCCTCGATCAGCGTCACCGCGTGGTCGAGGTCGCGCATCAGGGCCGAGCCGGATTGGCCGCCGGTGACGTGCCGTGCCGGGCAGCCCATGTTGATATCGATGATGTCGGCGCCGGCGCCCTCGGCAATCCGCGCGCCCTCCGCCATCCAGCGGGTCTCGCAGCCGGCAAGCTGGACTACATGCGGCCCGATCCCGGCTGCCTCACAACGCAGCTTCGACATCGGCTTGCCATTCACCAGATCATCGCTGGCCGTCATCTCGGAGACCACCAAGCCGGCGCCCAAAGTGGCAGCGAGTCGCCGGAAGGGCGCGTCGGTGATGCCGGACATGGGCGCGAGGAGAACCCGGTTGGCGACAGCAATATCGCCTATCTTCAATGGGTTACGAGGAGTACTTTGCACGCCGGTCACAGCCGTCTCGTCGTTTTGCAGCCACGCCATTGCAGCTGACATCTCTATTCTGCGCACAATTCTTGTGCAGTCAAGGCTCATGCCTACGGTTTAGACATTTCTATCACCGACGCAAGTGCACTGCAACAAAATCTGCTTTTCCCACAGTCAGCGGCAAACGCTCTGTTTTTGCGCAGCGGTCATGCTAAGGGCTGTGCGCGGCGGGCGATCCCCGCCATCCCCCTCATCCCCGATTCGTCTGTCACTGGTTCAAAATGCCGAAGCCTGAGCGTACCGCAGCCATCCTTGTCGCAGCCGGCCGTGGACTGCGCGCCGGCGCAGGCGGTCCGAAGCAATACCGGACGATCGGCGGGCAGACGGTGATCTACCGCGCCATGGAGGCGTTCTCCGGACACCCCGACGTGTTTGCGGTGCAGCCGGTGGTCAACCCTGACGACGCCGCGCTGTTCGATGAAGCGGTTGCAGGCCTGCGCCATCAACCGCCAACGCCCGGCGGCGCAACCCGGCAGGCCTCGGTCCATGCCGGGCTCGAGGCGCTCGCCGGCGAGAAGCCGGACATCGTCCTGATCCACGATGCCGCGCGCCCCTTCGTCACCGCAGCCGTGATCTCGCGCGCAATCGCCGCGGCTGGCCGGACCGGTGCAGCGATCCCGGTGATTCCCGTCACCGACACGATCAAGCTCACCGGCGATACCGGCGACGTCGAGGCGACGCCGGAGCGCGCGCGCCTGCGGATCGCGCAGACGCCACAGGCGTTTCGTTTCGACGTAATATTGGAGGCGCATCGTCGCGCTGCGCGCGAGGGCCGCAGCGATTTCACCGATGATGCCGCGCTTGCTGAATGGGCGGGATTGACCGTTGCGACGTTTGAAGGCGATGCTGCCAACATGAAACTCACCACACCGGAAGACTTCGTGCGCGAGGAAGCGCGGCTCGCAAGCCAGCTCGGCGATATCAGGACCGGCACCGGCTATGACGTGCATGCCTTTGGTGACGGCGACCATGTCATGATCTGCGGCGTGCGCGTGCCGCACACCAAAGGATTCTTGGCCCATTCCGACGGCGATGTCGGGCTGCATGCGCTGGTCGACGCCATTCTCGGCGCGCTCGCCGACGGCGACATCGGCTCGCACTTCCCGCCGAGCGATGCCAAGTGGAAGGGCGCCTCCTCCGACCAGTTCCTGAAATATGCCGTCGAGCGCGTCACCGCGCGCGGCGGACGGATCGCCAATCTCGAGGTGACGATGATCTGCGAGCGGCCGAAGATCGGTCCGCTGCGCGATACCATGCGGGCGAAGATCGCAGATATCTCCGGCGTCCACATCTCGCGCGTCGCGGTCAAGGCGACCACCAGCGAGCGGCTCGGCTTCACCGGCCGCGAGGAAGGCATCGCAGCAACCGCGAGCGCGACGATCCGTCTTCCCTGGGACGACAAGAGCTGGAGTGCCTGACATGGGCGGCAGCGACGCTCGTGCCCTCTCCCGCTCGCTGCTCGACCTGTGCCGGATGCGCAAGCTGACCATCGCGACCGCCGAATCCTGCACCGGCGGCCTGGTCGCGGGTGCGCTCACCGACATCCCCGGCTCTTCCGACGTCATCGATCGCGGCTTCGTCACCTATTCGAACGAGGCCAAACGGGTGATGCTCGGCGTCAAGGCGGCGACGCTTGAGACGTTCGGCGCGGTCAGCAAGGAGACCGCGACCGCGATGGCGATCGGCGCGCTGGAAAAGGCCGGCGTCGACCTTGCAGTCTCGATCACCGGCATCGCGGGCCCTGGCGGCGCGACGCCGGGCAAGCCGGTCGGCCTCGTGCATTTCGCCGTCGCCGCGCGCGATGGCCGCATCCTTCACCGTGAGCAGCGTTTCGGCGCGATCGGCCGCAGCACAGTGCGGCAACGCTCCGTGGTCGAGGCGCTGCGCATGTTGATGGAGCTCGCGCGCCCGCCGCAGGCCGCCAAGCCGCGCCGCGAGACTGCCAGCCGGTTGCGGACGAGGGTAGCCCGTTCGCCGCGGAGCCACGCCGCGAAACGTCGGCGGCCGCCGCGCGGTTAGGCCTGTCCAAGTCTGTTCGCACGAGCGACGACCCCGCGATAACTTCGAGTCAACTGCGACCCAGTGCCGCCCACCTTAGGTGGAGCGTTGACGTCGCCTCGCCGTTTTCTCTTGATCCAACTCTGCTGTTTCAACTGTTCTTCGAACAGCAAAATCCCACAACAAGGAGAAAATGATGAAGTTGGGAACTTTGGTCGTGGCCGCAATCACCGCTGGCGCCATGACGCTGTCGACTGTTGTCCCCTCGTTCGCCGCGCCGCTCGCGCCCGCCGCCCGTTTGCAGGACCAGCCTACCTCCGTCGAGCACGTGCAGTATCGCCACTGGCACGGCGGCCCGCGTTACGGCTATCGCGGTGGGTACGGCTACCGTGGCGGATATTACCACCATCACCACGGTGGCGGAAACGGCGCTGCGGTCATCGGCGGGCTTGCGGCCGGCGCGATCATCGGCGGCGCGATTGCGGCGAGCCAGGCGAAGGCCAACAACGACGCCTATTGCTCGCAGCGTTTCCGCTCCTACGACCCGGCTTCCGGCACCTACATCGCGTCCGGCGGCGTGCGGCGTTCCTGCCCGTGATTTAGCATCTGGGCATCGCGCTCAGATCGCTGCGATGCCCTTTCTCCCTCCACGTCATTGCCACGTCATTGCGAGGAGCTCGCGACAAAATTGCAAAGCAATTTTGCGCTGAAGCGACGAAGCAATCCATGCCACCGCCGGCGTGGTGAGATGGATTGCTTCGCGGAGCCTGTCATCCGGCGGCGCTCCGCGCCGACCGGGTGGCTCGCAATGACGGATGGAGTTACGAAATGGCCGGCTTGCCGTAGACTTGGTCCGCGCGCTTCTCGAACGCGTGGGCAAACCGCCCAAAGGCGGCGTCGAACATCGAGCCCATCAGAATCGCCAGCATTCGGCTCTTGAATTCGTAATTCAGGAAGAAGCCGACATCGCATTCGGTCTCCGACTTCGGCTCGAAGCTCCAGCGGTTCTCCAGATTGCTGAACGGGCCGCGGAGATATTCGACCAGGATCTTCAGGTTGGGCCGGTCGAGCGTCACCTTGCTGGTGAAGGTCTCCCGCACCAGCTTGAAGGAAACCGTCATGTCGGCCACCACGACCTCGGTGCCGTCGTCCTTGGGCGTGCGCTGGCGGATCTTGAGCGCCTGGCACAGCGGCACGAATTCCGGATAGCGCTCGACGTCGGCGACCAGGTCGAACATTTGGGGCGCAGTGTGGCGGACCCGTCGCTTGCTGGAGAATCGTGGCATCAGTGGATACTCGCACGGTTTGGCTGGAGTGCGAGGTTGTTCAGATAGTCGTCGGCCTGCCCCCGGTTGGTAAAGCAGACCAGCGATTGATCGGCACGCAAGCCTGAAAAATATTCGATCAGCTTCGGCCGCTGCTGCCGGCGATAGGTCCAGACGTAGCGGAAGAATTCCAGATCGATCTTCTCCGGGCAGCCTTCCGCCATCTCCGGCCGCACCTGGCCATAGCTCGCGGCAATGCGACCGAGGATTCCGAGCATGCAGGTCGATCGCGGCAGGTCGAACCAGATGATCGTATCGGAGAGTTCTCTGCGCAACTGACCTGCACCACTCTTGGTGTAGTTCCCATCCATGATCCAGCGCGGCTCTCGCGCGGCTGCGGTCATGCGGCGGTTGAACTCGTCCGTGTCGGACTCGACCCAGCCTGGCTTCCAGAACAGCGCGTCGATCGACACGGTCGGGATGCCTGTCAGGGCGGACAGCCGCCGCGCAAAGGTCGACTTGCCGGATCCCGACGATCCCATCACCAGAACGCGCTGCATTGGTCCCGTCCAAGGTTCGGTCGAGGCTCGATAAGGGCTCGATCCGGCAACGGCGCATGATGGCGCCGGCTTCCCGCTGTTCATCAAAATCTAGCGGCCGCGTGCCGTGCGTGCCGCCTGCAGTTTCGCAAAATCCTCGCCGGCGTGATGCGACGAGCGCGTCAGCGGACTCGCCGACACCATCAGAAAACCCTTGGTATAGGCAACACGCTCGTAGCCGGCGAATTCGTCAGGGGTGACGTAGCGCATCACGGCGTGATGCTTGCGCGTCGGCTGCAGATACTGGCCGATGGTCAGGAAGTCGACCTCGGCCGAGCGCAGATCGTCCATCACCTGCAAGACCTCGTGCCGCTCCTCGCCGAGGCCGACCATGATGCCCGATTTCGTGAAGATGGTCGGGTCCATCTCCTTGACCCGCTGCAGCAGCCGGATCGAATGGAAATAGCGCGCCCCCGGACGGACCGTCAGATAGCGCGACGGCACGGTTTCCAGGTTGTGGTTGAAGACGTCGGGCTTGGCCGCGACCACACGCTCGAGCGCGCCCTCCTTGCGCAGGAAGTCCGGCGTCAGGATCTCGATCGTGGTGGTCGGGCAGCGCGCGCGGATGGCGCGGATCACTTGCGCAAAATGCTCGGCGCCGCCGTCGGCGAGATCGTCGCGATCGACCGAGGTCACCACGACGTGGGTGAGCCCGAGCTTGGCGGTGGCCTCCGCGACGTATTCCGGCTCGCTCGCCTCGAGCGCGCCGGGCATACCGGTCTTGACGTTGCAGAACGCACAGGCGCGCGTGCAGGTGTCGCCCATGATCATGAAGGTGGCGTGCTTCTTGTCCCAGCACTCACCGATGTTGGGGCAACCGGCCTCCTCGCACACCGTGACGAGGCCATTCTCCTTCACGATCCGGCGCGTATCCGCATAGCCGCGCGTGTTCGGCGCGCGAACCCGGATCCAGTCCGGCTTCGGCGGCGATACGGCATCCGGCCGGTTCACCTTTTCGGGGTGACGCGGGCGGAGCTGAGTGGTGGAGATGGTGTCGACGATGGTGACCATAGGTGCCTGCAAGTCGCGAGAAACCATAGCTAATCGGTGTTGGCGCGGCTCGCAACCCGCGCTGCGACCCTAGCAGACCAGCCCAGATATTGGCAGTGTTGCGGTCCGTTCCATGCCGATTCCCACCTCAAAATGGCTCAAAATCCCCGATCGACCCGTACGACCGCGCCGCGCCTCGGCAAGGCGCTGAAACGCTCCTTTTTCGATCGCAGCGTCCATGAGGTCGCACCCGGCCTGATCGGTGCGACCTTCCTGGTCGGCGGCGTCGGCGGCATCATCACCGAGGTCGAGGCCTACCATCACACCGAGCCGGCGGCCCACTCGTTCAATGGCCCGACCCCGCGCAACCAGGTGATGTTCGGCCCGCCGGGGTTCTCCTATGTCTACCGCTCCTACGGCATCCACTGGTGCGTCAACTTCGTGTGCGAGGAAGCGGGCTCGGCCAGCGCCGTCCTGATCCGTGCGATCGAGCCGACCCATGGGCTCGCCGCGATGCGGAGGCGGCGCGGGCTGGAAGACGAGCGCGCGCTGTGCTCGGGACCGGGCAAGCTGTGCGAGGCGATGGGCATCACCATCGCCCACAGCGAATTGCCGCTCGACCGTCCCCCGATCGCGCTCCACGCGCGGCTCGAGACGCCCGATATCGTCACCGGGATCCGGATCGGCATCACCAAGGCCGTCGAGCTCCCCTGGCGCTACGGCCTGAAGGGATCGAAATTCCTCAGCAAGCGGTTTTGAGCGTAAGGCGCTGCCAAAGCGTTTTCCAGCGAAGTGGACACCGGTTCGCTGAGGAATACGCGTCAGAACAAGAATCCAGAGTCCCGTTCCGATTCAATCGGAACGGGGCCCTGGCTACGACGCCTTCTTCAGCCGCTCGATCGCCTCGAGGATCTTGGCCCGGCGTTCCTGTGCCGCTCCGCGCTTTTCCTTCTCTTCCTCGACGAGCTCTTCCGGCGCGTTGGCGACGAACTTCTCGTTGGAGAGCTTGGCGTCGACGCGCTTGATATCGGCGTCGGCCTTGCCGAGCTCCTTCTCCAGCCGCGCGCGCTCGGCGGCGAGATCGATTACGCCCTTCAGGGGCAATGCGACGACTTCACCGCGCACGAGAAGCTGCATCGCGCCTTCCGGCGCGGCATCCGCGAACGAGATCTCCGACAAGCGCGCGAGGCGCTTGATGGTGTCGTTCCAGCGCTGCGCGCGATCGCGCGTCTCATCCGAAGTCGTCACGATCACCAGCGGCGTCAGCGTCGACGGCGGGATGTTCATCTCCGCCTTCACGGACCGCATCGCGGTGACGAGATCGACTACCCAGCCGATCTCGGCCTCAGCGGCGGGATCGCTGAACTCGTCGGCGTCGAGCGCGGCAATGACCGGCGGAATGATCGGATCGACCACCGGACCGGCAGTCGCGATCGCCGCCAGCTGCTCGCCGGTGACGCCCGACTTGCGCGGCCACGACGCCAGCACCAGCAGGCCGTCGCGCTTCGCGGTCACGGCCCACAGCTCCTCGGTGATGAAGGGCATGAACGGGTGCAGCAGCTTGAGAATCTCGTCACGCGCCCAGGCGATCATGGCGCGGGTCTCGGCCTTGGCCGCGCCCTCCTCGCCCATCAGCACGGGCTTGGCGAGCTCGAGATACCAGTCGCAGAACACGTTCCAGACGAAGCGGTAGATCGCACCGGCTGCATCGTTGAAGCGATGATCCTCGATCGTCTCGGTCACCTCGCGGGTGACGCGCGAGGTCTCGTGCGCGATCCAGCGGTTCAGCGTCTCTTTCGCGCCCTTCGGATCGAAACCGTCCGGCTTCACGCACTCGTTCATCTCGGCGAAGCGGCACGCGTTCCAGAACTTGGTCGCAAAGTTGCGGTTGGTCTCGACCAGGTGCGGCGACAGGCGGATGTCATGGCCCTGCGCCGCCTCGCGGGTCAGCGCGAAGCGTAGCGCGTCGGCGCCGTATTCGTCGATCACGCCGAGCGGATCGATGACGTTGCCTTTCGACTTCGACATCTTGGCACCCTTCTCGTCGCGGACGAGACGGTGGATGTAGACGGTCGAGAACGGCGCCTGCTTCATGAAATGCAGGCCCATCATCATCATGCGGGCGACCCAGAAGAAGATGATGTCGAAGCCGGTGACCAGCGTGTTGGTCGGGTAGTAGCGCGCGACCTCCGGCGTGTCGTCCGGCCAGCCCAGCGTCGAGAACGGCCACAGCGCCGACGAAAACCAGGTGTCGAGCACGTCTTCGTCACGGGTGATGAAGCCTTCGCGCTTGGCGGGATCGACCGCCATGTCGTGGCCCTGCCCCGGCGTGATGACTTCCTGCTCGACGTAATAGCCGAGCGCGTTGCCGACCGCCTCTTCCTCGGTCTCGGCGACGAACACCTTGCCGTCCGGGCCGTACCAGGCCGGGATCTGATGGCCCCACCAGAGCTGGCGCGAGATGCACCAGGGCTGGATATTCTCCATCCACTCGAAATAGGTCTTTTCCCAGTTCTTCGGCACGAACGTGGTTTCGCCCGAGCGCACCGCCGCCATCGCCGGCTGCGCCAGCGTCTTGGCGTCGACATACCACTGGTCGGTCAAATACGGCTCGATCACGACGCCGGAGCGGTCGCCATGCGGCACCATGTGGGTGTTGGGCTCGATCCGCTCGAGGAAGCCGAACTCCTCCAGCCTTGCGACGATCTTCTTGCGCGCGGCGAAGCGCTCGATCTTGTCGAACTCGGCGGCGAACTCGTCGGCGCCAACAGGCAGGCCGCGCAGATAGTCCTCGTTATCAACCAGGCTGAGGCAGCCTTCCTGGTCGAGCACGCTGATCTGCGGCAGGCCGTGGCGCTTGCCGATCTCGAAGTCGTTGAAGTCGTGCGCCGGCGTCACCTTGACCGCGCCCGAGCCCTTCTCCGGATCGGAATAGTCGTCGGCAACGATCGGAATCTTGCGGCCAACCAGCGGCAGGATGACATGCTGGCCGACCAGGTCAGCATACCGCGCGTCGTCCGGGTGCACCGCGACCGCGGTGTCGCCCAGCATCGTCTCGGGGCGCGTGGTCGCGACCACGATGAACGATTTCGGATCGTCGGGGCTGAAGCTGCGGCCCTCGATCGGGTAGCGTAGATACCAGAGATGGCCTTTGACCTCGACCTGCTGCACCTCGAGATCGGAGATCGCGGTGAGCAGCTTCGGGTCCCAGTTGACCAGGCGCTTGTCCTTGTAGATCAGGCCATCGCGGTGCAGCTCGACGAACACCTTGACGACGGCGCGCGACAGGCCCTCGTCCATGGTGAAACGCTCGCGCGACCAGTCGCAGGACGCGCCGAGCCGCTTGAGCTGGTTGACGATGGTGCCGCCGCTCTCGGCCTTCCACTGCCAGACCCGCTCGAGGAACTTGGCGCGGCCCATGTCACGCCGGCCCGGCTCCTGCCGTTCCATCAGCTGGCGCTCGACCACCATCTGGGTCGCGATGCCGGCATGGTCGGTGCCGGGCTGCCACAGCACGTCGCGGCCGCGCATCCGCTCGAAGCGGCACAGGATGTCCTGCAGCGTGTTGTTGAGCGCGTGGCCCATGTGCAGCGACCCGGTCACGTTCGGCGGCGGGATCACGATGGTGAAGGGCGCGGCGTCCTTGCGCTCGGGCCGGCCGGCCTTGAACGCACCGCTCTCCTCCCAGATCCGGGCCATACGGTGCTCGATATCGGCGGGCTGGTAGTTTTTCTCGATCATGACAATGCGCTGTGGACCATAGGGAAAGGTTAGAAAGCCGCCGGAGCGCACCAAGTCAACCGGACTGGCACGTCAAAACGGCGTTTTGGGCATTTGGGGACGGAATGAGGGCTGCCAAGCCCCTGCGGGGCGGGCTATCGACCGCGGGATACCCGCTCGATCTCGGCCTTGACGATCCGCTCGACCAGGCCCGGCAGATTGTCGTCCAGCCAGGACTTCAGCATCGGCCGCAGCATCTCCTTGACCAGATCCTCCAGCGTCCGAGCATTGTTGCTCAGCACGGTGTTGGCCAGCGAGTTGAAGGCGGATTCGACCGCCCGCATCGTGGTTCCCGAGATGATCTGCTGCATCGGCGCGGTTTCGATCGCCGGTGGTTCTCGGACTGGCTCGCGAACGGATTCCTGAGCAGGCGCCCGGGTGCGGGCCTCGGTGAATTCGACGTCGTCCTGCGGCTCGACCTTGCGGAACGATGGCGCGGGGGCCGGCTCCGGCAGCGCCATGTCGTCGGTGAGCTCGAACACGTCGGCTTCGGGCTGGGCTTCCGGCTGCGGCGACGGCCTGATCTCGGCCGCGGGCGTCGCCTCGTCGAGGCTGGCCAGGAGTGAATCGATGTCGTCCTGGCTGTTGCTGGCGGCCGCTGCTGGCGCGGGCGGCGGTGATTTCGGCGCGGGC
>NZ_LGHK01000048.1 GCF_001908235.1 Bradyrhizobium sp. NAS96.2
CGGTCCTCCGGTCGGGCTACGCCCTCCCTTCGGTCCGTCCCCATCGGCGCAGTCTCATCCTGATTGTCGCTGGAGTCTCACCCTGATCGCCGCCGCGCAATGGGTAGCCAAACACTGACCGACACGGCTGCTCACCTCGGCGGGGTGGAAGCGACGGCACGTTGACAAGGGCATGCCAAGCCACTGGAGAAGCCTTCCTCGTCCCGGGGAGAAATCGCCGGAGCAAGGTAGGCCGTATAACCGGATACACCGGGAAATCGGCCGAAGACGAGAAGGTGGCGGCTGGGTCTGTAGTAGCGATGAAGCGGAGTAATGTCCGTGGAGCCAAGGGGCCCTGCCATTTGTGATGTCTCCAACAATAAGGAAGGCAAGGACGAGATGATAAAGGCGTCCATCGATTTGCAAGACCTGAGGCGGAGACTATACGTCAAGGCGAAGGCTGAACCGTCCTGGCGTTTTTGGGGACTGTACGTCCACGTTTGCAAGATGGAGACGCTGCGCGAGGCGTATGAGATGGCCAAACAGAACGATGGCGCTCCGGGAGTAGATGGAGTGACCTTCGAAGCCATTGAAGCGCAAAGCGTAGACGCCCTCCTCGAGCAACTACGGGACGAACTGATCGGGCGCACCTACCAACCGCTGCCGGCCCGTAAGCAGGAGATACCGAAGGACGGGGGCAAAGTCCGCGTCCTTTCGATTCCGGCCATCCGGGACAGAGTGGTACAAGGGGCGCTCAAACTCATCCTCGAGCCTGTGTTCGAGGCTGACTTCCAACCGGGGTCGTACGGTTATCGGCCCAAGCGGACAGCACATGGCGCTATCAAGCGCGTGGCTGAAGCCATAGTCCAACGGAAGACACGAGTTCTCGACATTGACCTGCGGGCCTACTTTGACAATGTCCGGCATGAACGGCTGTTGGAGAAAGTGGCGCGGCGGGTTGATGACGCGGACATCATGCATCTGCTGAAGATTATGCTAAAAGCCTCAGGCAAGATGGGCGTTCCGCAGGGCGGTGTGATCTGGCCCTTGCTCAGTAATCTCTACCTCAATGAGGTGGACAAGATGCTGGAGCGAGCACGCGAAGTCACTCGCGACGGCAAGTACACCTACGTCGAATATGTACGATTCGCTGACGACCTGGTGGTCTTGATCGATGCCTACAAACGTCATGACTGGCTGATTGGAGCCGTGACCAAACGATTGCGGGAGGAGTTCGCCAAGCTGCAGGTGGAAATCAATGATGAAAAGAGCCGCACTGTCGATCTGGAACGAGGCGAGTGCTTCAGCTTTCTAGGCTTCGACTTCCGGTACCTCCGCAGTCTACGCGGAGCAATGCGGCCGCATTACACGCCCAAGCTCAAAAAGCGGACGGCGCTTCTGCGGGCGGTCAAGGAGGTGTTCCGCCGACACCGGTCGCAACCGATTGGGAGGGTGATAAGCCTGATCAATCCAATGCTCCGGGGGTGGGTGAACTACTTCGCAGTTGGGCACTCCAGTGAGTGCTTCGGCTACATCAAAGATTGGGTAGAGAAGAAGGTCAGGCGTCATCTGGCGCACGCCCGGAAACGACAGGGCTTCGGCTGGGAACGGTGGAGTAGGCCGTGGTTGTACGACACTCTGAGGCTGTTCAACAGCTATCGGGTGCGGCGCGACGGAACGAAAGCAATCCCAGCATGATCGGTCCCATAAGCCTTGGAGCGAAGCAAATGGGGGGCGCGCAGTGCGGGAAATCCGCATGCTGCGTGCGACGTGGAGGGGGCTGGAAACGTGGCAAGGTCGAGAGACCTGTTGGCGCGCCAGTCCTCGACCCTACCTGTGAGGGGCTGAGGGTGGAACTCCCTCGGCCCACTCGACAGTTCTTCTGCGGCGAGGAGTTCTTCCAGCCAGGCTTTTCTTGACACGTCGATCGCTGCCGGCTGCGTGTGGATGCTCATGGCCGGCCTCGCGATTGAAGCGCGAATGGCCGAGCACCATCGAGAAAAGCCAAATGATCCGTGTCACGCCGGGCTCGTCGGTGAAGATGGTCACGAAGCGAGCAAAGTCCACTTGTGCCTGCTTCCCGGCACGCGTCTCAAACCGCACCTCAAAGGTTTAGGTGCGGTATCGGGACGGATCGCAGCCGCGAAGCGTTTCACGGCCGTGTAGGCGCCGCTGTAGCCGCGTTCGCGAAGCTCGCGCGTCAACCCGTTAACCGGACGGCACTCAAGTCCGGGAATGGGCGATGCGCTCACGCAGATAGTCGAGATAGGGTGCGAGCTTGCTCGGCCGGCCAGCCTGCCGAGGGCCATAGGCGGGTGGCTCGAGACCACGCGCGATGCATTTGCGGATCGTTTTCGGGTCGCGCCCCGTGCGCCGGGCAATCGCGCTAATCGACAAGCCCTGACGGTATAATGAGATCTCCACTGGATCATCCGCGCCGCCCCCGAATCAATTCGGGTGACAGGATCGGGCGCGGCTAGCCTGAAGGGGCCACGGCGCTACGATATTTGGGGGCCTCCGCGCCGTGGCCCCTTCGGGCTGAGATGCCAACTAGGGAGTTTTCGATACCCATATTTGGGGAGTATTCACCGCCCAGTGACACCTAATGACGGTCATACGCTCAAGACCGTGATCCCAGAATGGAGGCGCTGATCGGTAACATCATCGAGCGCCTCGTTCTCAACAAAGGCAGTCGCGGTCACAATGCGCCACCCGAATACAAGCTCAGGTGTCCACCTCAGGCCAGAAGCGGCGGGTGACGCCAAAGATCAAACGCGAGCTGCGAAGGCGCTCCGCGGTCGAGCCGGTCATCGGCCATCTCAAGTCCGAACACCGGATGGGACGCAACTATCTCTGGCATCGCCAAGGCGACGCCACCAATGCCATCCTTGCCGCCGCGGTCACAACTTCCGGCGTCTCCTCCGCTGGCTGCAGTTCCTGTTGCGCCCAATCCTCGTCCAGCTTCTCCCCCGGCTTCAGCTCGTCCCGAGCTGAAATCCAAGTTCTTCACGACGACTGATTCCTGCATCTGAGATGCGCAGACGGCGGCCTCGAACTTCGATTACGCATGCAGTCCAATGTATCAGCATCTTGCGCTTCGGAACAGGCTCGGCCCCCTCTCGAAGAGAAACTGACGCGGCTTCAGCGAACTCATAGTTGCTCCGCAGTGCCACTGGCACGATTCACCGCTCTGCACATTATAGTTTATCAATGGGCAATTGCCTGTGTCCCATATTTGCCGCTCGGAAGTCGAAGCTCGAGCCAGCCAACCAAATACTGCGCTGGCATTCGATCAGGAAGCAGGGGACCACGCGCCTCCGCCTTTGAAGCTTGACGCAGCTGATATACCTGATATACGGCATATATAGGGATGAGGCTGAAACAAGAACAGGTGAAATATCCGCCGTCTTCGGCGGTCGGGTTAGTGGTTAGTGGGATGACGTTCCCGCAATTCCTGATCGTAAGGTCACCGACATCAGCATAATGGCAAGAGGGGAAGCGTCCATGAACAATGCCGTCTCGAAAGTCTCGCGTCGCTCTTTCCTTGGTGGGGCGGCAAGCGCGCTTGCGGCGCCAATGGTGATCAGGGCTTCGCGCGCAGCGCCCAATTCGAATTCGCTCACGTTTACGGGTTATGGCGGGTCGCTTCAGGAAATTCAAATCAAGACCGTGATGAATCCCTTCACCGAGGAGACTGGTATAAAGGTCAATATCATTCCCGCGCCTGACCTCGCGAGGGTAAAGGCTCAGCTCCTTACGGGAAACGTCGAATTAGACGTCTTCGAAGGCCAGAGCGCGTTGACGGCCTCTGGATCCAAGCAGGGCTTTTGGGAAAAGCTCGATCTTTCGATGTTTGACCTTGAGGATATGGCGGTTAAGCCGACGAGCGATGCAGTCCCGTACCTCTTGTTTGCCGGTGGCATTGCTTGGGATCCAAAAAGATTCGGGCCCGGTAAGCATCCGGCGAACTTTTCTGAGTATTTCGATCTCGTGAAGTTTCCGGGGCGCCGTACCTTTAGTAATCATCCTGATGCGACATTGGAGATGGCGCTTCTCGCCGATGGCGTATCGCCAAAAGACATCTATCCGCTGGATCTCGATCGCGCCTTCAAGGCGCTCGATCGCGTTAAGCCTAGTGTTGCGGCTTGGGTAAATACAACAACCCAAGCGGTCTCTCTTGCGCAGACGGGGGAGGTCGATTTCACCTATGTGGCTGCATCCAATCGAATCAAAGCGACGAACGAGCCTGGCGGCGGAGTTCCGCTGGCCTTCTCTTTCGAGCAGAATGTGCTCGGTAGTGAAACCCTCACTGTTCTCAAGGGCGCGCCAAACAAACAAAACGCGATCAAATTTATTGCCTATTTTCTGCGCCCTGATGTTCAGGCCCGTTTGATGACCGCCCTCGGGCTCGTGCCTATCTCCAAGAAGGCCGTGCCTATGTTGCCCGCCGAGACTCGCAAATGGCAGCCCGATTTGAAAAACCCGCAGAGCGTTTTCATTGACGCTGCCTACTGGGCGGATCACCTTGATGCGGTGTCGGTGCGGTTCAAAGAATGGATTTTGAGCTGATTGCGTCCGATTTGCGGACAGGTCTTGTCGATTGTCCCATTCAATTCAACACGTATTGGCTTCTTCACCGTTCGGGCAACTCATGAGTCGGATTAGTAGCATCCGTGCGCAGGCCATATTCATGTCGCCGGCCGTTTTGATCGCGGTCGCGATTGTGCTGCCGCCCCTATTGCGCATCATCTATACGAGCGTGCATGGCCCGGCCTTGTCGCTGACGTCATACGCCGAAGTCGTAAAAAGTAACCTATTCAGGGAGACACTACGAACGACATTTATTATCGCCGGCTCAGCATCCGTGCTGAGCCTGCTGCTGGGATTCATCGTCGCATTGCACCTTGCTCGTCAACCCGCTCAACGCAGAACGGCGTTAATGGTGCTCGTGCTCCTTCCATTTTGGACCAGCATTCTAGTGAAGTGCTTCGCGTTTACAATCATTCTGGGGCGTGATGGCATCATAAACAGTCTTCTCAGTTGGATATTCGACACCAGGATTCAGCTGCCGCTAGTTCTTAATCGGATAGGTACGCTTGTCGGAATGACAAACTACCTCATTCCGCTAATCGTGCTGCCGGTTCTCGCGAGCCTGCTCGCCATCGACAGCACGATCTACCGGGCGGCCTCTATCATGGGAGCCAAGCCAGCCCGTATTTTCTGGACCGTTACCGTTCCAATGAGCTTGCCCGGTGTCTTTGCCGGTCTGTTGAGCATCTTCGTAATGTCCCTGGGTACCTTTATCATTCCAGCGCTGCTTGGGGGCCGACGGGATCAAATGCTTTCCAATCTCGTCGATTTCTACAATCGGCAGGTATTGGACTGGGCCAAGGCGTCATCCATCAGCATCGTCTTGTTTGGGATAGCTGCTGCTTTCATAATTCCCCTGATACTTTGGCGGCGCCGCAAGGCATAGGAGGCAATCGTGTCCGAGACTATTCGCGACTCGCATGCACGTCGGTATCGCATCCTGGGTGACGCGCTAGCTGTGGCCGTCTATCTGTTTCTTCTCGCTCCGATACTCGTGACGATCCCAATGGCGTTCGGCTCGACGAATGCGCTGAGCTTTCCTCCGACAAGTTACTCACTCGACCTGTTCAGAATATTCTTCAGTTCTCCTAGTTGGCTAGAACCACTTTTTCAGAGTATCGAGGTGGCGCTCGGGGCGACGATGGTGGTGATGCTGACCGGCGTTCCCGCCGGTTACTGGATCGCGCGTCACGAATTCGTCGGCAAAGCGCTCATTACCGGCATAATCATGAGCCCGATCGTCATTCCTACCGTTGTTACAGGCCTCGGACTCTATCTCTATTTTTCCTATCTCAGGATCAACTCAACAACTCTATCTCTTGTACTCGGACACGTGGCGTACACGTTGCCCTATGTCATCCTCATGATCATGGCGGGCGTCCATAAGCTGGATCGTAATCTTGAATTTGGCGCGGAATTGATGGGGGCTGGACTGATAAGGATGTTTCTTACAGTGGTCGTCCCACAACTAGTTCCTTCCCTCGTGAGTGCTGCACTGTTTGCCTTCCTGCTGTCTTTCGATGAAGTCATCATTTCCTGGTTCCTTACCGGCAGCAATACAGTGACCCTACCTGTGAGGATGTTCAGCGCTCTTGAATGGGAGGTGTCACCGGTGATCGCGGCCGTGTCCACCTTCTTGACGGCAGTCTCCCTAGTGGTCTGCATTGTCGCCATCAGATTGAAGAAGTGGACCCCTGTCGATGCGTGAGAGCAAGGGGGAAGTAACACTAGGGAGGCAACTTCGTACTATGCTCCAGTTCAAAAAAGAGGGACCCATTGAAGAGCTTCAACCATATGGACTGCAAGATGGTGTACTGGAACGGCGAACGTCTTCGCGTCGCGCAAACCGTTCTGCTGCCGGAGTGAGGCCGATGTCTGACGATCCCGTTCTTGGCAGCCGTATCGCACACACGATAGCCCTGAAGGGCATATCGAAGATGTTCGGTTCGGTGACGGCGCTGCATGCGACTGATCTCAGCGTCGAGAAAGGAGAGTTTCTGACCCTGCTTGGTCCGTCAGGCTCAGGCAAGACCACACTACTCAATTTGATCGCGGGCGCGATCGGGCCAACTACTGGGGCCATTCTTTTGGATGGACGCGACATCACGACCATGCCTCCGCGCGAGAGGGGGATCGGTATGGTGTTTCAAAATTATGCTTTGATGCCGCACATGACAGTATTCGAAAACGTGGCTTATCCGCTGCGTGTGCGTCGCGAGCCCGCCAAGACGATCCAGGTCAAGGTAACTGCGGCACTCGATCGTGTTGGCCTGCGCGGATTCGGGGATCGGAAGCCGCGCCAGTTGTCCGGCGGTCAGCAACAACGTGTCGGAATTGCGCGCTGCATCGTCTATTCGCCGGCCATCATTATGATGGACGAGCCTTTAGGCGCTCTGGACAAAAATCTTCGGGAGCAGATGCAGGGCGAAATCAAGCGTCTCCACAGGGAGCTGGGAACGACCGTCATATACGTCACCCACGATCAGGAGGAGGCGCTGAACATGTCCGACCGCATCTGCCTGATGAACGGAGGCCAAATCGCTCAACTAGGGACGCCGGATGAGTTGTACTTCCGGCCCCGCAGCCGGTTTGTGGCAGAGTTCATTGGGGAATCGAATCTTTTTAGCGGGCGAATGAACAGCGATGGTCGGATCGTCATCGCCGAAGCCCAGCTTATCGCCGGCCCGGACAACAGGTGGACTGAAGGTACAGAGGTCCTCGTCATGGTGCGCCCCGAAAGGGTGAAGATCGGCCACGCCGATGGATTCGCGAAAGGGCATACCAATGTCCTGAACGGTGAGGTCACGAGCACATCCTTTATCGGCGGCATGACCCGGGTGACGGTCAAAGCGGACAATGGACTGAATATTTCGGCCAAGATGGTTTCCGGCCATGCCGAGACAAGACCTGAGCTTGGTGCACGGGTGAGGCTTTGCTGGTCATCTTCTGACGTGGTGGTTGTTGGCAATTGATGCTGGCTAGATAGTCGAAGGCGACCTGTCGACCAGGACGGCAATGACTGCTCCAACAGAATTCAAACCGAAGCTGTAGTCTCCGGTAAGCGCGATTGCTCACTAGGGGACGAAGAACGCTTTCTGCTCCAGCCGCCAGCTCGCCGACGCCGGTGGCGCTGGAATTCTGATGGACATCTTGGCAGGGCGGCACGATCGCATGCAGATGCCGAACTCGCGCTTGGGACAAGCTCACGGCCCCTTTTTGTTGCGCAGCCAATGACTTCCTTCTTGATATTTCAAACGAGCGGCGCGGTTGACGTCACCGATGGTGCACCCGGCCGGCGCGCGCGCAGGCCTTGAGGAGGCGAAACAAGCTTGCAAAATAACTGGCGAATTAGAGCGCCTTCGGCAGTCTCCCGCCGTGCTTCAAATAAGCCAGATAAGCGTGAACGTACTGGGCGCGCGGACCTCAATGAGGAGCAACATTTCCCGCGGGAGGCTACGGTCGGAGGCGAGGACTAGTCATGGTCGAAGGGCCGGGACAACGCCTCGTGTAACCCATGCCGCAGTAAGAGGCGATCTCGGTGGATAGCCGTTTCACCCACAAGCTCAACCTTGGCCTCTCGCTAAAACCCAACTCATTCGAACGAGCGCTCCGCATACCTGTATTGCGGTATGCGTTTCATATTGACCTCCTCGTTAAATATGATACCAAACATAGTAGGTATATAAGGCATACTAGGCAGACGTGGAGCGGCGTGCCAGAAGGGACGCTGGACATCAACGCGAGAGGTTGGGCTCGATCGCTTGGAAGATCGGCGACGCCTCATTCATCTCTGTTGATGCGATCCCTACTGCCACCTGCGCACCGCGTTCTCCTCCTGCTCCGCAGAGGCGAACGGTAAGGAGGCTGCTTAGTGTCAGGCGTTCGATATAGCGGGCTGGCGTGGATTGGTTCTTCTTGGGATTGCTCTGCCAGTAGCTGCAAGCGCGTCTGCCGAAAAGGTTTTGCAGGGTGGAAAAGCTAATCAACGTCACTTCTTAACGATGCAATCGACCATTCTATGGAGAAGCGAAGATGTCGAGTACGATTCCGTCATGGCCAAGTGAGGCTGAAGTAACGTCTAGGATCGCCCGGCTCAAGGAAAACATGGCTCAGTCGGCGATTGAGGCGTTTGTGATTACTTCTCGCCATAATTTTGAGTACTACACAGGATTTCTTAGCCTGTACTGGATTTCAGACGCGCGCCCCTTGCTGGCGATTATTCGGCGCGATCAGCCCGGGATTTCGATCCTGATCTCGCGGATCGAACAGCGTAACACGCGGCAGATTCGGAATACAGATGTGCGTCCTGTCTTCTATGACGGATTCACCGGCGACGCATTGAAGGTAGCTGGGAATTCGTTGCGTGGACTTCCAAGCGGTTCTGCAGTTGGCTTTGACTATGGCTTTGATATGTTCGGCCGTGGATCCCTCATGTTGACCGATCTTCTGCGCGCCGCACCCTATCAATTTAAACTGGTGGATGCTGCCGATTTGATCTGGCGGCAACGCCTAATCAAGAGTGACCATGAGTTCAAATCAATTCGAGTAGCTTGCAACATTGCCACGGACTCGTTCTTCGATGGCTTGAACCACCTTCGACTAGGGATGAGCGAATACGAGTTCGGTCAGCTGCTCGAGCAGCGAATGATTGGCCTCGGGGCAGACAGCGTAGAGTGGCTTCCCGTCCGCTTTGGACGTGGTGACTTCGCCTATACTCGGCCGAACATGGACATCAAGCTACAGAAGGACGACTTCGTTTGGGTCGATATGGGGGTACGGCGTGCCGATGCGGTCAGCGATCTAAATCGTGTCGCTAAGGTCGGCAAGGCTACGGCTGAACAGGAGGAGCTTTACGACATCGTAAGGAGTACCACGCTTCGTCTGGCTGAGGGGATCAGGCCGGGGATGACGGGCAGCGAGGCATATGCTCTTTACGCGAAGCTCTGGTCTGCCCGAAATTTCGCGGACTTTCCTCTCTCGGGGCGAGTCGGTCACGGCTCGGGAAGTGGACTAACTGAGCCGCCCTCGCTGTTAGACGGTTCAATCGACATCATTCAAGAAGACACAGTCTTGCACGTGGAACCAAAGCTCGAAGCCGCTGGCGGGGTCTTCCAGGTGGAGGAAGTCTTCAGGGTCACAAACACCGGTCCTGAATTCCTGAGCACAGTTGCGCCGGCAAAGCTCCCCATAATCGAAGTTTGAGCGCACGCGCTAGCGTGCCCGGTTGTTTCTTAGCGAGACCTCGCGGCAAAGCTCGTCAACTTTGCCGAGAACGCTTAGCGGCGCTGTGGCACGCGTCCTCAAGATGCAATCTTGGGTTGAATTTGAATGCTTTCGAGCTCTGGAGCTTCGCTATCACAACTTGCCGCACGGTAGCGCCGAATCGGATAAATCTTCGCCGCTCTATCGCATTCGGAATAGGCCATCCGCTAATCCACTACCTCGAATTCGCTATTTTGTCTCAGCACGCCCAGCGAACCAAGTGGAGTCCAAGACCACTCTATTCTAGAGCCTGAAGTCCTCAAGCGATTTAGATGCCGATCGTGATACATCGCTTCGAGAACACGATCTGTGATTGAGTACGCAGGAACAACCCCACTTGACCTATAGGTCGCCCTATATTAGGTATACCAAGATGCAACATTGATGCGAATCGAGGTCTTGCCCAATATGAGATCAGCGTCGGATCAGGGGCGTTTCGGCCCCAGCTTTGGTGCTGGAAAGAATGGAGAAGACTTGTGAACGAGTTGCCACTGAAAACTTCATCGTCCCTGCATGAATCGATCCGCGAGGAGTTGGCCAGGCGCATTAAGAGTGGCATCTACCCGCCGGGCTCTCCCATACCATCCACGTCTATGCTCACCCAAGAGTTTAGTGTTAGTCCTATCACGATCAAACGTGCCTTGCGCGATCTGCAAGCCGCAGGAGCTCTGGTTTCGGTCGCCGGTAAAGGTACGTATGTTAAAAAGCAGACCCGCATCCTCCGGAAGCTTGACGTCGCTACGCCGCTTATGGACGGCACCACGCTTCAACTCATCTCCATTACGCGCGAAAAAATCACCGATCCCGTCATGCTCACCTTGGATCCGCCAAGGGGGACTATGCTTTGCGTTCGGAAGACAATTCTTGCTGACGGCGCCCCGTTTATGTATGACGCCACGTATCTATCGGCGGATCTGGACGACGAAATCGTCGAAGAGTTTGGTGAGCGTTTGGTATCCGTGGCGCTAAAGCGCCACGGCATTGGTTTAATGAATTCCGACCTGATAATCGACGCAGCTCCCGCGACAGGCAAGGTCGAAGAAGTATTTGGGATACCGACAGGCTACCCAATGCTTCGTCGCTTCTATAAATTTACGACAACCGATCCAAATATTACGCTTTTCGGCGTTGTCCTTGCGCCATTCGATCTGCTCGCGTGCTCCGTAAGCATTCCCCTAAAAAGTATTCCCTCGAAAGACGTTACCTCAAACACTAAGAGGCGGCGGGCCTCTAAGTGACGCTTAGAATGTTCTGGCCTCAATTCTGCTGGAACGCAAATTTGCAGTTTATCACGTCCGTTGTGAGTGGGGTGGATTTGCCAGGATTGAGAACCGCTCGTCCGTTTGGTCGTTTGAATGCCTGGTGGAGGCTGCTGCCGCCCTGCGGTTATTCTTGAGGCTATCCAATTGGTAGGGTCAACTGGCACGATCTTGCCGTTCGGATCTGTGAATGCCAATGGCATCCTTTCGTCGATGCATTGACCAAGTGTCAGCCAAAATCGTATCCGGATCTAGGCTCGCTTCGGCGGCCTCGGGCCTAGGACTAGGACCGCTCCCTCCAGCTCGCAGGCGTCTTGTACAGCTAAGGGAGTTGAGCGCGAGGGCTCATATCATGCCCGCTAGAGTTCAGCCGTGAACGTGAAGAGGGCACACGATCAATTTATAACTGACACGCAAGTCAATCCATGGCGATCGCTGAGAGCTGCTGTCTCGGGCCTTTCGGACGTCAGTCGTCCGTGAAGAACCATCCAAGCGGTTGATCAAGAATCGGTTTTCCGGGCGAGACGGGCGTTGAGATTGGAAGCTTTCGGGCTTTGACGGCGCAGAAGCTTGCAGTTTCATTTTGAGGATTCCGTTGAATCGCGCGTCGTGATTCCGTCGTCGCATCGGAGGGAGCGATGCGACCCGACGCGAGACGGGACAAGCCGATCTTCTGCGCTCGCGGCTGGGCAAGTTCGCACAGATCAAGCATCAGCGCTATGCCCACGCCAAGCAGTTCAAGCGCGCCAACCGGTCCTTGAAGACGCTCAGAACCTATTTCGGCCGTGTCATCCGCGACATTGCCCTCAAGATCGAAGGCCGCGCCGACTTGCTCGGCGAGATTGTCTTTGGGCGCATGCTGGCGCTGGCGCGACGAGTGCTTGACCAGAAGCAGCACTACTGTATGCCTCCATTGAAGGCCGCCTTGTTTGACGGACGCGCATCTCGAGCTGCGGAGGCGCTCCGCGGTCGAGCCGGTCATCGGCCATCTCAAGTCCGAACACCGGATGGGACGCAACTATCTCTGGCATCGCCAAGGCGACGCCACCAATGCCGTCCTTGCCGCCGCCCAACTTCCGGCGTCTCCTCCGCTGGCTGCAGCTCCTGTTGCGCCAAATCCTCGTCCAACTATTCCCCCGGCTTCAGCTCGTCCCGAGCTGAAATCCAGGTTCTTCACGGACGACTAACCCATCGACTCGTGCTGTGAAGCCCCAGGATCGGACGAGGCATAAGCGCCAGAAATGAGCTTGTAACAACTACATGCCTTCTGCTCGAGCCGCATGCGGTCATCTATCTGCAAAACGCCGCGCATTTTGCGGATCAGTCCCTGTTCCTCAAACCTGATAAGTGTCTCCGTCACGCCAGCTCGCCGTAACGCCAAAACAGACGAAAGATAGTCATGCGTAACTGGAAGCACGAAGGCATCAACAGCGTCACTCGACAAACAGAGCCAGCACGCTAGTCGCTTTTCTCGATCATGCCGAACCCCGCAAAGGCCGGTCTGAGCAGAATGCAAGTTTAGAGCTCGAACATACTGACAAAGATGTTCTCGGATATCAGGAAAGTCCCTCATCATGCGACGCAAGTCTCCGACGCGGATTTTGTGGGCCCTTCCTGGAAACAGCACGACAGATTGATGCGTCGAAAGATGGCCGCCGAATAGTAGCGACGCACCGACTGCGCCCCGATGCCCTATGACCGCGGTCTCGAGAATGCTTCCAGCAGCGACTATCCTTAATGAAACAAGACCCGATTCGACGAAATAGATGTGGTCGAGAGGTCTTTTTGTCTCCTGAAGAACCATGCGCTCCCTTAGGACCACTGGCTCAAGGAATTCTCCTAGCGCCGCTAACTCCGGCGGGGAAATTTGCGCCAAAATTTGGTTTTTGACAGAAGACCGCATATTTTGACGCACTGTGCCGGTCCACGAAAGCATCGCTAGATTGCTCCGTTCCCGCATCGTACAACTTCCTCTAGCCGTAAAGCAGACCGAAAACTGAGAGCCTCTGATAGGAAAAATGGCAGCCCACGAGGGGCAGCCAGTGGTTATTCGCGCCGGGAGAAACGCTACGACGAACAACATGGAAGAACAGATTCAGCACTAGTTTGATTGAGGAGCACCAGAGTTGATCGGCGTACCTCAGGCATTCCAAGACGAAATCTGATGACGCATTCATTGGCCTCTCAGTGGCGTTGCTCCCGAACTCTCCGAGTTCCGCATGCTTGGAAATTATTTTCCTTCGAATGCGCGGCCCGACAGTCTCCGGCACCAACGCCCTCCCCAGGAGGGGGCGATTGAAAATGGCGGCACCTAGCCGCTTGTCATGCTCGTCGCGAGGCATGCTGTGCATACGCCGCTCGGGCTCCCAAGAACCCAACTGCACCATGGCGGCCGTCACGAACGTTGCCTCAATTGTCAACGAATCGTTTCCTCTCCTTAGAATGAAGCTATATATATCAGGTATATATGGCATGTCAAGGTGCGTCGGTGATTCAATCGGGGCGGATTGGGCGGAAGTGAGATCGTCAGGAGCGCTGGGGCATCGCCTGCAGCTGACGTCGCCTCCATAGCAGCAATCCACACTGGGATTGCAGGACGTCGCTCGGTAAACGCACAGTGAGCCCGGATATTAAAATTGTTGCTAGATGACCGTTCTCAATGGGAGAACGCCTTCTAATGCGTGGAGCTTGGTCAATTCGCTGACTGCCTAATAGGCCGCGCGCTTCGTCAGAAAGCGGCTGTTCAAGCTGCCAAGGGCGGTGATGGACGCGCTAGACGGCGATACGCAACAAAACTCTCCGGAATTGATCGGGAGTGCGATCTAAGCGTGTAGCGTCGCTTCTCAAGCTTTGCCGAGAAATCCGACCTGGCGGTGCCCGTTGCCCGGATGAGCGCCGATCCTGGCCCTCGTCCGATCGAACGCAGATACGAGTTCGCGTCTGCCGACACGATAAGCAGTCGAAGCAACTACCTAGCTCGCATTTGGCTTTCCGTACAGCTGTGATCTTTCGAAGACGGCGCTCGTTTACTCGTTAATACGCCTAGGCTAGGGCTTGCAACCAGATCTTGCCTTTCGCGTCGTTTAGGGCCGCTATTTCTGCCGCGGGGCTCCAATATCTCAGCACATCATGCTATTTCCGAAACTCGACGCTATCGACCTCAAGATACTCTCGCACCTGCAGCACGACGCGAGCTTGTCGAACGTAGATCTTGCTGCGCGGGTCGGGCTCTCACCCTCTCCTTGCCTAGCTCGCGTTAAGCAATTGGAGACAAGCGGCATCATTTTACGCCGCGTCACATTACTTGATCCAGTTCGTTTTGGATCGACACTCAGTGTCTTCATTCATGTAGCGCTTGAGAAGCAAACCGAAGGAAAACTCGAAGTCTTTGAGAAGGCAGTGGCGAGTTTTCCGGAAGTGATGGAGTGCTACCTAATGTCAGGAGATTCAGACTATCTGCTGCGCGTGGTGGTGAGAGACGTCGATGCACTACAGCAGTTTATCGTCGAGAAGCTCGCAAAGACTTCCGGTGTGGCAAACATCCGATCCAGTTTCGCGCTCAAGCAGGTCAAATACAAAACTGCTCTTCCAATTGAAATGTTGATTGATTTCCGGCGCGGCAAGTCAGGAAGCCGATCTGCACGCTAATGCGTTGGCAGAAGTGCCGCTGGGTTGCACTTGCCGGTAGCTCCGTGCGGCGCGTAAAGTGGCTCAGCGTACGTCGAGAAAGCTCGCAAAGGCCTTCCGAGATAGACGCGCGATCTTCCTGCCGGACGCGCTGACATTGCATCCCGTCCAGACGCGCGTTCCCGCAATATGTCCTGGTCGCACCGCCCGATTTCAGCTTATCAGGCTGTCTACACGAGCGAATCTTGCAAAAGCGCCCCCCGAATACAGCGATTTTATCGCCTAGAGTGGAGTATAAAATATTCCCTTAGCGTCTCGAGGGGCAACCACAGGCGTCTCCGTCGTGGGGGCTTCCGAAGAAGGGACTTGATATGAGTGCTGCTTCTATTTCGCCGTCTTCCTCAGAGTGGTCGATGCTCTCACTCGCGGACAAGGATCCATTTCCAACCTATGACTTGCTGCGCAAGAGAGGGCAGGTCGTTTGGGACCCTGGTATGAACTGTTGGCTGGTGTTGAGTTACAACATCTGCAAAGTGATCGAGTCTGACGAGAAAACGTATCGGATCCTTGCCGAAGATGCGTCTCCATTTGTGTACGAGATCAAAGGCGGTAGAACGGCTGCTACGTCGCTGGTTGGAGAGGAGCATGCACGCATGCGCCGACTCTATCTGAAGCTCCTCAGTCCCACGCTAATGTCGCAATACCGTGTCGAGCACGTTCTGCCGGTTATCAACTACATCATCGATGGTTTTGCCGAAAAGGGAAGTGCCGAGCTCGTCACTCAACTTGCTGATAGGGTGCCTAATCTGGTTATGGGCTCACTTTTCGGGCTTCCCTGGAAGGATGATGCGCTCATGGACCAAGTTTCCGAATGGCATAAAGACCTCACGGTGTGGTTCGGCATGAAGTATCTCGGAGAAGAGGTGAATCGGAAGGCGAGGGTCGCCGCCAATGAACTGAACAAGGTCTTTCTGCCCCTTATCCTTGAGCGACGGGAGAAGCGCGGGAATGATTTCATCAGCCAGATCTGGTCTCGGGCCCCGGAAGACTGGGGAGAGGTTGATGTGGACGACGTTGTAACGATAGTGAGGGATTTGGAGATCGGTGCGGGGGACACGACCGCAAATGCCATCGCCAACGCGGTTTATCTGTTCTTGTCGGATCCTGCCATGCATGAGGCGGTCTCTAAGGATCAGCAAGGCGCACTCAATGCGTTCGTTGAGGAGACGTTGCGGCTCTTTGGAGCAGTTCAGTGGCGGTTCAGAAGGGCCGATCGGGACGTGCCGCTTGCGGGTGCTGAGGTCAGGAAGGGCGACACGATCTGCCTGTTGCATGCGGCCTCGAACCGCGATCCTGAACATTATGCTTGTCCGCATATGATCGACCTTAACCGTAAACTGCCTACCGACCATCTGGCTTTCAACGTTGGGCCGCGCATCTGCGTGGGAATGCACCTCGCTAGACTGCTGATGCGAGAGTGCGTGAAGGTGCTTATTGCCCGTCTTCCGAATCTGCACCTCGATCCGGCGAAGGAAGCGCCGCACTTTCGCGCGTTTTCCCATCGTTCCTTCGGCCCATTGCATGTGCTTTTCTAAGAAGTTCTATCAATGAAACTGCTGATCTACGACCACGACGGCCAGTTGGTCGAACTCGAAGACGTGTCCGCGAAAACGCTCATGCTTGGGATTCGGGATGCCGGACTGAACTTAACGGCGCAATGTGGAGGTTGTGCATCCTGTGGAACCTGTCACGTCTACGTTGACAACGCATGGCAGGCGAAGCTCAAGCCTCCGAGTGAACTAGAGGATGCAATGCTGGATGTCGTCGAGGAGCGCCGCGAAAGCTCCAGACTTTCGTGCCAAATCGAATTGACTAAGGATTTGGACGGACTCACAGTCACGCTCGCTCCGGGGTCTGCATTCGAATAGTTAGGGATTGCGCATCCCGGAAGTAAATTCTGAGATCCGATGCAAGCCCAAGCATTCGGTAGCATTTGTACGACTTGGAAGTCATGCGTAAAAAGTTACTGATTATCGGCGGGTCCTATGCCGCGTGTGAACTTGCGTCGCATGCGCGTGAGAAAGGGTACGGCGAAGACATCGTGATCGTCAGCGAGGAATCGAATCTACCCTACCACCGCCCGCCGCTCTCAAAGACCTATCTCAAGAACCCGGCGGACGAAGGCATGCCTCTAAAGACAGCGGCCTTCTATTCGACGCACAAAATCGATCTCGAGCTGGGTACCAAGGTAGTTTCACTTGAGAGCGGAACAAACAATGCGTTGCTGTCGAACGGTACTCATATTGCGTTCGATTCGCTCGCTCTCGCGGTCGGCGCGCGCGCGAGAACGCTCACTTGCCCGGGCACAAATCTTGGAAACGTGTATTACCTGCGGTCTATTGCGGATGCCCATTTACTTAGAGCCGCGATACCAAACGCAGAGAACATTGTCGTTATCGGCGCCGGCTTTATAGGTTTGGAAGTCGCATCATCGCTTGTGCAACAGCCAACGCAAGTAACGGTCATAGAGGCAGAAAATCGGGTCCTCGCGCGCGTCGTCGCACCAGAACTTTCCCGGTTTTTCGCGTCGGCGCATGTTGATCGTGGTGTTAGACTGCTGACTTCCCGTAAGGTGCAATCACTCGTCGGCGAAAATGGCGTAGTCCGGCAAGTCCAGCTGGAGGATGGGACGCTCTTGGACGCGGACCTTGTCATCGTAGGGATTGGATCGGTTGCGAACTTGGAGTTGGCCCAGCAGCTCGGCTTGCTGGTTATGAATGGCATCGTTGTCGATTCGCAGTCACGCACTAACCGGCCAAACGTATTTGCTGCTGGTGATTGCGCGCTATTTCGTGGTCCGTTCAATGCGAGCGGTCTTCGATTGGAGTCGGTGCAGAACGCGATGGACCAGTCGCGAGTGGCAGCGTCCGTCATTGCAGGCGCAGACAAAACGTACGACTCTCTGCCGTGGTTCTGGTCGGATCAGTACGACTTGAAACTTCAAATAGTCGGACTTCCATGCGGTGCGACAGAGCGTGTCCTGCGACCAGGCACAGCATCTGAGATTTCTGTCTTTCACTTCCAGAACGATACTTGCATTTGTGTGGAAAGCGTAAACCGGCCGCGCGAACATATAGCAGCGCGCCGACTTTTGGCTTGCGGCAAAGTTACAAAGCAGGATCTCGAGGATGTCGATTTTGACATATCGGCGCTGATGAAGCGTCAGTCGAAATAGGGCAGTGGGAACAGCATTTGCCAGCCCCTGCGGGACGTGCCGGTTGTCATGAGAGAATCGTGATTGGGCTGGATCGGTGCTGCATCGATTGCAGTCGCCGGGTGCGCTTAGTCGCATTGATAGGAGAATCCGCACATTATTAATGATCCGCGAGCCCGCTAGAGGACGATGCCTTCAGTCCTCCCAGATGAGCGCGAGATGGTTATTGGCCCCATCTCGTGTGAGCAGTATAAGCAGTGGTGTCTAACCTATGGGGAAGTCGAATGCCGGTCATAACCGTCGATATGCTGTCGGGGCGAACGACAGAACAGAAGCGAGAGTTTGCAAGAGTCGTTACCGATGCATTTCTTAAAATATGCGGAAGTACTGCTCCGAGCGTCCACGTCGTTTTCAACGAGGTTGACAGTTCTGATTGGTTCATTGGCGGCGTTGAGGCGGGTCCACCCACGCTGCCTCGCCCTTAAAGAAACTGGATCCTCGTCGGTAGCTGATTCGTTTGGCTTGCTCACGGGGGCGAGGTTGGGTTTGTGCCAGCGTGCGATCCGCAAAATCACCTAGGTTGGTGACTTCAGTGGTGTCGGAGGGTAACAGAGGTCGGCCACTCACGGGCTGGTTGCCATACGCGGTCGTCTTTCTGAAATTGTGGTTGCGTTCGAATGGCGCCGGTGAATGTATTAAGCTGGAGCCGCAAATGCTAGATTGGATGGGGTCACGAGCCCGGCTGCGGGAATCAGCGGTACGGCATCGGAGACTGTTGCGCGACATAATGTTGAAATGGTTCGATGCCGTTCGATGCGCGACTTAGATCGGCGAATTGTACCAACCGTACAGCAGGAGCTGATAGTCGTCCGCCGAACCTTGCCGAAAGACGGCATAATCGGCGGGGGCGGACGTATCGAGGACTGCCTTTCGATGGTCGTGCTACTCGCCAATCTGCCGAAGCATCCGGAAAGTGTACCGATCAATCTCTGGAATGAGGTTGAAGACGTGCCGGTCAATGACATGGCCAAACGTCTGAATTCCATCGCGCTTGGTCGCGATGGCCCGGGCCATGATGCCGAAGAGCGCGGGGTCGTCAACATATGACTGATGAAGTCCAGGCGCTGTGTTTGCTTGCGGGCGCAAAGTCGATCTTTATCGGCGACCTGCTGTTGACCCGCGAACCCTCGACGAAATCGGGACGCAAGTTTGTCGCGGCGGCTCGGCATCGCGTCCGACTCGCCTGACCAATCGGCTCGAGCTCCTTGTCGTACGTGAACGCCAACTCCGGTGAGGAATGCAAATTGCCTTGATGAAAGTCAAATCCAGCGTGCGTGTTCCGAGACCGAACCCGATTTGCACTATGAAGGGTCGATTTCGATCGATTGTGAACTGTCGGACGTGGCTGGACTCGCGAACGTGTCGAAATCTACAATTCGAAGCCGGTGCGCGCTTTGCCGATAACATGATCGAGGCGCTCACCGCGGGTGGGGCAGCGCAGGCCTGAACGGTGCGGCTGCTCGCTTGGCTATGCCGAAAGACAAGGTCATCGTTGCATATGCCTCGTTCGAAGCGTCGGAGGCGGAGACTTTCGGGTCTCGCGTAGTCCTCGTCGACTGGAGAATCGCATCTTGCGAAGTTGATGTCGCACACCCGATACGGACTATCTTTGGCGGCCGGCGGCGATATCCGGGTGTGAAAAATGACGCCAATTAGAGCAGATTCCGATCACGCTGAACCATATCCTGCGGCCTGGAAGTAGTTTGAGCATTCTTGCGGTGTGAAGGTGTGGAAGGCGTCTGCGATAGCTGTTTCCAAGGTCTCGATAGTTCTGGCGGCGGCCTTGCGCAGGCGCGATTTGAACTTGGCGAAGGCGTTTTCGATCGGATTGAAGTCGGGCGAATAGGGTGGCAGCAGAATAAGGTTTGCGCCGCATGCCTGGATGGCGGCGCGGACGGCCGCACCCTTGTGCG
>NZ_LGHK01000049.1 GCF_001908235.1 Bradyrhizobium sp. NAS96.2
CGATCAGCAGGATGTTCGACTTCGCCAGTTCGACGTCGTTGTGCTTGGTCTGATGGTTAAGCCGCTTGTAGTGATTGTGGACGGCGACCGACAGCACCTTCTTGGCATGGCTCTGACCGATCACGTAGTCGTCCAGGACCTTGCAGATTTCCTTCGGCGTCGGAATGCCGTCGCGCGACTTCACCAGCGAGGATTTGTTCTCCTCGCGAATGATGTCCATGCACAGTTCGACACACTCGTCGCAAATGAAGACAGTCGGTCCGGCAATCAGCTTGCGAACTTCATGCTGGCTCTTGCCGCAGAACGAGCAGTATAGCGTGTTCTTGGCGTCGCTCGTGCCGACCTTACTCATTCCTCATCTCCGTCCGCCGTTCGATCTTGTTTGCCAGATCGACCCAATCCGGCACAAAACCGGGGTCTTGGGTAGATAGAGCAAATTCCGTACCAAAAAAGACCCTACGCAATACTGACCGTGCCAATCACGGTTTATTCGAATCTCCGCGATCATAGCCGATGCATTACAGCCAACCATGCTGGCACCCGACTATCAAGAATTCGCTAATCGGATGCCCGGCTCAAGACCGTGACAATACCGTGATTTTCCACGATCGCACGTGGAATACGCGTCGAAATCCACGGAACGTTGCGGGATTACCACGCCGGCCAATGAGCACGAAAGCGGAACCTTGCGCCCGCGCATAGGCACTTGCGGGGTACTCCGCCCGTCCTGCTTTTGCCGGTTATGTGAGGCGCCAATGTGGAGATCACACCGGCGCCCCGGGAGGCCTGTCCAGATCAGGCGGCCTTGTCATGCGGCCTTGTCATGCAGCCTTGTCATGCAGCCTTGGCGGCCGACGGATCTTCCGGACGCTTGTCGATGACCTTGTCGACGAGGCCGAACGCCTTGGCGTCCTCGGCGGTGAGGAACTTGTCGCGCTCGAGCGCGTCCTCGATCGCCTTGTAGGTCTGGCCGGTATGCTTCACGTAGATCTCGTTGAGGCGCTTCTTGAGATTCAGGATCTCCTGCGCGTGCAGCATGATGTCGGTAGCCTGGCCCTGGAAGCCGCCGGAGGGCTGGTGCACCATGATGCGGGAGTTCGGCAGCGTGAAGCGCATGTCCTTCTCGCCGGCCGCAAGCAGCAGCGAGCCCATCGAGGCCGCCTGCCCGGTGCACAGCGTCGACACCGGCGGACGGATGAACTGCATCGTGTCGTAGATCGCAAGGCCCGACGTCACCACGCCACCCGGCGAGTTGATGTACATCGAGATTTCCTTCTTCGGATTCTCGGCCTCGAGGAACAGGAGCTGTGCGACGATCAAGGTCGACATGCCGTCTTCCACCGGACCGGTGACGAAGATGATGCGCTCTTTCAAAAGGCGCGAGAAGATGTCGTAGGCGCGTTCGCCGCGATTGGTCTGCTCGACGACCATCGGCACGAGGTTCATGTAGGTTTCAACGGGATCGCGCATGAAAGAACCCAGGGGTTAGGGGTGATGCAGAACTTTGCCCAGAACTAGCTTCGTCCAAGACTACTGGCTCGAGGCTGGTTGGCTCAAGGCTTAAACCAGATATAGGCCAATTTCCGGCCGACAAGGCCGACACTAGCCAACTGGGCAGGTCGCGGACGTTCAAGCCGATTCGCGGCGGCGCGCCTAGCGAGGGGATCCTCACGAGGCGCGCTTTCGCGGTTCATCATTAACGCGAGGTGCCGGAATTAGGCGGCAGTTTTCTCGGCGTCTTCATCCTTGAACAGCTCATCCTTGGTGACCTTCTTCTCGGTCACGTTGGCGAGCTCCAGGACGAAGTCGACGACCTTGTCCTCGTAGATCGGGGCGCGGAGCTGAGCCAGCGCCTGGGCGTTGCTGCGGTAGTAATCCCAGACTTCCTTCTCGCGGCCGGGCATCTGGCGCGCGCGCTCGATCACGGCGCGCGAGACCTCGTCGTCGGTCACGGTGATCTTGTTCTTCTCGCCGATCTCCGACAGCACGAGGCCGAGGCGGACGCGGCGGTCGGCGATCTTCTGATACTCTTCCTTGGCCGCATCCTCGGTGGTGTTCTCGTCGGCGAAGGTCTTGCCGGTCGAGTCCATCTCGGCCTTGATCGAGTTCCACATCAGGTTGAACTCTTCGGCGACAAGCGATGGCGGCGCCTCGAATTTGTGGCTCTCGTCGAGCCGGTCGAGCAGCGCGCGCTTGACCTTCTGGCGGGTCGCGCCGGCGAATTCGGCGGTCAGGCGCTCGCGCGCGGCTTCCTTCAGCTTGTCGAGCGACTCGAGGCCGAGGGTCTTGGCGAACTCGTCGTCGATCGTGGCCTCACCGGGCGCCTCGATCAGGGTCGCGGTGGTCTCGAACTCCGCCGGCTGGCCGGCAAGCTTGTCGTTGAGGTAGTTCTTCGGGAACGAGACCTTCAGCGTGCGGGTCTCGCCCGAGCCGATGCCGATCAGCTGCTCCTCGAAGCCCGGAATGAACTGGCCGGCGCCGATCACGACCTGGATGCCTTCGCCGGTGCCGCCCTCGAAGGCTTCACCGTTGATGGTGCCCTTGAAGCTGATGGTGACGCGGTCGCCCTTCTCCGCCTTGGTGCCCTCGGCCTTGGCGTTGTACGGGCGGCTGCCTTCGGCGATCCGCTTGATGGCATCGTCGACGTCGGCGTCGGAGACTTCGACCACCGGCTTCTCGACCGAGAACGACTTGAAATCGGCGAGCTGAATCGGCGGCACGACCTCGATCGCAACCGTGTAGGTCAGGTCGGTCTTGCCCGACAGCAATTCATCGACCTGGTCCTTCTCGGTCGGCATCGTGATCTTCGGCTCGCCGGCAAGGCGGAAGCCGCGATCTTCGAACAGCTGCCGGTTGGTGTCGCTGATGGTCTGGTCGATGGTCTCGGCCATGACCGAGCGGCCATAGATTTTCTTCAGGTGCGCCACCGGCACCTTGCCGGGACGGAAGCCGTTGAGACGGACCTTGTCCTTGAGGTCGACCAGCTTGGCGTCCGCCTTGGCATCGAGATCGGATGCCGGAACGCTGATCTTGAATTCGTGCTTCAGTCCCTCGTTGAGGGTCTCGGTGACCTGCATGGTATCAATCTTCTTCCGCTTTTGCCGCGGCCCGAGCGGCCGTGGCAGTGTTCAATCTGTTCGACGCTTGAGCCTTACGGCTTGACGTCTGTGGGTTCGGCGAACCCTCGTCCCCTGCGGGCCCAAGGTTCTCCAAGAATTCGTCATGCAAACGCTGTAAGCGCTTGGTGCGGGCGGAGGGACTCGAACCCCCACAACTTTCGTCACTGGAACCTAAATCCAGCGCGTCTACCAGTTCCGCCACGCCCGCGCGAAAAGCATCCAGTCCGGCCGCGATGCCGCGGGCGGCCGGGCTTATAACATGCGCCCACCGGTTCGCAGCAAAAAAATGGCCGCTTAAGAGCCCGCCCTGCGACTGGACAGATACACTTGAAAATGGTCCGCATCGGCCGGATGGCAAGCCCCGCGGCAAGTCCCGAATTTTGGCTCAGCCGGCGCGACCTGATGGCCGCCCTCGGCGCCGCGGCGCTTTGCCCCGCTTGGCCGGCCACGGTCTCGGCGCAGGGCCGGACGGCGGTCGCGCTCCAAGCCAGAATCGATCGCATCGCGCTTCGCCCTGACGGGCCGGAGACGCCCGTCTGGTCGCTGGGCAACGGCGACCTGCGCTTCAGGCGCGGCGAGGTCCTCGACGTGACGTTTGGCAACGAGCTGCCGGTCGCCGCCGCGCTCGATTGCCGCGGGCTTGACGGCAACCCGGCTGCGGAGCCGTTGGCCTCCCGGGCGCAGCTTGCGGCCGGAGCCAAGGATACCTTCCAGCTCCGGCTTCGGCATGCCGGTACCTTCCTGTGCGAGCCGCTGCTCGGCGATGGAAGTACGGCGCCGGTACACCCGCGCCCGCTGATCGTGACTGGCACCTCGCCGGTCGCGGTCGATCGCGACGAGGTGTTGCTGATCGAGGAGTGGCGCCTGCGGCCGGACGGAACCGCGATTCCGCCAGGGAACGACCCCAAGGAATCGACGCCATTTCATACAATTAACGGCAAGACTTCATACGAGGTCTCGGCACCGGCCAATGCCCGGCTCAGACTCCGCTTCATCAATGGCAGCCAACGCAGTGTGCTGGCGGTCAAGCTGGAGAATCTCGACGTCAGGGTAATGGCGATCGACGGCCAGCCGGCCGAACCGTTCCCGGCGCGCAACGGTGCGCTGGTGCTGGCGCCCGGAAGTCGAACCGATGTCTTTGTCGATGCGGCCGGTCCGGCCGGAACGAGCTTCCCGATCCTGCTGCATGACGGCAAGCAGGCTCGCCCGGTCGGCAGGCTCATCGTCTCGAACGAACCACCGATCCGCCCCGCGCCATTCCCTCCCGCTCCGCCGCTTCCCGGCAACGACATGCCGGCCCAGCTCGATCTCAGGGGCGCCGCCAGATTCGAGCTGGCGCTGGGCACGCCGACCGAGTGGTTCCGCCCGGCGGACTTCAAGCCGTCGGCCGCACCCGCCTTTCAGGCCAAGGCCGGCCGCCCGGTCGTGCTGACCCTGACCAATCGCGGCGCGATCGCCAGCGTCCTTCGTCTGCACGGCCATCACTTCCGTCTGCTCGACCGGCTCGATGATGGCTGGAAGCCGTTCTGGCTCGACACGCTCGCGGTCGAACCGGGCCAGACCCAACGCATCGCCTTCCTCGCCGAATATCCGGGCCGCTATTTGATCGAGCAGATCGCGACCGATTGGGCCGCGCCGCGGCTGGTCCGATGGTACAGTGTCCAATAACAAGAAGAGGAAGCACTCCGGGAAGCGCGCAGGGGAACATCCATAAGCCAGACAGTTGCAGCGATCCGCGGAGTCAAGGCGCGCGGGGTTGTGGTGCCGCTCAAGCGCCCGGTGAAGACCGCCTTCGGCGTGATCGATTCCGGTCCGCTGGTCCTGATCGATGTCGAGACCGATCAAGGCGTTACCGGCCGTACCTACATCTTCGCCTACAGCAAGCTCATACTTCACCCGCTTTGTTATCTGATCGAGGAGACCGGCCTCGAACTGGCCGCGGTCGGTGTCGCGGCGAGCAGGTGCGCGCTGACTTCCGCGAATAGGTGGCTCGACCGCACTGGCTCGAATTCCTCGATTTCGCCGGCGCGATCCTGGCAAGGCCTGCCGAGATCGTCGACGGTGCGGTGACCGCGCGCGGTCCCGGGCTCGGCATCGAATGGAACGAGCCGGCGGTGGCGAAGTATCTCGTGAGCTAGCGCGAGGACGAAATGGACGTAGAGCCCGAAGGTCCTGCCAGTCTCCCCTCGCGTTTCGACCATCTCGTTCTACGAGCCCTGGTGTTGCCGAAGCTCGTCCTGGCCTGCCTGATCGGCGCATGCTTCACCGGACCAGCGTTCGCCAAGGATGGCGACGACGACAGCGGCGCCACGAAAGCGATAGGCGCGACGCCGAATATCTATCTCGACTTGCGAACCAGCTACGCAACGGTGCCGGCCGGCGCTTTACCGATCGGCTTCGGCAGCTCGGCTCTCTCCACCGCGCTGCCATCGCTGGCGCTCGCGAACAGCACCACGCTTCCGACGAGCGTATCCCTGCCCTCCCGGCAATCCGTCGCCGTCGATCTTCCGATGACCGTGGATGTCACCGACAAGGTCTCGCTCTACGCCGGGGTTTCCGGCACGACGACCTACGCCCAGACACAGGGTTGGTCGTCCTTCGATATCACCAGCTGGAACGTCGGGTTCCAGGCAGATGTCTACAGCCAGAATGGCGGTTCAATTCCGACCATCACCTGGCAATCCACAATCACCCAGTCGATCCCCAACGGGCCGACCGGGACGACGACATTCAACAACATTCTCGAGTTCGGCTACGCCTTCGACAAAGACGAAACGCGCGGGGTGTTGGCCGGCATCCAGGACACCCGCGTCGAAGTGGCGACCGCGCTCGCCCGGATTCACCCCAATATCATCGGCTATGTCGGCGGCTATTATCAGTGGCCCAGCAACTGGAAATTCACCGGCCGCGTCGGCGTGCAGCATTTCGGCGGCGCACAGCTCCTGAACTTCACGCCAGTTCCGTCCTTCACCGAGCCCGTCGTCCGGCTTGATCTCGACCGGATGGACGACAATGACAATCGGCTGTTCGGGGTCACGGCTCAGATCATGTGGGTGCCGAAGCCGTCCTATCAGCTGACATTGAGAACGCCGCTCTATTTCGTGCGCAATTGATCGAGCAGTTCCAGCCGGCAGGCCGCGTGTGATCGCGCGACGTTTCCCGCACTGCGCCAGCAAGGTCTCGACCTCTCCGTTTGCCGCGACCGCAGCGGGAGGTTTCTGGAGAATGCGACAGAGAATGTTGTGCCGACTTCGTCCGCGCCTCTTCGCACGTCCATCAACAGTCTCGTGAAACGGGACCGGGATCTGCAAAGCCGTCCCCGAAGCGAGGCCGCGCCACTCGAAGCGACGGCGCAGGAAATATCCTGTATCGTGCGAGCTGATCGGCAAGCCGCCGGGCGAGCCTGACACCATGTGACTCAGATCGGAGAACCAGGATGGCACAGTGCATCGTCGTCGTTCAATTCGATCTTCCGAAACGAACCGAAGAACAGGCCATCAAGGGCGGCACGAGCACCGCCCCCATTTATCGAAACCTCGCAACAAAGGGGCTGATCCGCAAAGACTATCTCAACGGAGAAGCCGGCACCGGCGGCGTCTATTTGTGGGAGAGCCGGGAGGCGGCCGAGGCATGGTTTACCGAGGCCAAGATCGCCGAGCTCACCGAACGGTTCGGAGCCCGGCCGCGGCTGACCTGGTACGACACGTACGTCACCGTCGACAATCTGAAGGGCGAGACGCGCGTGAACCAGTCCCCGCTGATTTCAGCCGCGGAATGAATCGGCCTGCGTTGTCGCCAAACGCGCGCAGCTGAGCGCAGCGCCGGCGTCCTCAGCAACAATCGCGCGATAGATCGTAACGTACGGCTCGCCCTGACGTGCTCCAGTACAGGCGTCGGGCAGTTCAAACCCGTTTGCGACGATCGTGCGGTCGCTTGGCCGGGTCTGCGTGAACCCCGCCCCCCTTTGCGGCCAACTTCGTCTCCGCTCGTATCATGTCGACGAAAGCCCGAAGCCCGGCCGTCATGTGCCGATGCCGCGGATAGTAGAGACGCAAGCCAGGAAATGGCGGCGTCCAGTCGCCCAGCACGGCTCGCAATGTTCCGGCGGCGAGATGCCCCGCGACCCAGAAATCGCTGACGAACGCCAGCCCCAGGCCTTCGACAGCGGCTTCGACCATCAGGGTGTCGCTGTCGAGGGTCAGCCTGCCCGGGACGTCCACCGCCATCTGCTCGCCGCCGCGCTTTTCGAATTCCCAGTGATAGATCTTGCCGCTGGGCATCCGCCTGCGAATGCATTCATGGGCGAGCAGATCAAGCGGCGACCGCGGCACCGACGCGCGCGCGAAATAGCCGGGCGCGCCAACGACGATGAAGCGCGTGTCCGGGCCGCAGGGAATCGCGACCATGTCTTGCGGCACGGCTTCGGCCAGCCGGATGCCGGCATCAAAGCCCTCCGCGACGATATCGATGGCGCGGCCCTCCAGCGTCAATTCGACGTTCATGTCAGGATAGTGCCGCAGAAACTTTGCGACGACCGGGCGGAGGATCTGGTGCGCGGCGCGCTCCTTCAGGTTGATGCGCAGCGTCCCTGCGGGCGTGTCGCGGAACTCGTTCACGTCCTCCATCGCTCCGGCAATCTCACGCAGCGCGGGACTGACCCTGGCGAGGAAGCGCTCTCCCGCTTCCGATAGCGCGACGCTGCGCGTCGTCCGATTGATGAGACGCACGCCCAGCTTTTTCTCCAGCCCGGCGATCGCATGGCTGAGCGCAGAGGGCGAAATGCCGAGTTCAGTCGCGGCGGCGCGAAAGCTGCGATGCGTCGAGATCGCGACGACCGCGTTCAGCTCGAAAAGACCGGCATGCTGCATTGTACGATTACCTGCATCAGGTCATGCCACTTTATGCCGATTATTGCATTAATCAAGTCGACTATATCGAGCCCGCAATCTGGATCGGCAACCTGATCTAAAGGACATCCCCTATGGCAAAGTCTTTCCTTATCACGGGCGTTTCGTCCGGCTTCGGCCGCGCGTTGGCCGAGGCTGCACTGAGCGACGGCCATACCCTCGTCGGCACCGTGCGCAACGAGAACGACAAGCAGAAGTTCGAAGCGCTCGGCGCAGGCGTGCACGCGGTGATCCTTGATGTCACCGACTTCGAGGCTATCGCGCCCGCCGTCGCCGACGTCGAGCGCAGAATCGGCGCGATCGACGTTCTTGTGAACAATGCCGGCTATGGCCACGAGGGCATTCTGGAGGAATCATCGATCGACGATCTGCGACGCCAGTTCGAGGTCAACGTCTTTGGCGCGGTGGCGATGATCCAGGCGGTGCTGCCCTTCATGCGCAAGCGCCGCGCCGGGCATATCCTCAACGTCACGTCGATGGGCGGGATCATCACGATGCCCGGTCTCAGCTACTATCACGGCAGCAAGTTCGCGCTGGAGGGGATCTCCGAAACCCTCGGCAAGGAAGTCAATGACCTCGGCATCAAGGTCACGGCGGTCGAGCCCGGCAGCTTCCGCACTGACTGGGCCGGACGATCGATGGTACGGGCGGAACGATCGATCGCAGACTATGACGCACTCATCGACCCGATCCGCAAACGCCGCATGGAAATGAGTGGCCGGCAGGTCGGCGATCCCAAGAAGGCCGCGCAGGCCATGCTGAAACTCGCACTGTCGGCCGATCCGCCGGCGCATCTGCTGCTCGGCAGCGATGCCGTACGATTGGTCGAGGACAAGATGAAACTGCTGCAGGCCGAATTCGATGCATGGAAGAGCGTTTCGCTCTCCACCGACGTTGCCTAGAGCATGATCCGGAAAAGTGCGAGGCGGTTTTCCGGAAGGATCATGTGCAAACAAAGGGCTCGAGCGCGATGACGATTCAACCTGATCGCATCGCGCTTGTGATCGAAGGACACGCGATGCAGGTGCGCCGCGGCGTCCATGTCGGCGAGCGCGAGCCACCTAATATTCAATGCCAAACTCGTCGTAGAGACGGCGGAACACGGCCGGCAACACCTCGGTCAGATCCTCGGCGATCAGGCCGGGTCCCGCCTCGCTGGCGCCTTCGCCGTGCAGCCACACGCCGATGCTGGCCGCCTCGAAGGCCGCGACGCCCTGCGCCAGGAAGCCCGCGATGATGCCTGCGAGCACGTCGCCGGCGCCGGCGGTGGCAAGCCACGGCGGCGCATTGGCGGCGACGGTGGCGCGGCCATCCGGAGATGCGATCACCGTGTCGGCGCCCTTCAGCAGCACCACCGCGCCGGAGCGCTCGGCCGCCGCGCGCACGCGTTCGAGCTTGGAGCGGCCGGGATGCTTGTTGGAGATATCGCTGAACAGCCGCGGAAACTCGCCCTCATGCGGGGTCAGCACCACCCCGAGACCGTCGCTCGCCTTGATCGCCTCGAACAGCCGGTCCGGCGTGCCGGCAAAACTGGTCAGCGCATCGGCGTCGAGCACGAGGTGTCGCTGCGCAGAGAGCGCGGTGTGAACGAAGTCGCGGGTGCGCGCGCTGACGCCCGCGCCGGGGCCGATCACGCAGGCATTGAGGCGCTTGTCGTCGAGCAGTTCGGCGAACTGGATCGGGTTATCGACCGCGCGCACCATCACCGCGGTCAGCGCCGCCGCGTTGACGGCAAGCGCATCGCGCGGCGAGGCCAGCGTCACGAGGCC
>NZ_LGHK01000005.1 GCF_001908235.1 Bradyrhizobium sp. NAS96.2
TGGCTGATGCCATGTTGGACAACGCGGCGCTCAAGGACCTCGTGGGAAAGAATGTATGGTCCGCCCCGTCCGTGCAAGGGTCGTAACAGCAAAAATGACGCTTCCAGTTGCATAAATGTATCCGGCCTCTCGCTCGCGAACGACCGCGGGCACTTTACCGAAATCGGCGGCGCTTGGGCGCATCGGGACGGGCAGGGGCTCACCCTTCGCTTCACCCTCACTCCCGTTGGTGATGCCGATATCGTCGTGCGGGCCATCGCGGCCGAGCGGGTCGGTTGATGACGTTGCTTGCCGAGGCGCAGCGTGGAAGGTGAAGGTCGCTTGCTGCCTATTGTCCGGATGGTTTGAATGCTAGGTCTTATTTGGCTCCGAGTGCCGAGGACCGGAAAATCCATAAGCCGACTGACCAACGGAATGAATAGACCGAGCATCGCCCAAATGCGAACTTGTTAAACTCTCTATTGGGCCAGTGAGGCAGTTAGAACAGAAGCCGGACGGAATCGGCTAACTCCAAGGGAAGGACGACCATGCCTAGGCAGAAAGAGGGGCTCTCGCGGCGCCTGGACGAGAAGTCGCTGCTAGCTCGGCTCCGCAAGGTACAGGCGTGGCGCCGCGCGCGGCTCCAGCTCCTCGTCAATGATCCTGACATCGACATCAACGACCCGGGCCCGCGCTACGCCATCAAGGCCCGCAAAGCGCTACACGGAAGTCGCGATACGAGCCAAGGCGGTCCGCATGGGCCTCACTGATGGATAGCTCGAAGAGTAGGGCCTCTTCGCAGCTCAAATATTCGTCTCGGGTTCATCGCTTGTCATCCTCATTCGCCGCCAGCAGCGCACGGGCGTTGAACCCGGCGACATCTGACGCGAAGATCCATATCAGGCGCTTCTACGGCTTTCCGGCGGTTGCTCATTCCCACTGCAACGGTTCGGCAATTATCCGTGCCTTGGCCTGGTTGGAAGCAGGAGATCAGCGAAGCGAAGCTGACGCATGGCCGCGCTTACAGGACCTCGCGCCAGACTCTGAGCGTGCCGAGGATCTCGCCAAATGTCGGCATGCCCGCGTAGTAGAGCGCACTGCCAGCTTCATAGGCCTCCTGATAAAGCTTGCGGGTCTCCATGTCGGGGATCAGGAAGGCTGGGTTGGCCTTGATGTTCTTGTTGTCGGCGGACGGGAAATGGTCATTCTTGTGCTGCTTATAGGCGGCCGTCCCAATGAAGTTGTGGAGTGATCCCTTCTTCAGCAGGCAGTACACGTCATAGTAATGGCGCATGAAGTCTGTCGGCATCGCGCCAGTCGCCTGCTGCTTGCGGAACTTGGTCGAAATGGTCTGCAGTTTCTCAACCAGCGTATAGCCGGGCAGATAGCAGGGAACATCGACGGCCCGGTTGTCGATGACCTCGACCCGGACAGAAGCGTAGTCATAGGCCCACGACGAGATCGTCTTCGGTTCATTGGGGGTTACCTTGGCAAAGCCTGCCTCCAGCAGAACGCCAGTCCGCAATGCGCCGATCGGCGCCGTCGTGGTGGTGTAGTCGAGGCGGATGCCGGCGCTGAACAGCTTCTCATTGTCGAACTCATGGTCGCGCACCACCGATGTGATGCCGTCAATCTGGATTTTAGCGGCGAGACCATCGTAGAACGCCGCGCGGCTTTGAATATGCGCGGGCTTTGTCTGATTGGGACCGACCTTGACGTCCTGACCAGCTTCGGGCTCGATCCTGATATCGATATCCTCCGAGAAGCGGTCGATGATCTGAAAGCCTTTCGACAGCGATGTGCCGCCCTTCAGCTCGAAGCTGAGCCCAAGCTGCTGCAAGCCGAACAGGCCGTGCATGATCCAGTAGTCCTTCTCGACCAGAGCAGGATCGGTGCCTCGTTGAGCCGCCACAATACGGATCAGATCCGCGAACTCGGCGTGGTTGTGCAGATAGTCAGCTGGCATTGAGTGCGGGCCGCAGGACACCCTCGAAGAATTTCCGCGTCCGCGCGTTACCATAGTCGCGTACCGCGCGCCGCAGACGCGCGCGGTCCATCGCGGACGCGCGCTGCTTCACACGGCCAAGCACCTCATTCTTCGCTTCAGCCAGGCTATCGACATTGTTGACCAGATCGACCAGCAGAAATTCCTGCGAAAGCGATTTGGGAAAATGCGGTTTGACCCGGAACGCGAACTTTCGCCCCCCCAGCTGAAAATCCCCATGCCGCTTGTGATTATAGACCACCGTCTTGTCGTAAAGCTGGGTGGTGCCGACCCCAAGACCGTTATAGACGTTCGGCGAGGCCAAAAGGAAACGCCTGTCCTTTAGAAAGCCTCCGACCAGTTTCTCATCTGTCGCCGGCGCCGGCCCGAATGCCGTCTCCTTCGGATAAACGTAAAGACCTCCGGCCGCTTTCGTCAGCACCTTCGCGTCAGTCAACTGCCGAAGATGCCGGTCGACCGCGTTTGTCCAGCGCGCCACATCTTCGCGCCGGTAAACGCCGCCCGGTTTCAGGTGCCTCTTTAATTCCTCAAGCCTGGTCATGCCCGTCAAGATAGCAAGAAGCATGCCAAAACGCAAGCAATTTCATTGAAATTCCATGCAAGTCAAACAGTTAGAGGCATGAGATTGTTGCCCAAATGACAAGTATCGGCCGATCCGTCGCGACGCCTTCGGAAGGGAGCGGGCAGGCTGATGCCCCTGTCCAATTCGTCGCCGTCCTGCATTTCCCCAATGAAGCGCGTACTCTGTGCGCACCGATGAACCGGTACTGGCTTTATGCCGTACGGCGCGACTCTCGCCCGTGCGCCGCACATGGCTGCCTTTCTGAGAACCGGCAGCGGGCTTGAAGGATGCGGATTCGTCCGTGCGCCGGTGCGAAGACCCGTCAACGCTTCACCCTGTCGCTCGGTGACTGATCCCGTGCCATACTTTGCCGATCCGGACCGGGAGCCTGAACGGATGCGGATCAGAAAGCACAAGATTGCCGGCGATATCTATCTGCTACAGTTCGAGACCCAGTACGAGCTGGCGTCGAGTTTTCTGCGCCTACAGGAGCACTACGAGTCTCCCCACTTTCACGGGCGCATTTTCAGCCTCGAGCAATACATGGACTGGTATGCCAATCGCCACGGCAACTTCACCTACTATCAGGACTGGTCGGGTTTCAATCTGCCGTCAACTGCGTTGCAGCCATTCTACGAGGGCAAGTTTGATCCATTGAGTGAGAAGGAAAAGCGCCTGCTCGCGCTGTTCCGCAGACTGCGCAAGCCGTTCTATATCATCGGCATCTATGGCCATGGAGCCAGCAGTCTACGCCACGAGCTGGCACACGCACTCTATTTCGTCGATCATGCCTATCGCGATCGCGTGCGTAGGGCGATCGATGGCTACAGCACGAAAAAGCTCGAGCGAACCATCGCGGAAGCCGGTTACGCAAGGCATGTGATTCCCGACGAGCTCCAGGCCTATCTGATCGCACCGTCAGAAAAGCTTGCCCGCGGCTTTCGCGCACTGGCGCCGCTGCGGCGAAAGCTGCGCGGCATTTTCTCGCAGCATTCACGGACATTGTCGCTGCCGCGTCTCAGCTGAATTTGGCGCTGATGTACTCGATCGCACGCTGCTGGCGGAAATAGTTGCAGTGCCAGACCGTATCCGAGGTGCCGAAATCGCAAATGTCAGCGGACATCCTCAAGGCAAAATCAGTATCACCGAGATCGGTCATCGAAGCCGTATCGACCACGAGGTCGTTGGCGCCCTCGAAGATTTCATCCGCAGCGAGGTCTCCGATCCGCGCGGCGCGAAAATTGCGCCAGAACCTCCAGCCCGGGTCCGCCGTCTCGAAGTTGGATTGGATCGCAAAATAATTCGGCTGCACCGCGCATGGTCCCAGGCGAAGCCGGTTGAGCTCGTAATTGTTGGAAACCGCGGACTGGGCGGACAATCCCGGAACCAGCGTGACCAGCGCGTCCAGGATCGGCGTCTTTGCGAGCGCGCCGGTCACCGTAACGATGACTTCAACCAGCTTGCCGCCAACCCAAAGAAACGGGTTTGCCGCGCCAGCAATCTTCAACGTCGCCTCCGCGTACGATCCGATGTTGGCCACGAGGCTCAACGCGGTTTGCAGCTTGTCCGGCGCCGCAAGTGAGGTTCCGTGCAACGGAGAGCCGGCAAAGACCACCCGTACCGGCATATCCGGAGTCGGCAAAAGCGAGCTCCCGAAGGCCTCGAGCCACCAGCGCACGATCAGGCCGCCGCGGCTGTGCGCTACGACGTCAATTCGTCCGGAAGAGCCCGCGAAAGCCCGTCCGAGCTCGAGTGCATTGATGACCGGACTGACCGCGAGCGTCGGGTGCTCGAAGAACAGCACGCGATCATACTTGCCGTTCATGGCGGTTTGCAGGAACGCTTCACCGCTGGAGGTGGCAAGAAATTCGTTCAGCATATTTGTTGCGTTGGAAAAGGTGCCGTGAACGAACACCAGCGTCCGGCCCTCGAACGGTCCCTTGGTGTCACTCGGATCGAACGCGAAGGGCGACATGTGGTCGTTGGTCTTTCGCAACGGTCGCAGTCGCGAGCGTAGCGAATCGTCCAGCGCCTGGTTCAGCCGTCGGTCGATCGCCGAAATCGCAGCCACGACCTTGTTGGGAGCGAGCACTGGGAATTGCTTGGTCAGGACGACGGTGCCGGGCGGACCTGCAAGTACTCCTCGCGAAGCGCGGCGGCGCCGCGAAGGCAGATCGGGTCCCGGAATGCCATCGCGCCAGTAGAGCACTCCATTCTCGTCGACCAGAGAAACCGTCTTGATCGGATCACTCAGCGTGTTCGCGACGCGGCGGCGCCGGCGCCGCAACCCCGCGATCGACTCGCTGTCGGCGTCGTGGGCAACGTAGAGGCCCGAAAACAGGTCTTCGTTGGCTTCGGCAGCGCCGATTTGAGCCTGAAATCGCGCGGGATCGTCGGCATAACCTTGCGCCATGGTAGGTCCTCGGGGGCTAGTCGCTGATAATCGGAAGAGGCGTAACCGGAGGATCGGCGGTGCGCGCAAGCTGGATATCGAGGAGACTGTCAAACTCCTCAGGATTGCGCAGATTGGCCCGTCCCTCGTCGATGGCCGCCTGGAAGCTGTTCGCTCCCGTCAAGAACGTCGCCTCGATCATGACGAGATCGCCCGAGGTGACATAAGCCAGGATCTCAGCGAAGTTGAGCCGGGTCAGCCGCCATCCGAACTTGTCGACATAGGGCTTTCCGGCAGTGCGTCCGACCTTGTCTCCGACCCTCGGGACGGTTGCGGGCGTCTTGCTCACAACGACAAGGTCGTCGTGGGTTATGTCCGAACGCCAATAGCCCACGAAGGCGTGCCCGGAGAGCAGGACCACGACCGGATAGATCCCGACATATTCGAAACAGGCGGCAAGAAGCAGCGCAAGATCAATGCAGGTGCCACTATTCGACTTCAGGACTTCGGTCGGCGTGCGCAGCCGCTGGGTCTGCCTCGAATAGGCCGGCGGCGGGTTGATGTATTGCAGCCGGTATTCGTTGACGATCGCCGTCCACAGCGCCTGGATCTGCTTGTCGACGCCCGCAGCCTCCTCTTGGTAGCCGTCAAAGCCCGCGGCGGGATCGTCGGTGATGCCGATCAGATAGCGTCGGGCGGAATTGACGATCTTAAGGATCGCAGGATCGCGCGGCAGTACGAACGACGGCAGCCATGGATTGTTGTTGGTGTCGTCGAGCCACTCATCGACCGGTATGAGTGTCACCCGCCGGGTTTCTTCATAAGCCGTGTGGCCCTCGCAGCAGACCTTCACGTAGACGGTGGAGTGAACGCGATCATGCAGGGAGCGCGTTAGCACCGAGGTGAGGGGAATGGTCACCAGTGACGACAGGTGAAGCTGCAGATCTGTAAGGAGCGGGATCGTCTTCCGGTAGGGATAGTGCTCGGTGCCGACAAAAAGCTCGACCTGGACGGTTACGTCCCGCACGGATTGTGGTGTCAACCGTGTCAAGGTCAGCTTCCTCAACAATTCGCGATTGTTATGAAGGAGCGAATAGTTGATCGTGTCGTCGACGTCGAAGTCGACCTGGAGAATCTTGTCTGCTGGCGACGGGCCTTGTTGCGCGCGCTGCACCCTTGCACTTGCGATCGCCATCATCGCGCCGTCACCCGTTTCGAGGTTGTCCGCTGGCGTGGCTGCTTTGCCGGTGCGCGATCATCGAAAACGCTCCGCCCCATCCAGATCACAATGGATGTACCGTGGAGGTTCTTCCCGCTCACTTTCTGCCAAGCATTGAGGAAAGCTTCCGAAATCTTGAGGATCGAGCCCGTCGGGTGGCACCAGGACCAATAAAATTCCTGGAAGAAGTTTTCCGCAACTTCGTCGTCGATCTCGTCAAGAAATCCCAGTGCGACATGCGCGCCGCTCTTCACCAACTCGCGTCCGATCCGCGCTCCGGAGTAGTACAAGTTCAAAGTAACGATGCGAGGCGGTCGGTTTCCCACCAGCGTCTGCGCGAGCTGGTAGAACGAGACCGGTAACTCGCTTTCGGTGCCTTCCCAGAGGATCATGCCGTCCTGCAGGCGACCATGCGCATCCACGACCGCCTTCAGCCTGTCAGGGTTGTCATTTTCGAGGTCCGCATAGAAGTCCTCGATGAACCATCCAGCCTGGTGGTTGTCGACGCCGGTGATGTGCACGGCTTCCCAACTGCCGGTACGAACCTCGCTTTTCAACTGACTGACGGACGGCGTCCTGACCGTTTTCCAGTCGGGCGACCGGGGCGTTTTCTTGCTACCGACGCCAACGGCCGCCGCAATCCGTTCTTCCTCGTCCTCGAAGGAGTATTCGTCATTCAGGCGGCCGGGCGCACTTTCTACGAACAGCACACTCTTGGGCGGGTGCGGCGCGACCGGGTCTAAGCCGTTGCGCAAGAGCCGCGTGATCAGGAGCGAGCGAAAGCGGCCTTGGATACGTGTGGCAGCGCTTATCAGATATTCCCACGGCATTTCTGATGCCGCTTCGTAAGCATCCCCATCGTCGAAACCACTTGGATCGAGTTTGACGAACTCCACTTCAATGCGATCAGCCGTCGCCAGGCTCTGCAGCTGCGCCTCGGAAATACCGAGCGAGCCAAGATCCTTGACGGCGCGTTCGCCGAGCCTGCCACGCAGATCCGTGTCTTGGGCCCAGCGCGCCCGTACCCGCAGGATGTAATTCCATTGCTGTGTGACGCGCGCGAGCCGTTCCAGCTTGGTGACGGGGGCCTCGAAAAGCTCTCCGTTCAACAGGGCACGGACCACAACGACCGGTTTGCTGGAATGGCCAGGAGCGGCAGCTGCCTTGTCTTTGGGACGTCTTGCCATGCCACTGGCCTTTTCAATGCTTGTGCTGGGGTTCGATGGCGCTCTGCAACTTGTCGCCATCGGCACCAAGCCGAACAAACTAAAGCTACGCGCCGCTGCGGCACGCTAGAAATATCGATGAAGCCTCAAGTCAAACCAGCCTCGAATAGTGCAATCTCTCGCAGGCTCGGTGCAAATCCATATGTCAGTCAAAAACAAGTCTCGCGCACGAATAGCACAAATGTCCGCCTCTACCTAGAGTATGTTACGCGCTTCAGCCGATTTTTTTTGATGCGGCCTTTCGCGTGGGATACCGATTCAAGCCATCCCACGCGATGGCTACGGCCTTGCCCGGAAACTGTTCTGCAAGATGCTGAGCTGAGTGTTGATCCCGCTGGTCAGCTGCTGCTGCAGAAGCAGATAGGCCTTCAGATTGGTTGGGCGTTTCTCGGCCCTCGGTACAATGCCACGCGTCAGCTGCGCCAGTGTCGGCAGCAGCATCGGCTTGCCAATATTGGGACCACGCGCAAACGAGAGCGTAATCTTGTCCGTGTTGACCTGGGATAGTCCCCCAAGCCCTCCGGGTCCATTGAAGTGGACCAGCGCCCAGGTGGGCCCGACCGCGCTCACGCTCTTGGTCACGAGAAACTGGATGGTGCCGCCGAAGACACCATCGGACGTTTTCTCCATATCAAGCCCTTCGGATCGGGCCGCCATGGCGACAAAGTCCACGATCCCGAGCGTTCCGGACAAATTGGTATCCGCTTCGGGACAATCGTGCGCCGTCAGACCCAATGACTTTGGATCAAGACCCGCCTTCGCCGCCAGCTGGTACGAATACCAATCGATATAGATCTGACGGGTCGAGAATTGCAGGTTTTCCGTGAATGTATGATCGCGGGACTCGCTCAGGGTGCCACTCGCACTGAAGGTGAATGACGTCAAGGGATTCATATACGACAACGTTGGCGTGAGACCGCCGGATTCATTGACGTCGATCGACATCGCGACCAGCACGTCAAAATCCTGATTCACCAGAAAGCGGCCGTAGATATTCGGTGGCGCACTGGGATCAGGAATGTCGGAGCGCACCAGATCTCTAATTTCGCATTGAATGCGCTCGACGATCGTGGTGACGGTCGGATGGCCGACGCTTGTGTAGGGCACATCATAGTGTGGTACAGCGCAACCACTTACTACCGATGCAAACGCAAAAGACAAAATACAGGCAAGCGCCTTTGATTGCCGCATGGCTCAGCTCAATCGTTTGTCGAAAAATGGCTTAGGTAATAAAAATCTACGTTAGCTCAGGCGCACGAACCCGGATTCCATTGCCCCGTGCCGCCGCGTTGTATGCCAAGCCTGGTGCATTGCTGCTTGGTCACATTGGGGACCTGTTCGGAGTGATCGTCATAGACGATGGTGCAGCAGCCGAGCCCGCCCTTGGCGGCTTTCTTCGCGGCCTTCCTTGCTGTCGCTTTCGCCGTTTTCTTCTTGACGGCGGTCTTTTTCGCGGAGGCCTTCTTCGCCGTCTTGCTCTTCTTTGCGCTGGCCTTTGCTTTCTTCGCCTTTGCTTTCTTTGCCTTCTTCGCCATTGCTTGCCCCCATCTTGCGCGTGCCCCACGCTGGTACCGTCAATCAGAGTAACTACACGCAAAAGTGCAAGCCTAAGACTTCGGCAACTTACAAAAAGAAGCGGTGTGTTGCCGATGGGCAACTTTGGGTGGCGTGCCTCGATGAGGACATCAACTGCGATCCGAAGCGGTCGCTATGCGCTGCGATCAACCGCGGCGATCGCTATCGGGATTTGGCTCGCCACTCTTGGTGATGCAGTCGCAGCCGACCAACGCTGCGGCTTTTAGCCATTGTGATCGCGATCTTGGTTCTTTGCAGGTTCGCTCGCAGCCATCTGCCGCTTCCAGCAATCGCATCAAGCCGTAGCCCTCGGCCATGCCGCTCCTTGGTTTGCGCGTGACGTCAAGGATCGCGGGGAGCATGGCGGTTGTCGCCTTGGCGTCAATCGCCGGCCCGCACCACTGACGCCTTCGGCGTCACCGGGTAGGCGATGACGCCTGCGGCTTTGGCGACCGCCCTCGAGCTCCCGCGTTCTTGAGACGCGCAAACCAACAATAGGAGCTAGATCATGGGACTCGATATGTACGCCTTTGCCGTTGCCGATTTGCGATCACAATCGATCGATCACGAATATCTGCTCGGACAAGCCACAGAACTGCACTATTGGCGCAAGCATCCGGACTTCCACGGCTGGATGGAGCGGCTCTACCGCCTTCGGGGTGGCGCGGCCGAGGACTTCAATTGCGAACCGGTTCAGCTCACATCTGCAGATCTTGACCGGCTTGGGCTCGACATCCTGCAGAATGCCTTGCCACATACCGTCGGCTTCTTTTTTGGTGAATCCGATGGAAGCGAACGTGACGACGATCTCGCATTTGTCGCCGAGGCTCGTCAGGCGATTCAAATCGGTTTTCCGTCGCTGCGATCGGTACCGATCCTCAACAGTCCCGTGTCCTCACCTCGCGCCGGGTCCACCTACCGAAGGCGCTCGGTATCGATCCGATCAATGATCTCAACAGCGCGTGGGGTGCGGCCTTCTGGAGGACAAGTCATCGGATCCACTGTTCGTGCTCGCGCTGATGGACGTGGTCGGTAAGACGATCGACCTGTGGAACGTTGCGAATGGCACTTCCGACGAGGTAAAGCAGCAGGTGGGGACCGAGAAAGAACTGTCAGAACCAGCGCGTCTACGTCGGAGCGCGGACAAATGGCAACGGCAAGAACCGGGATGTGGTCGCCCTCGAGCCACAATATCGCGCGCGCCCGCTCGACGGCGTGTGGGCCACCGCGCCATATCTGCACAACGGGTCCGTCCCGACCCTGAAGGACATGCTGTTGCCTCAAGGCCGGCGACCGGGGTCGTTCTGTGTTGGCAGCCGGGAATACGATCCGGTCAATGTTAGGCTTGTTGCAAAGAGCCTGCCCGGCGATGGGTGTGCCGCGGGCCTGACCGACTTCAACGTGTCGTAGCTCGGAAACAGCAATCGCGGACATTCGTTCGAGGGCAAAGAAACCGACGTGACGAAGCTGCCGCCTGGAGTGATCGGGCCGGAATTAAGCGATGAGGATCGGCGCTCGCGGCCAACACAACGGCTCAAGGGCTGTCATAGTCGGGTTCCTCTTCCGCCGGCGACGCAAGGCCATCAGCAGAGGCCATTCGTCAATCCCTTTGCCGCTCGTGGCGGCAGACGTTGTTGGGATTTGAGCCCGCCATTCGACGGGTCATGCTACATTCGTCAGCATCATCCCAACAACATGGAAAAGCGACGGAGGAATGGACGCACAAGCAGGCGCGGGTCGCTTAATTCGCGCGCGGTCCATAGACAGCTGGGTAAGGGGCAGCGGGCGCGAACAAAAATCGATCGCGAATGACGTCCCCGTTGGCGTCGATCAGCTTTTTTGCGATGGCGGGCAACTCGGCGCTGGCCCGAGCGTAGTCGTCCAGCTCGATCGGCCTTTGCCCTGTCGCCGGAGGCGGAGCATTCAATCGAACGAGTTGATCGCGACCGATCAGCAGTCCTGCTTGACCCGTCGCATTCTGACTTTGCAAATGCATCGCCGACGAGATGATCTCCTTCCAGTCCCACAGGCCACCGTAAAGTATCTGTCCTTCGCTAAATCTGATTTCGGTGTCGCCCGTTCCCAAGGATAGGATGTGGACCTGGCGGCGTTGGAGCTGATAGCAGACCAGCGCATCAACCAGGCCGATCATAACTGGATTATTGGCCCAGACCCCGCCATCGGCGAACATGCGTTGACCGCTCTTGTATACCGGAAAATAGGTCGGGGCAGCTGCCGTCGCCATCGCGGCCGTGACCATGTCTTCCTTCCAGTCCATCTTGTAGTCGGGATGGTGAGGCGTCTTGAACACGTTGACTTCAGTGAAGCCGTCGAACGAGGGAATGCACAACCTTCGCTCCGCATCGCCGATCTTAGATGAACCGAAGATCTCCGTGAGCGGCCTTTCGAGCTCTGCAGGATCGTATCGATGATGTCGCGTACTGTGTATCCAGCGCCATGCCTTGCGAATGTTGAAAACGTTGTAGCGCGCCGGCGGGAACACCCGGTCGCCATGTTCAATATAGAGGTCGAGAATGGCCTTTGCGGTCTTCCCGATTGCTAGACCCAACGCAATGATGCCACCGGTCGACGTGCCCGTGATCAAGTCGAAGTAGTCGCCGACGCAGCGTGCGCCGAGGTAGCGCTTCTCGATCTCGCTCAGCATCGCCGCAGGCAATATGCCGCGGATACCGCCACCGTCGATCGATAGGATGCGAAAGGGCTTGTCAGCCGGCCAAGGCAGCGGTTCGCGAAGCCCGGGCAGGGTTCCGCTAGAGCGGCGTGGCGGCTGGCTCAAGGCGCTTCTCTTCGCTCTCGCGGGTCACATGACGACCGCCGCCAAGCCATTTCTTTGTCACCAGCCATCCCTCATAAAAGTAGAGCCACTGTGCCGTCCAGTGGATGGTCGTGTCTGCGATCAGGTCGCTGATATCCCACTCCCGCAGTGTCGGACTGAAGAGACACAGGTAGGGCTCGGCCGATTGGTCGCTGCTCCAGTAAACGTGCGGGATTGGTCCCTCATCGTAATCCGGATGGCGCTCGAGCCGCGGCCTCAATATCTGAACGCGCGGCTGGGCGTCATGAAGCGTGATGTTCTCGAGCACCATTGGAATGCGATGCTTCACACGCACCAGATGTTCGCGTTTATCCGGCGCCAGCACACCATGCCACTCCACGTGAGATGGACCCTGGTCGACAATCGCAAAGCCCGGCCAGCGTTCAGCCATGGCCTTGATCTGTTCATCAATGGTCGTCACTCCGACAGCTCGCCTCCGCCTTCGCGTGTTGCCGCCTTGGCCGCCGTCGAGGTTGCGCCGGCCACGGCGGGGGCCGCCATTCCGGCGACCTTGCCGGTCTTGCTGAGATGCATGCGGTTGGCATCCATCTCGCGACGCCGGGCTTCGAGGTTGCTCTCGATCGCGTAGGATGCCGCGGTTTCGCCGAACAGCCGCTTCAAAAGCTCAAGCTGTTGCGCAAGACTGAGGCTCTCGTTCCGCAACCGGTAGAGTTCGACGATCAGGCGGCGGAGATCGCCATCATACAGATCCTGCGCGGTCCTGTTCTCGGGCCAACGGTCGGTGAACTCGTCGACCTTGTAGGCGGGATTGAATACGCGCAGCGTGCCGCGGGGACCGTCAGTTTCCTTCAATCGCGCGCGAATGTGGCTTGCGATGGCGACAACCTCATCGAGAAGGCTGGGCTGGACGGCACCAGCATCGAGCGCCATCGCGGCGAGGGCGACCGACGGCGGCTTGCGGCCCTTGCGGCTCGGCGAGCGCCACACGATGTCCCGGTTGCGCTTCAACAGTTGCAAGGCCACGACGCGCGCGGACTTCTCCTCGATGGGAACATGTTGGGGCATCGGCTGGGTCTCGGCCTTCTCGACGATCTCGCCCTCAACCAGCAGACGACGGCCCTTGAACAAATCGTGGAAGGCCGGGTCGTATTCGATCTGGTCGTTGAAGTGCTTGGCGAAGCCCCACGGGTTCACCTGCTTGTGGTAGGACTCGGCCGTGTCACCCTTGTAGTGGAACAGCTGGCCAGCGCGCTCCGGCCCACCGATGCGTGCAATCGGCATCAAGTCGACGGTCGTGCCATCGCCGTACTCCACGGTGACACAGCGGCTGTTCTGCCTAACCTTGCCGTGATAGCGGCTGCCTTCGTCACCGTTAATGGCATCAAACAACAGCGCGAGAATCTCTGATGGCGCGCTGTCACGCGCGACATCAAGCTCGATGACGACGTCGACGTCATGCTGATCCTCGGCAACCCGGGAGGCGATGGCCGTGCCGGTCGCAAAACTCCCGCCGGGGTAACATTCGATCACCTTATGCTCGAGCGGGCTGCCCTCCCGGTCGACATGCTGGCACAGCGCCCGAAAATTCGTTTCGGCCTGTTCATGCTTGGTCCTGGTCAGCTGGACGCGGCGGGCGACGTCCATCAGCAGCGCATCGTAATCGGTAAGGAGGGGCCATGGCCCAGGATAGGCGACGTTCATAAATTGCAACTCCTTGGCGACTGCCGTACTCCGTTCCAGCTTTGTTCAGGTGGTAATCGAGGCCAAGGTGCGCAAGATTAGTTCAAACAGATTCTTTCTTGCGCAATATATTGACAAGAATGGGGGGCTGTAGGCCACTAATGGATGATTCGCGTATAAAGTGTAGTGGAGGCCTATCTGCCCAGCGCGCCGGCCCAGGAACCCGCTGCTGGAGCCTTTCGAAGCCAACGCCGGAGCGGGCTCCGATGGGGCAGTGAGCGTGATCGAGGCTCCGGGTGCGCGCCTCTAAATCAAGAACCAAGAAGCTTTCGAGGCGCTTCGCAGGTCGGGCAACTTTGAAGCGGGGACTATCGGCGCTGCATCGACGGCACGAGTGGAACGGGGAAGGGAGGCATTTCTGTCAAGCATTACCGCCGCCGATCTGGCAGCTGCGCTCACCGGTGACCCCGAAGCTCTCGATGTTCATCTCTGTCTTGTTGAGCGCGACGACGTCATCGCCGGATGTCAGGTCAAGATTCATTGTCACTGTCTGACCGTCGACGGTAACGGACGGGTACAGCCACACCGGCTTGCGGAGTTCATGCGCAACGCTGTAGCCGATTACGCGATCCCCCGTTCGAAACTTGCCAGCGCAAAGGCGCGCGACGCCAAGTTCAACAGCACCGAGGCCGTGACAGCGCTCGTCGAGCAGGCACGCCGCTCGTTCACGGACCTTGCCAAGACCGGCGAGGGCGGTGAAATGCTGCTGTTCCTGCTGGCCGAGCGGTTTCTCAAACTCCCGCAGATCCTGTGCAAGATGGATCTGAAGACTGACTCGCGCATGCATTATCACGGAGCCGACGGCGTCTACGCCGGCGTTACGCCCGACGGCACGCTGAAGCTCTATTGGGGTGAATCCAAGATCTACAAAGAGGCCGCCACGGCCATCAAGGACTGCCTGGCTTCGGTCGCGCCGTTCCTCATCGAGCCTGAGCATGAAGAAGCCGAGCGGGAGCGCGACCTCATTCTCTTGAGTGACAAAGCCGATTTGAGCGATCCGGTGCTGACCGACGCACTCAAGCGCTTCTTCGACAAGACCTCGCCAATGTCCAAGCGCGTCAAGTATTGCGCAGTCGCCCTTGTCGGCTTCGATGCCGCCTTCTATCCTGGCGACCAAGTCCAAGCTGTTGCGGACGAAATGGCCGCCGCCGCGCGGATCGAGCTCAAGAAATGGCGCGCAACGATCGGAACCCGCCTGAAGCAAGAAAAACTTGAGCAGGTTGAAGTCGAGCTGTTCTGCCTTCCGCTGCCGTCCGCCGAAGCTTTCCGGGCCGCATTTCTGAAAGCGATGGGGCAGAGCGCATGAGCCTCGACAATCTGCAGGGCTGGCTTGTCGGCGAAGGTCTACGTGATGACCTCGATCGTTTGACCCGACATACTGTCGTGGCTGAACTGGACAATCTTGTATTGCCTGCTGGAGAGGAGGCGGCCTCGTTCGATTGGCCACGGCTTCTATTGGCGGGGAGCATCCTCGCACGGTCGGATCAGCGTACCTATCAGGACGCCGCGCTTCGCATTGCCACCGCAGCAATCACACTCTCCGACAGCGACGCAATCAAGGATTCCGGCGCGGTCCTCTTGAGCAAACTGTCGAATTTTCGAGCGGTCGTGCTCGCCACCGAACGCGGATTGCTCAGTGCCGACGTCGAGGGAAGGCTCGGTATGGCGCTGCGTATCGAGGCACAACGCCGCCAAATCGATCAGTCGGTCCTTGTCCAGTCCAGTGGCCGATGGATTCAGGTCAACGAGTTCCAGCAGCGGTTCTGGAGCGAGGCCAACAACTACCAATGGCTTTCAGCCTCCGCGCCTACAGCGTCCGGGAAGACCTTCCTGGTCCTGCAATGGCTGATCGACCAGATCCGGTCCGGCGAGATGCGCGTCGCTGTCTATCTGGCGCCGACAAGGGCGCTCGTCGCCGAAATTGAAGCGAACCTGGTCGCATTGCTCGGAACCGGCAGCGGCATCGAAGTCTCGTCGCTCCCGATCCGGGACAAGCACGACAAGGCGCGCCTCGGCGGCCCGCGCGCCATCCTCGTGCTGACGCAGGAGCGCATGCATCTGCTGGCCAACGCCATTGGCGCTCCATTCAAGGTCGATCTGCTCGTCGTCGATGAGGCCCACAAGATTGGAGACAATCAACGGGGCGTCATCCTTCAGGACGCCATCGAGCGCGCCAGCCGCTCCAATCCCGTCCTCAAGATCGTGTTCATAAGTCCCGCCACACAAAATCCGCAGGAGCTGCTTGTGGATGCGCCGGATGGGGCGCGAACCGCGTCGTTCGAAAGCGACGTTCCGACGGTGCTTCAAAACGTCATCGTCGCCGAGCCGGTGCCGCGCAAGTCGAAACAATGGAGACTGTCGGCCCGGCAACATGCGTCCATGCTGCCGCTTGGCGTGGTCCAGCTGGCCAGTAGCCCGAGCACACTCAGGAAGAAGCTGGCCTTCATTGCCGCTGCGGCCGGAGAACGTGGCGGCACACTTGTCTATGCGAACGGCGCCGCCGATGCCGAGGGGATCGCCGATCTCATCAGTCAGTTGATGCCGGAGGCTCCGGCTGACCCTGAATTGCTCGAACTTGCGGATTTGGCCCGCAAGGGCGTCCATCCGCACTACCTGCTCGCGCCGCTGGTCGAGCGAGGCGTTGCCTTTCATTACGGCAACATGCCGTCGTTGATCCGCTTGGAGGTCGAACGGCTGTTTCGCTCCGGCAAGATTCGATTTCTCGTTTGCACCTCGACCCTGATCGAGGGCGTCAACCTGTCGTGTCGAACCATTGTGGTGCGCGGCCCGAGGAAGGGGATCGGGCACCCGATGGAAGCGCACGATTTCTGGAACCTTGCCGGCCGGGCCGGCAGGTGGGGTGATGAATTCCAGGGAAATATCATCTGCATCGATCCCCAGAATGGGCAGGCGTGGCCCGATGGTGTTCCCGAACGGGCGCGCTTCCCCATCAAGCGCGAAAGCGACGCAGTGATCGAGCAGGGAGACAGCCTTGCGGATTATCTCGACCACCGGGCAACCAATGACCTGAGCGCATTTCAGGATCCCAATCAATTCGAGCAGGTCGCCTCATACCTGCTCGCCACATTCATGCGGCAAGGATCCATCGCTCAATCCAGCCTCGCCAAGCGCCATGATCCGGCGATCATCGCGCGGCTCGAGGCGAGCCTTGCCAATATCGCCAAAGACATCGCGATTGGCCCCGAGATCGCAGCCCGGCATCCCGGCGTCAGCGCGCTCGGCATGCAGCGACTGCTCGACGCATTCCGCAACTACAAGGGCGATGTGGAGAACCTGTTGCCGGCCGCCGTCGATAGCGACGATAGCTATGACCGCTTCGTGACCATTATGCGCCGGATCAACCAGCATCTGTTTCCGGCGTTCACGCCAGACGGAATTATTCGGCTTCATGCCCTGATCGTCGTGCAGTGGTTGAAGGGCTTCTCGCTGGCGCGCATGATCGAGCGCAATATCGACTATCATCGCAGGTCGCGCCGGTCATTCAAGCTACCGGTTCTGATCCGCAGCACCATGGAGCTGGTCGAACAGATCGCTCGCTTCCGGGCGCCGAAGTATCTGTCGGCCTATGTCGACGTTCTCAACCTGCACCTGGTCGAGATCGGGCGCCAAGACCTGATTGACGATGACCTCGACATTGGAACGCAGCTCGAGTTCGGCATTTCTTCGCGTACCCTGCTTTCGCTGATCGAGCTTGGATTGTCGCGTGTCAGCGCGGTCGCGCTCTACGAAAAGATCGCCCGCGATGACCTCGCCAAGGAGGACTGCGTTGCTTGGGTAAGAGAGCGCAACACGCAGTTCGAAGGCATGGATATCCCGGCCATCATCCTCCGGGAGATTCGTGGCAAGCTGTTGCCCGAGGATCGTGCGGGCGCCGCCACGTCAACACCCTAGCAACTCACGAGACCTTGATGGTCAAAAAGCCCGTTACCATCGGCCCACATCACTTCAGCAAAAAGGGCGATGCGGTTGCATTCCTGCAGGCCATCCTTCACAAGTACGATATTGGAGACAAAGTCAGTGCGGCAGATGCCGAGGTGCTGCACGCGGCGCTCGCGCTTCACCCGGAGGCCGCCGCGAAGGTGGGGGCCGGCGTTACTCATTTCAGCGTCAGGAGCGCGGACTTCGGCACCAAATGCTTCTGGGTCAACCGCGTTGACGGCAGCACCGAGAAGTTTTCCATCAAGGGCTGCCTGTCCGGCTAGGGGCGACACTCATACCCATGAGCGATCGAGCAGCTCGTTGCTCTCTGAGCAAAGAATTTGGCGAAGGGCGATCGCGAGCTATCTTGCTGCCGGGATCGGATAGCCGTCGCAGCTTCGGACGGGACTGTGGAGATCGTACTGATAAGTTGCCGGAAACACTCCGTCCCGTCGAAGGCTGTTGTGTCGCCACGCATCACTCCAGCTGGAACGCCAACCTCGGGAAACAAGGCTCCCGTCAGGCGCGCCAAGAATTCCAGTTGCGGTAACGAAAGCGCATTCCGTGGTCGATCGTTGAACGTACCGTAGCCACTATGGTCTCGAACTCTGAAAATGATCGCGGGGCGGCTGGCCGCAGTCAGTTCCAGCAACGCTTCGTAGCGGTTTGGGAAGAGCAAATAGCAAACCACCAACCACAAGTCGCGCTGCGCCTCTCCGAGGCCCTTGTCTTGAGTGAGCACTCTGTCCGCAAGTGCTAAAAAATCCTGAAGAGTTCCCAGCACGCCGTCGAGCAATTCGGCGAGACGAAAGGGTGAAGCGTTGGCAAACTCATCCAGTAAGGCGAGCGTCGTCTCAGCACGGGAGGGCTTGAATGGCGCCAGCACCATCAGTTCGCGTAGCCCCTCGACGATTTCATCGCCTTTGCTCAGTATTGATATCATCCTGATGGATTTGCAGTATTTGCCTGCGATGCTCACACCAGCAACGCGCGAGGCGACGGAGAAAATGGTCCTCGCCATTGCCGAGGTCGCAGATAACATGAAGGTCAATCTTTTCCGGCGTCATGAGCTGATGAAAGCGTGGCACCAACTGGCGGGCGTTTCATTTGACCAGATGGTGGATCGGAACGATCCAGCCCGGCTCCATCAAAGCGAATGGGCACCAACCGCATCTCCGAGGAATTGCGAGACGTGATCTTGGGGGAGGTCAAGAGGCACGGGGCGGGTTGATTCAACGAATAGCTATCAATGAAGAATACTATTTTTAATCCGAGAATGGCGCGTCGGATACCCGCCTGACCTGCGTCCTGCCGGCTCACAGCGTTGCATGTCGCGGCGTACCCCCACGATTTCCCGGCACGGATGCCGTCCTCAATGTCTGCCACGAATTTAGTCTGAAAATCCGCGGCCACTTTTTGGAGAAACATTTGGCGGTCGACTGCTCTCAACCGCTTGTCGTGCTTTGCCACCGCAGTTGAAAAGTCGTCAATGTGACGAGCGCGATCAGCCTCGCTCAGCGCCGCGTCAAGTCTCGTTCCGACTTTCATAGAGTTCCTTACAAGATTGCACGGCGGCATCCCGCGCGCCCACACCGCCGCTTCACTTGCCGTATGGTCAAGTGCCCCGGTCGGACATCGGCCGCCTAAGCGTGTCCAAGTGTGTTTTTTCGCGCCTCGCGCTGGTGAGCGTTTGGTTTCTTGATCGCCGCGCCGGTCAATGCGAACTACGATCGAAGTAGAATCTGCATTTCATCGCTCCAGCACTGCTCGTCTCACGCCACGTTGTAATCTCGCTCATTGTTGTGGTTCTGACGGGTGGTCCCGCCTGAACAAGGTGTGCCCGGACGATCGGGGAGTACCCGCAGCCGCCAAAATCGACAAACTCGCAAGCCGTGCCGCGACGAAACGACTTGCCGATCAGCATCCGCGCTTGCGCGACGTGGCACTCCTCGCAATCATCGTTTGTCCAAGGCTACAATCTGACGCCACGGGAGATTCAAGCGAATTCGACGTTCATCTAAATCCGCGAGGGACGAATAGCTGATGGTGTTCTGAGTTCCCCCATCGTCTTCATCCTTTTTGTGGGGCACGACCAGAAGCGACTGCTTGTTTTCCCGACTTTCATGTCTGCGCGCCGACGGCGTGCGTGAAAGGAGCAGACAGGTTGCGCTGGTCGTGCCTCAACTGGTTCGATCAGCCCTAGTTTCTGCCATGTTTCCGGTCGAAGCAGACGCATCGCCAATTGCCCGCGTCGCGAGCGGCAATGACCGATCTCTTAGGGGAATTCCATGGCGAAACGAGTTTTGGTCTTGGTCGGGCCCGAAGGGGCGGGGTTGGCAGCACGACGGGTTCTCGAACGCGTCCGGGCGACCTCACGCGCGAGGATGCAAATGACTAACCGTTTCCGCGATTGGGCGCTGGTGTCCGCCGTCGCCACCATGGCGCTTTGCCCCGCAGTCCTTGCGAAAGACCGCCGCATAGTCGCCGAACCAGATGCGCCGCGTGATATTTGTGCACGCCTGGTGGCGTCTGGAACGAACGATACAGCCGCGTTGCAAGATGCCATTGCCCATTGTCCCGCCGGTGCAGCGGTCTATTTGGCACGTGGCGAGTTCCTGTCAGGTCCACTCGAGATGAAATCGGACGTCACGCTATGGATCGAGCGGGGCGCCACGCTTTTTGCGATCGCCGATCCGAACGCGTATGACAGGGGCTCGGGACATTGCGGTCGCATCGCAGGTAAAGGTGACGGCTGCCGCCCGTTCATCAGCTTTTCCAAGACGCGCGGTGGCGGCATCTATGGCGAGGGCATCATCGATGGCCAGGGCGGCGCACCCATGGTCGGCAGCGCCGAAACTTGGTGGGAGCTTGCTCGCCGGGCGCAAAACGAGCATCGCAATCAGAACGTCCCGCGCTTGATCCAGATCGACCACGCGCAGGACATTGCCTTCCACGGCATCACGTTGCGCAATGCGCCTAATTTTCACGTGGCGATGAACCGCGTCGAAGGTGCTACCTTTTGGGGCGTCACCATCGACGCACCCGCCGACGCCCGCAACACCGACGGCATCGATCCTGGCGCCAGCCAGGATGTGACCATTACCCATAGCGTGATCCGTACCGGAGACGACAATGTGGCAATCAAGGCCGGCAATAACGGTCCCACGCGCTATGTCTCCATCGTCGATAACTATTTCGGCTGGGGACACGGAATGTCGATCGGCAGCGAGGTGAGCTCCGGTGTGAGCGACATTCTCGTGCGCGGCCTGATTCTCGACGGCACGACATCGGGCTTGCGCATCAAGAGTGATGTCAGCCGGGGCGGCCTGGTTGAGCGGGTGACCTACGAGAATGTGTGCCTGCGCGGCAACCGTTGGCCGATCATGTTCGATACAAGATATGATCCTCGCGCCCAAGGTGACAGCATTCCCCTCTATCGCCAGATTGTGCTGCGCCATGTTCGTGGCGATGGAGGTTCGCTGGTGATGCGTGGGATTGATAAGACGCATGCTCTCGAGATCACGCTGGATGACGTGCGATTTGCCGATTCCGCAACCTGGCAGGTGGAAAATACCAATGTGACCATGGGGCGGGCCGGCGTGTCGCCACCGCTCCCAAGCCGAGCTGCCGGGGGGCTATCTCACGGATCGGAGTGTGCAAAGGTATTTCCCAATCGTTAGGTAGCCATCAAACCGGCGTGACGCTAACCCGGGCACCGCCAAAGTGACGCTGCCGTGCCATGCACATTGACGGGGCCTGGGCTTTCGCTGCGGATTGCTTGATGACACAAGGCGCAACATCCGAGCGTGCTCGAAATACTGCACTTGGCTCGACGAAGGTAAGACCGTGATGAGAGCTTTCGCGCTTGCAATAGTGCTGGCTGGGTGTTTGCGCTTCTCGGAAGCATCTGCGCAGCCACTTTTGGTCTCGCAAGCCTCTGATAAGGCCTATCACTCTCTGCAGTCAGCCATAGACGCACTACCGCCGCAAGGCGGCGCTATTCTGATCGCGCCGGGCACCTATCGCGAGAAGGTCAAAGTCTCGAAACCAGGTGTTCATATCAAAGGCACCGGCAAGCGACCGCATGACACGGTTATTGTCTACGGCGACGGTGCAGTCAATGTTGGGGGAACCTCTCATTCCGCGACGCTGGACGCTTCAGGTGACGACTTTCGGCTCGACAACCTGACCGTCCAGAACGACTACTCCCTCAATCCGGCTAATCCACCTTCGCAGGCCGTGGCGCTGTCCTTGACCGGAGATAAGGACGTTATCACTCGGGTCCGCCTGCTCGGCGCACAGGATACCCTGTTCGCCAACAAGGGGCCGGATGGCCGGATGTCGCGCCAGTACTTCTTGGACTGCTACATCGAGGGGCACGTCGATTTTATATTTGGCAACGCCAAAGCCTATTTCCGGCATTGTGAGTTGCATGGTGTCGCCAACCATGCGGTCGTCTATACCGCACAAAGCAGAGCATCGCCGGGCGAGGATAGTGCCTACGTATTCGATCATTGCAGGTTGAGCGCCGATCCAGCCGCGCGCGATATCGCCCTCGGCCGTGCCTGGCGCCCCTATGCCGCTGTGATTTTCTTGTCAGCCGACATAGATGCGCCCGTAATCTCCGACGGCTGGCGCGAATGGACACCCGGCAAGACCAAGACCCTGAGGACGGCCTATTATGCCGAATACAAGTCAACAGGCATCGGGGCCAATCCCACACGCCGCGAGCCATACGCTCATCAGCTTACTGACGACGAGGCCCCCCGATGGTCTCTCAAAGCGTTCTTCGCGGGTGCCACAGATTGGCTGTCGTACCAACCAGACTGAATGCGCCTAATTAGCGTCATGTGATTCTCTGCGCGCATCGACCTCATCCCGACGGGACTGGCCCGGCCGACGATCGGCGCCACCATCAGCGGCATCGTTGACATGCTCTCAATCAGGTGCCGGCTGGCGCGAGTTCCGCGTAAGTTATGACCCTTGCAGACCATCTACGATCGCTCAATCATTGCGCCAAGTACGGGCGATGGGGTGCAATCTTCCAGCGCTGGCAAGATTGCGTCGCGCGGAACTCGATTCGATCTCGATCAAAGTTCCGGCGGAAAGGGGGAAGCACAATCAGGCGATCGGCCGCTCCTTTGGCCGCTCGACAAAAATCCGTGCGCTGAGCGATCCATTCTGCCGGCCGCTCGTCCTTTGTTGGATCCCGGCGCCACGACGCTGACATCAGCGCTCGCCCATCCATGCGCGCGCTCATCGCCGGCAAAGGCGACCGCCTTCGAGCTGAGCTCATCGTTGCGCGCCAAGGCCGTAATCCCCAACAACCGTATCGTCATCCATCGCTTCGACAAACCTGCTTAGAAACGTTCGAAATGTGTTCGAGCGCAGCTTCTGTGGGCTCAAGGACTTCCGCCGCATCGCCACCAAACACGCAAGCTCTTTGGGAGCTTCTTGGCCACTGTTCATCTCGGCTCAATTGAGGCGGGACATTAAGAGTGTAGGCAGGCGGCGGTAATGAGAAAGATCGTAGCGCCCCATTCTCGGCCACTTGGTGCGACAGGTTGGGACCATAACCACGGTTTATTCCTGGGTTAGATGTCAGGAATGCACTTTCAGCTAAGCCCTCAAATGCTGGCGATGTGTCGGCTCAGGTCCAGGCGTATACGATTAGCGCTCCTGGCCTTTCATCAAAGTGAGTACAGATGAACTTCGTCTCAATGAATGGGGTGCGTCAGGAAACGGATAGCGGTGACGCGCAAGATGCCCCTCCGGCCGGCTCATCGGCAGAGGCGCCGGCCTTTCAGAGGCAGCTGAGCGAGGTCGCTCGCCCATCCGCTCCCGTGCCCATGCAGGTCCGCGCCCAAGCGGATGCAACGGGATCTGGGGCGCGGCCCGTCATGCGGGCGAGCAGGCGCCCATATTCGCCGGCTCCGGACGGTGAAGGAACAATGCTGGGCGCTGCGGCACTCATGGAGCCGAGCCGTGTCGCGGGTCGCGCGGTCGGGCACAGCGCTTCGCATGGAGCTGTCGATTGGCCAGAGGTTCTTCCTGCGGGAGATCAGGAACAATTTCAGGGGATCATGAACGAGCCCCGCCCTGCGTCATCTCTGGAGACAACCGGAGAGCATGAGGCGATGCCGGGCGGCTCAGCCCAGCAGAAGAGCCAGCCAATTGGGGTGTTGGTAGGTCACAGCGAGAAGCCGCTTTATGCCGAAGATGCACTCCTTATTCCCGGGCTTAAGCAGGCGCTCCTCAAAGGGGGAGCCGATGAGAGCACCGCCACGAGCAACGTCGGTCATCTGCGCAGCTTCGCCCGCTGGCTCTTTGCAAACAGAAAGCCCAGCATTGCTGCTCGGCTTCATAACGATTCAATGGACGAAGATGTCGATGAGTTCATAGCAAAAGGTGGAACGACGAACGTCCGTTATGCACTAGCTCATCTGCGGACCTCTCAGTCGACGGGAATCGCACCGATCGCTAGCCGCCCTGACCTTGCTCCCTATCCTGAGGACGCGACTCTCATCAAACAGTACAAACAACAAGCAGTGACGGCCGGAACTTTAAGTACCGCTAGAACCTATGCAACTCTTCTCACGGATTTCAGCCACTACCTGCGTGCAAACAGCGAGCCGGGCATTGCGGCGCGGCTTCACGACGAGACATGGAATGAGGAAGAAGCGCTGAATGAAGAGATCAAGCGCTTCAAGGACGCCGGTGGTCACAGAAGTATCGGCGCTGCACTTGAACATCTCCGCGATGGAGCGAGAAAACTCAGCGCTCCCCCTTTTTATTCCGAAGACGCGCAGATGATTTCCGCACTTCAAGACGCGCTCGTCGAAGCGGAGTACAAGGAGATCACCGTTAAGGCGAATTATATTCGTCCTCTTCGCAGATTCAGCCAGTGGCTTTTTGCAAACAACAAACCGTGCATCGCTGCTCGACTTAACGACGAGTCGCTGGCCAGCGATGCTGCGGTGTTCGATAAGAGTAAGAGGCGGCTCGTTCTTTGCGCACTAGATCGTCTTCGCGCCTCCCAGTTGCCGTGCGGAGTAGCGTCAATCACGCGCCGGGCCGGGGACATTGAGGCCACGGCTGAGCAGGGCGGGGCGCAGCCAGCCTTCAGTTGGCCAGCGCAACTCTCTGAGGGAGACGATCAGGATTTATATTTTGGGAGGACCGACGAAGCCGGTGCATCGTCCAGTCTTCAGCCACCGCGGCATAGCCAGGCACTGGATCCTGCACAGTCCCTGCCTCCCTTGAACTGGCGCCATCAGGCCCACGAATTGACGCATGAAGCTCACGGCCCCCTCGTGACGAGCGAGGAGATTCTCGTCAGCGAGGAGCATGACACAGGGAAGTTAAGATCAGCCAAGAGGCAGAAGACGCTAAGCAACCCCGAGGGCGTCGCCGTTGAGCGGCAACTGACGCAGATCCCATCGCAACTGGGGCCGCCGCCATCGCAGGGGCAAGCTCCGATGCTCGCGCGTGCGCACGAATACGCCCCAGCGATCCCAGACACCGCTAGGCAGCACGACGCATTACGTGACGCCGTCAGTTCGCCACTGGTCCTCACGAAGGGACACGCTCACAATCAGCGATCGGCGATCGTGGCCAGCAGCCCATCACGGTCCGCCTTGATCCAGCCTGAGCAGCTCCAGAGGGCAGAACAAGCTGGACCGCAGGAACCCATCGGCTCCGCCTCGACCTGGTCGCGGCAGATGCCGCTCGATTTTGATTGGAGCATGTGGCCGAGCTCGGAGACTGCGCCACCCTTGGCTGTCCCAGCCCAGATTTCGTCGACATCTTACCAGTTGCGTGAAGGTGCTAGCTTTCCGAGCACACTGAATATATCTGCGTCCGGAGGCCTGCAGCCGCCGGAGCAGCTGACCGGCGAGCAGCTCCCGGCCCAAGACGCGGAGCTCTTGGCGAGGTTTCGTGTACACGGCGAGCTGCGCAAGCTCACCCCTGGGGCCATCAAGAACAGTGTTTCCCAGCTTGGAGCATTCGTTCGTTGGATTAACGCAAGTTATAGGGGGCCTGTAACTTCCCGGCTGCGAGACGGTTCATCGCTGGACGAGGAAATTGCGGCATACAGGAGTTTGGGCCGTGATCGTAAGAACAGCATTAAATCGGCTCTAGACGTTCTCCGGACGCTCTTGCGTGGGGGGGAAGAAGCCGAAGCCCCCCAACCCCGAGTTCTTGGTGCTCCCCGTCGCCGGGCTCCTCATCCCGAAGATGCCCCGCTCATCGAGGGCGCGCTCCGCCAAGCCTTGAACGATCTTCAAGCCTTGAACGATCTTAAAGATCCGACTGCGAAGCTAAGGGAGGCTGCACAAAAGCGCGCGACACGCCTTCGTGCGCTGAGTGCGTGGCTTAGAGACAATCGCAAAGGGAGCATTATCGGGCGACTAAACGGCTCCAGCAGGGAGCAGTTATCGCTCGACAATGACGTGGTAGCATTCCAACGGACTAAAGCCAGAGTACACGGTCCCGATTTGTCGCATCTTCGCAGCTACTTAAAACTCGTCAGGGCGAATCGAGAACTGGGGCTATCGGGCTCTGAGCATCCGAGCTCGCCGGCCGCGCAGATCGGACAGCATTCCGGCTCGGCGCAGGATCTTCCCTCAAGCCTAGCCAGCGCGGGAGCTAGGGCTTGGTTCGATGAACAGATGCAAGAATCAGCAGCACCATCCAGGCCCCTGTCACATGGTAAGGGCACGCTATCTGTTGATCTGAATGCGCCGACACCGTTCGAGTCGCACGATGATGCTGACTTCACGCCGGCGCATCCTGCCAGGCCTCGTTCGGACACCTACAGCGGCTTAGAGTCTTTTGTTGATCTGAATGCGCCGACGCCGTCCGAGTTGCACGATGATGCCGGCTTCACGCCGGCGCATCCTGCCGGGCCTCGTTCAGACACCTACAGCGGCTTAGAGTCTTTTGTTGATCTGAATGCGCCGACGCCGTCCGAGTTGCACGATGATGCTAGCTTCGCACCGGCGCATCCTGCCACGCCTCGTTCAGACACCTACAGCGGCTTAGAGTCTTTTGTTGATCTGAATGCGCCGACGCCGTCCGAGTTGCACGATGATGCTGACTTTGCGCCGGCGCATCCTGCCGGGCCTCGTTCAGATACCTACAGCGGCCTAGAGTCTTTTGTTGATCTGAATGCGCCGACGCCGTCCGAGCTGCGCGATGATGCTGACTTCGCGGCGGCGCATCCTGCCAGGCCTCGCTCAGACACCTACAGCGGCCTAGCATCTTTTGTTGATCTGAATGCGCCGACGCCGTCCGAGCTGCGCGACGATGCTGACTTCGCGCCGGTGCATCCTGCCAGGCCTCGTTCAGACACCTACAGCGGCCTAGAGTCTTTTGTTGATCTGAATGCACCGACGCCGCAGGAGCTGCGTGATGATGCTCATTATGCGCCGTCCCGGCGCACATCCGTCGATGGCCAGATCAAGATCGGCGCTTTGGATCCGACAGCCACCTCCCGGGGCCATAACGGACTAGAGCTCGGCGCCGTGGAATGGCTGGGCGACGAGCATATTCAGGGGGATTACGAGCTCCTAGTGCAAGAATTGCAGCGCGACCACCCGCAACTCGCCGCCCGGACGAATTTCGTGGATCCCTTGATCGCCCACTATCAACTGCGCTTCGGCGAGCAGTCAGACATGCTGCGCGCATTCCAACGTATCGTCTACGATCCGAATGGTAATGATACCGCCGACTTCCTGTTCCTGCCTGTGAACGATGCTACGGATCCTAAGAGCGTCGGCAAGCATTGGTCGCTGCTGCTTCTTGATCGCCGCACGCGAAGACAGCCGGTTGCCTATCACTACGACTCTGTCCGGGGACACAACCACGAAGCGGCAGCGCAGCTCGCACGGCGGCTGTGCGCCCGCCTTGAGTCACCGGTCATGGCCCAGCAGCAGAACAGCTATGACTGCGGTGTCTTTGTGGTCGACGGCACACGGGCGCTGGTTCGACGATTAGCACAAGGAGAGTGGCCAGAACGGCTGCATCTCGACAATCTCGTCGTCAATAGGCAGTCCCTCCAGGACCGGCTTCGGGCTCATTCCGGCTTGCGCTAATGGAGCTGGCTGGCAGGAGCGGCTCTCCCGAAGTCTGGACCGTCGGCTCGCTGAGCGAGCGAATCAGGACAACACCTCGCTCCGCTTCGAATTAGGCCGGTCCGGCGGTTGAGATCCTAGCTCTTCATATCGTTGGTCAGCCGACGAGGAAGAAGTCATTGGCGTGCGTACCAAAGACCGAAATCGGATATCCATGTCGGCGGGCGACAGGAGGACGGCTGCGAACCGAGGGGCTGATGGCTATCCAGAGGCAGCAGAGGCGATGGTCGGCGCGCTCAACTAAGGATGGATGACCTGGCATGAGGACAAATCTCATGTCTTGACCATGTCGATGCTTGTCCGCTCTCTTACAAACCACGCCGCCTTGGTTTGGTTGAGGACACTTTCGCCCCTTTGTTGAGCTCACTGTTTAGAAGCCAAATCAATGTCTTAAGCCATTGGCACAGGCGTTGCTATTAAGATGCCGCAACACTGAGTGGTTGGTGCACGTAGATGCCTGAGACGAGCGATGCTTCCCTTTCCTTGGCCACTGCGCCTCGTTCCGGAGAGAGGGAGCCAGCGCGTCCTCGAATGGACTTTGAGTGCACGACAGAAGCTCCTCTGGCGCATCAGCAAGCCGATCGACGTTCAACAATTGCAGGCAGCGGGGGCGATATCCCACCGCAGCCAATTCGCATGTGACGCACGACCGTGCTGATGAGCAGGGCTGAAGGTGTGAGATGCATCCCACACTGCGAGTCGTCGGCGAGAAGGCCTTGGGCTGGAACGCAACACACGCGTTTGGACCGGAGGGCGGGCCGCTGGAGCACGGGCTTGGCTGTACCTGCAACTTCTAGATCCGTGCACATGGATGAGCCGACAGTCATTGGACCGAGGCCAGCTGGTCCAATCCGCGACAGTCAAAGCGGGCAACCTTCCGGTCTTGTTCAACCGAAGGTCGCCGCTCCGACGGTCCCTTATGCGCCAGTGCCCACATCTGACGTCGGCGAAGGCTCGGCAGTCAATGATGCCGAAATCGTGGCCCACGGCCTCTTCGAGCCAAAGGCGGTGGAGGACACCTTGGTCGCGGCAGCAGCGCCGCTCCTTTTGGTCGTCGCGCAGCTTCAATTCGTCAACAATGCCGATATCGGCGCGTTGCATCGTGGAATTGTCGAGCAAATCCGTCGCTTCGAAGAGCGGGCCATCAAACATCAGGCGAGCGATGTAATAGCCGCTCGTTATGTGATATGCGCGCTCATCGACGAGGCCGTGATGACCACGCGCTGGGGCGCTGAAAGCGTTTGGAGTGACAATAGCCTGCTCAACCAGTTCCATAACGAGAGCTGGGGCGGCGACAAGGTCTTTCAGATACTCGAGCACACCCAGGCCGAACCAGCCAAATACCTCGCCTTGCTTAAGCTCATCAATGTCTGCCTGTTGATGGGCTTCGAAGGCAAATATCGCGTGGTCGAAGGCGGCCGCGAGCTACTTGCAGACTTGCGCTGCGAGGTCGAGCGTCGCTTGCGGGACCACGCGACCTCACCGCCCGCCGAGCTATCGAGCCAATGGCGCGCCATCAGTGCGTGCACGGGCGTGTGCAGTTACCTGCCGTTGAGGATCGTCTTTACGGCTGCTGCCCTCACGGTCCTCATCGGTTATGGCTTTTTTTGGTGGCGCCTCTCTGGAGAACTGGCGCCCGTCGAGCAGTTGCTTGACTTGATCGGCCGGTCCGGGCCGCTCTAAGGAGAGGTGCAGGTGTTCGGCGCGCAATTCGCGGCATCCCTATCGGTCCGAGGCATCGTGACGCTGATCGGCTTGTCGGCGGTCGGCGTGCTCATCTGGTCCGGCGGACCTTATCTCGACCTGTTCGGTCGATATCCGCTCCAGTCGGTGACTGTTTGCGCCGCCACAATCGCCGCCGTCTTCCTGGCGGCCATGCTCGTCATCCTTGTCCGACACTGGTTAGCGCGCCACGCCAATCGGCGCGCCATCAAGTCGCTGATGGAGAGCGAAGGCTTCATCTCGTCCTCCAGCGATTATAGTCGGGAGGTCGAACTGATCCGTAGGCGCTTCGAGGATGCGTTCAAAGTCCTGCGCGATACAGTGTTCGCCCGCAAGCGGGGCCCAAGCAATCTGTTCGAGCTGCCCTGGTACATCGTCATCGGTCCACCGGGCGCCGGCAAGACGACGATCCTGCGCAATTCAGGGCTCGAGCTTCCGCTGGCCGAGCGGCTCGGCGTCGATCCGGTCGCTGGGGTCGGCGGTACGCGAAACTGCGACTGGTGGTTCACCGACGAAGCAGTTCTTATCGAAACCGCAAGCCGTTATAAGACCGAGAATACGGATGACGACGTCGATCGCGCGGCCTGGCACGGCTTTCTCGATTTTCTCACCGCGCATCGGCGCCAGCGGCCAATCAACGGCGTCGTTGTCGCAATTAGCCTTTCCGATCTCTTGCTGAGCGACAACAATCGGCGGCGGCGGCTCGTCAGTTCAATCCGTTCGCGGATACAGGAGCTTCTGAACAAGTGTGGAATGCGGATTCCGGTCTATGTTCTGGTGACCAAATGCGATCTCGTGTCTGGCTTCGCTGAATACTTCGACAATCTCGACCAGGAAGGCCGTGCTCAGGTTTGGGGCAAGACCTTTCCCCTCGATACGGGGGGCGATCACATCAGTGACGTCGTGACCCTTGAGATTCAGGAGCTTGTCGAGCGCCTCGAGAGCAAACTGGCCTTTCGCATGCAGGAGGAACGCAATCTCAGCCGCCGCTCAGTCATGTACGCGTTTCCGAAGGAATTCTGGAGCGCCCAGGCAGCAATCACCGGCTTCGTGAGCGAAGTGTTCCGCATGAGCCGCTTCGAGGTGCGGCCGATACTGCGCGGGGTCTACTTTACCAGTAGCACGCAGGAAGGCACGCCGATCGAGCGGGTCAGCGAAGCGATCAGCCGCAGTTTTGGTCTGCACTCCCGGCCGCCCTTGCCTCCAATCAGGCCGGGGCAGGCGTTTTTCATCAAGCGGTTGCTGACCGACGTCATCTTCGCTGAGCAGGGCCTGGCCGGTCGCAATTTGAGGCTCGAACGCAAGCTCGCAGTGCTGCATGGCTGCGGCTATATCGCTGCGGTCATACTGGCGGTGGCTGCATTCGCCCAGTGGTATGATGCCTTCGCCCAAAGCGAAGTACGCATCGCTGAAACCAGAACAGCTGTACAGACGTTGCAGGCGCACCTTCAAGAAATCCACGAACCGCAGGACCTGAAGAAGCTTTTGCCGCTCCTGAATGCCGCGCGCCGGTTGCCTCAGGCTGCCGGCGAGGGCACATCGTATGGGTGGCTTGAAGGCTTCGGCATCTCGGCGACCCCGGCGCTGGCGCCGGCTGCGCAGGAGACCTATGACCACATTCTGGTCGACCGACTGCTGCCAGTTTTCGCCAGCAGGCTTGCTGTCCGCATCGAGGCGTTATTGCGTGCGGGCAACGATACTTTGCTGGACCAGGCCAAGGAAGCGTTCCGGACGTATTTGATGCTAAGCAATCCGAGGCATTTCGACCGCGGCAAGGTCGAGCAGGCGGCGCTTACCGAAGTCGCACTGGCGTTCGCGCTCGATACGACATCATCGGGCGAGTTGAAGGAGCATTTCTCACGCCTGATTGAGCTGTTGCCGAAGCCCATCACGACTGACCAGAAATTCGTGATCGCTGTCGGCTCGCGGCTGATGGAGCGCCCTCCCGTCGAGCACGTCTACATCCGTTTGTTGCGCGAAGCAGCGCAGAACACCCAGCTCCGGCCGATCGACCTGGTCCGTCTGCTCGGTTCCGGCGAGCTTGAGATGCGCGCTCCGCAGATTGTATCTCCCGATATTCTACAGCACGACCCTCTCGATTCGAGCAATGGTGCCATCATCCCCGGCATCTTCACGCGCGACGGGTTCCTCGATTTTCTGCTGCACCGCCTCCCGCTCATCATCAAAGAAGAGCAAACCGACGACTGGATCCTTGCCGGTGGTCCCTTGGACACGGCCGATATGCAGCAGCTCGCATTGAAGGTTATTGACCGGTATGTTGACGACTATATTCGCATTTGGACAAGTGCCTTAAGCAACATTCGCGCCGTCAAGTTCGACGACATGCAGCGCGGCGCAGCAATTTTGCGTGGACTCGCCGGATCACAAAGCGCGCTGCTGCAGATCATTTCCGTGGTGCGCGACCATACAAACCTACCACCAATCCGAGAGATGGCCTCCGCCAAGACGGGTGCTGCCGCGTCCGCCGCGTTTTCGGCAGCATTCGGCGATGCGCCTTGGCCAGGAACACGAATCACCGAAGCGTTCCGGCCTCTGGCCCGACTGACCATGGCGGAAGCCCCGGGACAGCCGGCCGGCATGGATCAAATCCGCGACCGTTTCGGTGGCCTCTATGCGACGATGGCCAACATCGCGTCGGCGCCGGATCCTGGCCGGACTGCATTGCAGCTCGTTCTGCGGCGCGCCAAAGATCCAAATAGCGATTCCTTCGGCGCCTTGCGCGCCGATTCGGCGCTCCGGCCGGAGCTGGTCCGCACCATCATGAATGACGTCGCGCTCTCGACATGGAGCGTCTTGCTCAAACAGGCGCACGGCTATGTCAATGCAGTTTGGGTGGGCGAAGTCGTCCCGCTCTGCGCGGCTGCCATCTTCCAACGCTATCCAATGTATGCGACGGCGACTGAGGACATGACACTGAAGGATTTTAGCGATTTGTTCCGACCCGGCGGCGTTCTCGATGACTTTTTTCAGAGGTACTTGTCGCCGCTAGTCGTCAAGGGCCGAAACGGCCTTGCGCTTGCGACCATCGATGGCGCCGCGGTCCCGATCCATGCGAATGCCCTGGCTCAGTTCCAGCGCGCGCAGGAGATTCGGAAGGCGTTTTTCAGCGGCCCCGGCTCTGCGCCCGCCGTTAAATTCAGCATCAAGCCTGTCTATCTCGCCTCCCATCTGCGGCGCGCGACTTTCGCCATGGATGGCAAGGAGATTTTCTATCGTCACGAGGCGCCGCGCTCCTACGACCTCGAGTGGCCGGCCCCGACCAAAGCAAGCACTGCCTCCATCACACTGACCGCCTTGGATGGGACCGAGGAGAAGATTGAGAGCTCAGGTCCTTGGGCATTGTTCAGGCTTGTCGGTGCCTCGCGGCTGTCTTCACGTGGCACCTCCAATCGCTTCACCTTAACGATCGGCGGAGCCGGCCGACCCAGTGTGACTTACGAGCTACGCGCGGAAAGTAAAAGCAATCCGTTCAGCTCGAATGTCCTTCGTTCGTTCCGTTGTCCGAATAGCCTGTGACGACAACGCTGTGAGCGCGGTTCCTAACCGTTTCGGGATAAAAGGGCTAAATGCAGCCGGCTGCGAGGGAATACTCGGTTCCACCGAGACGCCGAAACACCGCCTCCTGTTGATCGCAAGTGGCCGTTCCACACGTCCACGATATGTAGCATCGGCTTCGAAATGATCCTGCATTGCCTGCTCATGCAAGAGGCAACCGACGATACGAATGCGATCGTTGGTCACTTGGTTGGGGCTACGCAGTGAATCCAGCTGCCTCCCTGGGATACGTGCTTGGCGGTCGTTTCGACCTGCTAGAGGTGATCAATGAGGGTAGCGCCTGTACCGTCTATCGCGCGATCGATCGGATCGGCCTGTGGGCACGCGAACAAAATCCGGAAGTAGCAGTGCAGGTCATTCACCCACATTCGAAGATACGCCAGAAAATTGTCGAGCTGCTGCATCGCCAGGCACGTCTTTTGCGTAACTCCATGCACCGCAATTTGGTGCAAATCTACGATTCCGATTACGACGGCAAGTATCACTACCTGGTCATGGAGCTCCTAAAGGGCCGCTCGCTAGCGCAGATCCTTGCCGATCGCCAGGGACAGCCGTTGTCACCCTCGCTATCCTTTCAGATCGTCCGTGGTGTCGGGCAGGCGCTCGCGCACATGCACCGTCTCGGGATCGTCCATGGCGGCCTCAAACCAAGCAACATCTTCATAACTTCGACGGGCGAAATCAAAATTCTGGATTGGGGGACAGCGCTCAAGCTCGACGTTCCGGCGCAACACGATAGGGCCACAGCCATACTCGCCCAAATCGGCCTGCTGACACCGGCATATACCTCGCCAGAGTTATTGATGGGAGAGCCGCCAGCAGAGAGCGACGATGTCTATTCCCTCGCGGTGGTGACCTATCTGGCCCTGACTGGCGCCCATCCTTATGCGCAGCAGGCAGCCGATGAGGCACTCAAGGTGAACCTCACACCGGCACCGCCGCGGACCATTTCGCCAGCGCAATGGCGGGTGCTCGCTTCAGGCCTTGCCCTTGACCGCCGCGACCGTATCGAGAATGTGGACGAGTTCGTCCAGCGCCTCGGCCACCCGCCCTGGCTCTACCGGTTGTTCGGCCAGCGTATGCTGCTTCGAGAGCCTGATAGGCCCAGCTGAAGTTTACATTATCAGGCAGTCAGCATCGACGGCGGCCAGGATCTCTCCTTGAGTGTTCATCGCCACTCGCGAGCGAGAATCCTCCACGTCGCTGATGCGCGCCGACCCAGCACCCTGATGCAATTGGTCTGTTGGTTCGGTAAGATGATGCAGCCTTGCGATCATCAGCATAAAAACGACATTTTGGATGTTGGTTGCCGACAAGGGTTGTCGGCATTCGAACATTACGCGGCTTCATTTGAAGCGGGCTGTTATTCGCCGCTGAGCGCCAGATTTCGCAGCGCGTGCAAAGACCACAATGACGCGCAATGCGTGCCAATTACGTGCTCCTCTTTGCGAAAGCTCAAGTGAGCCAACCAGCAAATGGGCTAGCATGGACCTTGTTCTCTCTCTTGTCTCCAGGCCATCTCCGGACCATGCAATCAACATTACTCGTCACCTTGTTGATAGGCCTGGTCTCACTGTTGTACTCGACCGCCGGCCAGGTCGGGGGACAGCTTTTTTCGCAGTCATGGCCTTTGCAGGCCTTTCGGCCGAGCAGATGCGCCCAACTGCACTTGTCTTAAATGTTGTTGCCGCCAGCTATGCGACTTGGAGGCTGCATCGGCACAAAAAGATTGAATGGAATCTGCTTTGGCAGATCTCGATTCCGTCAATGTTGACGGCCTTCATCGGCGGGCTGCTGGCGATCGGCGGATCGCTGTACTCTATCATGACCGGTACGCTGCTGATTGCAGCCTCGTTCTTGATGTTGCTCAAGCGTCGTGTTGGCAACGTCAAGCATGGTCAGGTGCCGCCTGGTCGTGCCGCGCTGGTAGGCGCTGCCACGGGCCTGCTCTCCGGATTCACGGGAATTGGCGGTGGTGTATTTCTCGTCCCACTCATCTTGATGCTTGGTTGGGTCTCTCCGAGGCAGGCTGCTGGGCTCTCACCGCCATTCATCCTCTGCAATTCGGTACTCGCGCTGGCGGGGGTGCTGCTGTCCGGTCAGTCAGTGAACCCAGATATTGCCTTCTACATATTCGGTGCAGTTCTTGGAGCCATGCTGGGAACCTGCATCGGGCTGCGGTGGATGAACGATTGGGCCACGCGATATGTTCTTGCGACCATCCTATTCTTTGCGCGCCAGGCTGTTGGTATCGCGGTAAGGTAATGGCCGGATTTAGGCCTTTCTGTCTTGCCGTCCCTGCTTTCGTGGCGGCTTGAGGGTGATTGTTTTCATCGCGTGTGAGCACGTCGACCTTGGCGCCGGCTTCGTTGATGCAATATTCGCGGCGGACGTCGGAGCCCGCGAATTGCAACAGGCTGCATCACGAGGTGTTCTTCTCCGAGCGCTCGCTGATCACGTCCAGCAACAACAAGGTCGCCGCGACCATCGATTTCCTCCGCACCAAGGCGACATCTACCAGGGGCGTTTGCCGCCGCCGATTCGAGGACGTCGTGATCATCGCGTGCCTCAACGCCGTACGCGACGATAGACGTCAATACGGCATACGCTCCACGCGGTAGTGCGCGGTTGCTTTGCCGGAACCGGCTATGCGATCGAGGATGCGGATGGAGTCTATGACGAGGTCTGTCACAAGGCGGCGCAGGATTACGGTGGCAGGAGTTTCTCCAGGCGGAGGGACGCCATAAGTTGCCGATGACCAGATTGGCGCTCACGGCCGATGAGTTTTGCTGCGCTTGTGCGAAAGAATGGACGAATCCTCTGCGTCGTTCGCTGGGACCGAGCTGATGGCGCCAAGTCCGGCGCGTGAGCGAGACGGTCCTTCCGGTGGGACATCGGGCTTTGCCTCCGCGCCAAGCCGCGGAGGTCAAGCCTCGCCAAGCGGGCGCAACCCAGGGCTTGTGCCCCTGCTATAGTTTGGCTAGACCGCAAGGGTTCATTTAGGAGTTGACGATGCCAATTGGTACTGTGACATGGTTTAAGCCGACCAAAGGTTATGGCTTCATCAAACCAGATGATGGTGGCCCCGACGTCTTCGTACACATGCGTGCCGTTGAAAAGGCCGGCTACCCGGATCTCGCGGAGGGAGCGAAGATCAGCTACGAACTGAAGATCGGCACTTCGGGTAAAGCCTCTGCTGAGAACCTGCGGATTGGGTGAGGTCGCCCTTATAGAGACATGCTGGAGGATACCGCCGTCGCGGGCCGCGGTGTCCGAACCTCAAGAAAGCAGGATGCAAGCGCGATCGAGAGCCGTTCAGATCATGGTGATCGCGTCCGCGCGAACTCCTCGGGGATTGCGACCGAAAGAGACGGCGCTTGTGCAAAACGTGACGATTTGTACGACAGAACGATCGAGGCCTTCGGCAGCCCTGCGGACCAAGGTGAAGTCATTGGCCCGCGCGGAATATCTCACCCTTTGCAGAATATCCAACGGTCGATATCAACCCACCTGGTGGTGAGACCGATGCGATCGGCAGCTGCCAGAACATCAGCTGGATCGATAAGACATGAGGCATTGGCGCGGTCGAGCGCAGCACTCTCCCTTGCGGTAGCAGCGCGTTGCCGCCCAGGATCAAGGCCGCGAAGGGTATAGGGCACCCTCGCATCAACTCCGGCGGTTTCGCCATTGAAGCAGCAACATGCGGTGCGTTTCGAATGGCCTGCGAGGCGCCGAGCATGTTCCGCTTAGGAAGACGAGGCGTGCTTTCGCTCAGATTTGCGAACTTTCAAGGCGCGACGTTTCATCGTCGCCGTAAGCTTCTTTGTTCCTGGTTTGTTGGGTGCAACGCGGAGTACGCTGCCGGTCTCCGAAACAAATTGACCATCCTTGTCTATTCGTTTCATGCAGTTCTCCAATTAATAGCCTTATGCCGAACCTTGATTTCGAAGTAGCCCTAAGGACCAACCGCTAGCGAAAAATCACGTCCATCGCTTTCGCATTCTGTCTTTCCATTTCGGCTCATGTGCTTATCGCAAACGAAAAGCAGGAACAAGCGTCAAGCATTGTACGATCCGGACGCGGATTGCGTCATCATGTCCGAGCGCACCAGCTTCGCTATGCCCCAATGTAGAATGACCTACGTATTCAATAATTCTTTTCATTACGCGCAACTCCATGATCTATGATTAAAGGAACGGTCGCAATAGACTCGTATCAACCGGTCATTATCCATTGAAGCGATCAGCGGCCGCAGGAAGATTTCGACGATGCTGGTTGTCGCATTGTCCGTCGCGGCCAAATCAGATCTCGCGAACGTAGCGTTCGACCTGTGATCCTACATAGTCCTCCTGAACTTGCTCTGTGGATTCATCATCAGGCAGTCGTCAGATGCTCCCCTACATCACCTGCTAAAGCGAGGGATTGCGCGCGATCTCGCGCTCGCACAGCAAGATCAGAGTCTTACGCGCCGACATCTGCGGCGCCTGGAAGCGATGCTGCAGGAGGAACTGGTGATCATTGGCATCCGGAACGTGCGCGACCAGGATCGCTTGATCCTCGAGACGATCACAACGGCATTCCATCGGCCGGCGTTTACTGATCCGCTCGGAGAGGCGTTGAAGGACACTCAGGCCGCGCTGCGGACGGGAGAGCTCGTCGACCGCCAGAGTCGTCACGTAATTCGCAAGGCCGTTGGCGGTTGGCGTTGTATTGAGGAACCGGCTTGAAGGGCGGGCCTGAAAGACCTGGACGATGAATTGACCAAGCTAAAAGGATTGCTCATCGCCGAGATCAGGGACGGTCGCCTATCGGAGGGCGGCTGATCCGAAATGGCACCGTCGCCTTTGCCGTTCGCGGTCTCAGCCCAGAGGACAGGCAATGATTTCGACCTGCGCAAGCTGCGACAGGAGTCGATGTTGGTCTATCTCGGCGTCACGCCGGACAATCTCGAGCGCATGGGGCCTCTGTTGAACCTCTTCTTTCAATATGTCGTCGATCTCAACACCGGCGAGCTGCCGGAACATAATTCGAAGCTCAATCGCAAGGTTCCCTCTTGCTCGACGGCTTCCCAGCAACCGGCAATATCAACGTCCTGGCGAAATCGGTCGCGTTCGTTGCCGGATACGGCATCCGACTTCGGACCGTCGTTCAAAGCCAGGCGTAACTTCGCGCGAGCGATGGAGCGTATTGCCAAGCATCTCGAGCATGGACATTCGTTCGCGCCTCGCAATCAAGCAGCCTGTTCACCGGGGTCACGACCGAGGAACCGAGAACGACAAGCGTGATTTGAGGCAAGAAGGGAGCAAATTGCGAGATCGAGCGCATATCTAAGTAAGCAGTTACTGTTCTTTCAATTTGCGCGTCGCTAATATTTTTGAGTTGGACCGAGAAAGCAATCTGGCACGTGAGCGGCTGAGTCTTGATCTTGCCGTCGCCGATGACGGTGGGTGTCACGGCCACGCCAATACAAATGCCTTCCAGAAAACCGACTGAGACCCACGGGTTCCAAGCGCGCACTGATTTGCGGGCTGCGCTCGCCAAACGCCGAAATGACCCGAAACGAAATTGACCACGTCCTTGCCGACGACTCGGCTAGAGCTTTAGGGCCAACAGCAGCATCAAGTTGTTGCTGCAATACACTTGCGCGTCGCGGCAAAGCCTATGACGGAAGAGGGACGAAAGTCCATCAGTACAACCCACACGACATAGAGCGGAGAGCTTGAATCGGACCTTGCGTCAAGTTGTACAAGTGCGTGCAGACATGCCCACGAAAGCACTGACGAATGGAAAAACCGTTTTCTTTTGTACTGTGTTCTACTTTCGGTTTACTGGCCCTGATCGGGGTTGCGCTTGCTGTCCGTCGCTCGACCGCACCATGCACGATACTGATCGCGAGCCAGCCTCTAGGTGATCGGAATGGGCACATCATCATTGTCAGTCTTCAATACGCCTGTCGCGTTGCCGATGGGCTATCGAAGGGCGCAGGTGTCACGGCGAGATCGGTCAGCAAATGGGCAGCGAAAAAGCGACGTACTTGGCTCCGCTTGACGTTCACCGCGAGCTCGAAGTCTCTCGTGCCTAACGGGGGCATGCAATTCAAAGAACTCCGCGTGTTTGGCGATCGCTGAATCGGCAAACCCGTTCGGTAGCTCATCAGATAACGAGGATATGCGGTCGAGCGCGACAGTGAACTGTCGCACTCGTGAGGGCAAGGCATCCAGTACATTGGATAAAGATTATGAGACGCATTGACGAGCGCGACAAATCTCCCATTCCGGAATTTGGTGCCGGTGAAGGTCGAGGCGCTGACGGTTCTAGCGCTGGACCGGCTGGTGCTCCTGGTGAGGAGGGGCGATCGTTCAGTTCCATTGTGGATCGGATGCGTTCCGAGCTTCAGGACACAGGTCCTTCGGATTCTCGCAGCATGCAGCGCGACAGCGGTGCAGGCCGATTTGCTGCTCCCTCCTCCGGCGCACATCGGCTCCTTGGGGTCGCCCTGCAGGGCGCAATCGGTGGAAGTCGTCGTCGTTTGCGCTCCTTGCCGGAATCCGGCTCGTCGCGAACTGATGGGGAACCGCGGTGCGACGATCCAGAGGCGGGAAGCTCGGTAGGACGCCCTCTCCCGTCGCACGGGGGGGGATGGACCAGAAGGGGGGGCGCGTCCACGATGCGCCTACCCAGAATGTCCAAACCCCGGGACTGCAGCGGCCTTATAGAACGTACAGTGGGAGACCAAGGCGAGATGCGGGCTTCTCGCGTCCGAGTGGCGAGGAGTTCTGGCGCGACGATCGAGAGGCTGAAAGCTCGCACGCGAGCGGACGCCCACTGGATACGCAGTCCGTGTCTGAGGGAAGTGGCAGACCAGGAAGGTGGTGCGTCGCCGATGCGACTGCGCAACCATTCCAGCCTGGGAGCTCGGAGCGAGCCCGTGAAACTTATCGTGGCGCAGCCAATCTGGAAACTACTCCATCGGCTTCGGATGGTGACCGGCGACGCGCCGATCGGGCCGCTGAACGCCCGCAAACTCGCAGGCTGGCGCCGTATGGCCAATCCATCTCTGACCGAAGTGGCCGAACCGGGAGGTCGCATGTCGACAATGCTGCCCTACAGAATGTCCAAGTTGGAATACCGGAAAGGCATTCTAAACGTTCAGATGAACTGAATGCCGCCTTAAGGGAAATCGCCAGCGCTCGCGACATCAGCGTTTTCTCACGCGCAGTTGTACGTTACAGCAAGCAGCTGGGAAGGCAGGATCTTTCAGACTTTCTGCAAACCGCAGCTGCCCGTTTCGATGCTCGATTTGTGCCGCAGTTGCAGGAAAATATCCGGTCCTCGTGGGGATACGCCACGACATGCAATGAGCTGAGCCGGGAAGCTGGAGGTGAGGCCGGCGTAAGAGCTTGCCAGGCCTTAGCGGTTCGCTTGTCGCGCCTCGACAAGGCGGTTATGAAGCAAATCGATCCCATCGCACTTTCTCTGTTTGCATTATCGTTCGGCCGACATTCCTCGGCGGCGGGCTGTCGCGAGGCTGCCGTCGCAATCGCCGGTGAGGTGCCGTCCCAGCTCTCGCGTTTTGACCCGCAGGCGCTGGCCAACCTGGTGAACGGTTTCAGCAAATGGCCGAACGCGGCGGACTGTCGTGAGGCTGCCGCCGCAATCGCCGGTGAGGTGCCGTACCAGCTCTCGCGTTTTGCTCCGCAGGGGCTGGCGAACCTGGTGAACGGTTTCAGCAAATGGCCGGACGCGGCGGGCTGTCGCGAGGCTGCCGTCGCAATCGCCGGTCAGGTGCCGTCAAAGCTCTTGCGTTTTGTCCCGCAGGAGCTGGCGAACCTGGTGAACGGTTTCAGCAAATGGCCGGACGCGGCGGGCTGTCGCGAGGCCGCCGTCGCAATCGCCGGCAGGGTGCCGTCCCAGCTCTTGCGTTTTGATCCGCAGCACCTGGCGAACCTGGTGAACGGTTTTAGCAAATGGCCGGACGGGGCGGGCTGTCGCGAGGCTGCCGTCGCAATCGCCGATAGGGTGCCGTCCCAGCTCTTGCGTTTTGACCCGCAGCACCTGGCGAACCTGGTGAACGGTTTCAGCAAATGGCCGGACGCGACGGGCTGCCGCGAGGCTGCCGTCGCGATCGCAGGTCAGGTGCCGTCCCAGCTCTTGCGTTTTGACCCGCAGGCGCTGGCGAACCTGGTGAATGGTTTCAGCAAATGGCCGGACGCGGAGGGCTGTCGCGAGGCTGCCGTCGCAATCGCCGGCAGGGTGCCGTCCCAGCTCTTGCGTTTTGCCTCGCAGGAGCTGGCGAACCTGGCGAGCAGTTTCAGCAAATGGCCGGACGCGGCGGGCTGTCGCGAGGCCGCTGTCGCAATCGCAGGTCAGGTGCCATCCCAGCTCTCGCGTTTTGACCCGCAGGCGCTGGCGAACCTGGTGAACGGTCTCAGCAAATGGCCGAACGCGGCGGACTGTCGCGAGGCTGCCGTCGCAATCGCCGGTCAGGTGCCGTCCCAGCTCTTGCGTTTTGACCCGCAGGCGCTGGCGAACCTGGTGAACGGTTTCAGCAAATGGCCGGACGCGGCGGGCTGTCGCGAGGCTGCCGTCGCAATCGCAGGTCAGGTGCCGTCCCAGCTCTTGGGTTTTGTCCCGCAGCACCTGGCGAGCCTGGTGAACGGTTTCAGCAAATGGCCGGACGCGGTGGGCTGTCGCGAGGCTGCCGTCGCAATCGCAGGTCAGGTGCCGTCCCAGCTCTTGCGCTTTGACCCGCAGCAGCTGGCGAACCTGGTGAACGGTTTCAGCAAGTGGCCGGACGCGGCGGGCTGTCGCGAGGCTGCCGTCGCAATCGCCGGTCAGGTGCCGCCCCAGCTCTTGCGTTTTGACCCGCAGGAACTGGCGAACCTGGTGAACGGTTTCAGCAAGTGGCCGGACGCGGTGGGCTGTCGCGAGGCTGCCGTCGCAATCGCAGGTCAGGTGCCGTCCCAGCTCTTGCGTTTTGACCCGCAGGCGCTGGCGAACCTGGTGAACGGGTTCAGCAAATGGCCGGAAGAAGCATTCGCGGGCCAAGCGACGGTCGCGATCGCTCGTGAGGTCCGTCGCCGTGGCGATCAACTCTCCGGTTTTACTCAGCAGGCGCTGGCGAATCTGGTGAACGGATTGAGCAAGTGGTCGGAAGACCCGGACACTTGCCAAGCCGCGGCCGCAATCGCGGGTGAGGTCGGTCGCCGCCCGCTCTCCGATTTCACGCCGGAGCAGATGGCATATCTGATGAATGGCTTCAGCAAGTGGCCCGACGACGCAGCGTGTCACCGGGCGCTGGTGGACGTCGCACGCGGACTAGGCCGGGCAGGCCAACGCTTCGGCGCCTTCACGACGCCGCAGTTTAGCATGATCGCCAATGCCCTGGGGCGAAGTATCGTGAGAGGGGAGGAGACGGGAGAGATCACAGAGACCGCTCTGCTGAAGGATCGCTTGCATCAGCTGGCCCATCACCTTCACTACGACAATGATCGGCTGGAGCAGAGCGATGCTCGGACCATCGCCACCATTTTCAAGGCCTTGGCGAAGACTCGGCTGTTCGAGGATCTTGGCTCACTTGCCTCGACCGGGTTGGATCGGCTCAACGAATTGCAACGTGCCCCTGGTTTTGCCGCTGAGAATAACCTCGAAACCATCGGCAATCTCTGTGCCGCGCTGGTGCCGCTGGCGCGCAGCCCGCACCTGCGCTGGCATCGCAGAGTGGCTCTCCACTTGCTGAACGATCTCCAGCCGGTCGTGGAGCAAAAGGTCGAGGCACACTTCAATGCAAGCGCGGCAGAGCGAACCCGTGGGCCGCTCGCCAGTCGCGCTCCAGCGCTCTCGATCTATCAGGTGATCAAGGCTCGTGCGGTTCTGGCGAACATGTTCAAGCGACCGGATATCGAGGGCAAGAAGGCCGATTTGCGCAAGAGGCAGCAAGAGTTGCGGCACGGTACCAAAGAGACCCTGGCCAGTACGCGCGACCTCATTCAGGGCGATCTTTCCAACATGAGCTGGAACCTGATCGCGCAAATCGAGGCGGAGAGCCCGGTCGATGCGCTGGACGCATTCGTCGAGCAGAACGCGGCAACGATCCAGGACAAATATCCTGCGTCCATATTCGATGTCCACGAGGTATTGCGAGCCATGGATCACGAGCCGAGGCCCCCACAGGGCGAGGCTGGTCTGATGCGGTTGCCGGTGGTGGACATGCAGGGACGGCCTCTGGCCACGGAGCCCGAGACACGATACTCGATCTTTCATCGGCTAACCTCAGGGGCGATCGAGGTGGTCGCCGTGCAGCTGCCAGCAAAGCCGAGCGCCCTCATGCTGGCGCGCACGTTCACGTATAAGGGGGTGCCATACCGCATGGACCTGTTCGGCGGCAGCAAGTTAAAGGCACCAAAACCGACCGTGCTCGAAATCGCCGCCCGTGCTCCAGCCAAGCCGGCAGCAGCATCCTCGGGAGGAAAGCTGCTCGCCATTCCCTATGCCGAAACCGCTCCGGGAACGTCTTTCGAGAAGCTAATGCGCGCTTGGGCGCCCTTCAAAGAGGCCTATTGGTACACTCAGCGTAGGGGATTTGCGGCGCCACCCGCAATCAAGGATCTCGGCCCTCACGACTACGCGCTCGAGGGCGCCTTCAAGCTGTTGCTAGCGCCAGACCGCCCGGCCAACGAGGCACATCCCTTCAGACTGACCGGACCGGAAGGCCCGATTGCTCTGCGACCGCATGACGGCTGTGGCTTCATCAAGGCCTCGCTGGCCGAGCGTATGCTCGCCGTTCGCCGTGCCGGCCCGAAGGAAGGTCCCGATCGGACGCCGCCCTATGGCGAAGCAAGGAGATCGTCCGTTCCGGCCTCGGCGCTGCAACATTATCCGCGTAGTGAGCGAGTGGCGGGCGAGGCGCGCGAGAAAGCCAAGGCTTGGCTGGAGAGCAGAGAAGAGGAAAGCCTGATAGGCGAGCATCTGTTTCGTACGGTGACGGCAGGCCACATCGACGGTTCCGGCGCGGTTGCCGTCCCGTCCAGTGACGATTACCTCCATGTGCCACAACGCAAGAGCGAGACGTTGACGGGAACGGGGGGGCGTGCTGATCGGGCGGTCTCCCTATGACAATCCCAACCTGCGCCCGCTTGACTACAAACGCGTCAAGTCAGCAGCTGATGGGGACCCGACTGCGGCATTCCTCGATAGATGCGTGGCCATGCAATACAGTTTCAGCGTCGCTGAGAAGTCCCGGGAGCAACTGGCGGCCGACGATCCGAGCTTCTTTGCCAAAGGCATTCTGATCGTGGTGCCGGACGAGCTGTGGCCGGCCGACTACGCAGATCGTGGCCTGGTGATGTCGGCTGAGGACGTCAAATGCCATTCGAGCTGGACCGAGCGCAAGGACCGCGTCAAGGCGGACACGCTGGTCGATTGCGTCGGCATCCTGCAGGCGACCGAGGTGTTTGCTCCGGGGTCGTTGGTCGCCGTCCCGACCGGTGAGCAGAAAAAGCTCGACGGCGATTTCGACGGAGATATGATTGTTATCATCGGTGACCGGCCGCAGCTTTATGAGCATGTTCGCCTGTTCGATGACAAGGAGCAAGCCCGCGGGGTTCGTTCGCTCAAGCCACCAAAATCGCATACGCCGGCAATCGAGGGCAATGATTACAAATTTAGCCGTGCCAGCCAGATCCTCGCGGCGACGCGGGATACTTTGGAGGTTTATACCGGCCTGCAGCGGAGCTTTCTGGCGCAGTCCCATCAAGCACGACGTTGGTTTGCCGAGCGCGCCGTGTTTGGAACGTACGAGGGGTTTCACCACGAACTTCAGCGCGACATCCTTCAATTACTGAACCAGGAGCAGGTGAGCGCCCAGGATGTCGAGCACATGCTCGACAGAGCGAGGCCCGAAATCAAGGCTGCAGACCATGCAGTTGCCCACGAAATTGCCGAGTTCCTCGTCACCGACCTTGTCGCGTGGGCAGCAAGCATGGATGAGCAGGTGCTGCCCGAAACAGTCGAAAGCGCGCGCGATACCAAGCTGACGGTAAGCCCGGAGCTTGCAGAGCTTTTCCCAAACCTGGCGGAGACCTATCCGGCGGCCACTCACCCGCGCGACCGTATCCAGGCCTTGCTCGACAACTATCCTCCGCGCATCAGTCCACGGCCGGATGGGTACATTGCCGATGACCTCGTGCAAAGCGCAAGCAATCTCCTGAGCCTCGGCATCAAGGTCGGAACGGACGCCTTTAAATCCGACACCAGCGTCCAGCTATTTATGAAGAAAAGCCAAGGGCTCCAGAGGCTCCTGCAGCAGACGCCGGGCCTGAAGTCGGTGCCTTATGTCAAGAGCATGGCGGCGACCCTCAATCACGGGATGTTCAATGTCGACACGACCTTGGAAGATCTGAAGGACAATCCCACATTGGCGGCTTCAATCATGGAAGCCTCGATCAACCTTGCTGCGGAGAAAGGGATTCTGCCTCGTCCCTTTGACCGGCAGCCTGCCGAGGATTCTGCCATCAAATTGACGCTAACTCGCGAACTGGCCTCGGAGCGCGCCCAGACCGAGGTGGCGCGCGCCGCAGTCGAAGAAAAGGCGATCACTGCAGCGGCGCTTCAGGTTGCCAAGGATCTCCGGCAAACGGGCATCGATGTGAAGATGCCCCATCTCGACCATCGATTGAAGACGGAAAGCTCTCTCACAGATCAACTCTTGGCTGTGAATGACGTCCCCGAAGGCGCCTCACAGCTGATCAGCAACGCCGTGCGCCATGTCTTCGAAGCGCCCGATAAGGATTTTGCAAAGGCCTTCCGGAAAGCCATTCTGTCGTTTGAGGAACAAGGCTACACCGAATTCAGCACAGCAAACTGGTTCAGGATGAGCGCTCCGACCTTTGCCGGCATCAAGACTGTGCTCGCCACGCCGGATGGCTACCGCTTCGAGGCGGAGTTTCATACGCCGGCCAGCTACAAAGCCAAAATTGCCAATCACGATACTTATAAGGAGCTCCAGCGACTGCGCAGAAGCGATGCACCGGATGACCGTAAGATCGAGCAGCTCACGCAGCGCGTGCGCGAGGTCTGCAGAGAAGTTGCGATACCCGATGGTGTCAAAAACATTCCCCACTTTTCAATCGAAGAGGCGCGTACAGCTGGCGTCGGCGCTGGCTTTGCGCTGCGATCTACCCGACAAACAGGGACGTTCGAGCGATCACCGACCGCAAAGGAGGTTGTCGCGGCCCTCGACGGCCGGCCGGTCGTGCTCGTCGGCATGCCCGGCTCCGGCAAATCCACTATCGGCCCACATCTTGCGCGACGACTAGGGCTGTCCTTCATCGACTCCGACAAAAAGATTGAGACGATGACTCGCATGTCGATCACGGACATTTTTGCGACCAAAGGGGAGCGGTATTTCAGGGACCTCGAGGCGCGTTTGATCGCGGAGTGTCTCGAGCGGGGACCCGCGGTGCTCGCCACCGGTGGCGGCGCGTTCATGCATGAGGAGACGCAGCGCCGCGTCGCCGAGAAAGGGGTCTCGATCTGGCTCAATGCCAACGCGGGTGAGATCAGGAAGCGCCTTGCTCGTGACACCACCCGCCCGCTGTTGCAGACCGAGGACCGGGGGGGACAAGATCACGCAATTGATCCGCGAGCGCGTACCGATCTATCAACGTGCCGATCTCACCATCGTCCCGGGAAGGCGTGACAACAGGAACGCGGATCAATGCGTGGTCGCGCTGCATGCCCATCTTTGCGGCGAGGCGAGCGCGGACCGGATACCGGCCAATGTCATGGGAGCGGCACCGTGACCTCGGCACTCACAAGGTTGGTTGTCGATATCGCGTGCACCGATCGAGATGAACAGTCTCTTCACCTCGAGCGGGCACACCATTCGAGCCAGGCGAAGATCGCCCTGCTCAGTGCTGTCGTATCAACCTCGTCCGACAATTCAAACGCGCCGAGCCAGACCGGCCATCTCGAAACGACAGAGGCGCCCCACCTGAACGTGGCACGGGCGACCTAGGTCGTCAGCTTCTCGAAAGGTCGAGCTGTTAACACAAAAAGGGGGCAGTCCGAAGCTAGCCGTTCTGATTGCTCAATCGGAGGTCTGGAATGGACCCATCTAGTGTCAATTTCGCTGCTAGTACAGCTTCTCCTCGCACGTTGCGCGCCAGGCCAGAACAGCTGAAAGTGAACCAAGCCGCCGCTTTTGACGCGCACCTGAGCAAAGCCGCAGAGAGGCGGCCGAGCCAAGCCGATCTAGAATTTTCCCGTTATAGTATCTTTGCCCGGCATGAGGCCGGCAGCGCCATGACGGCTCAGCAGCCGGATATGCAACTTATCCTTGTTTCTAATCGTGTATCGAGCTTCGACCCCGGCGAACCCAAGACGGGTGGTCTTGCCGCGGCCCTCGAGCCGGCCGTTGAACGCTCTGGCGCCGTTTGGATGGGGGCCTCGGGAACGCTAAGCGACGGCAGTGAGCAGCTAACTCCTCTTGAGCCGCACGGCAAGGGTCAAGTTGCAAAAGTAGATCTGCCGGCCGCCCACTACGCCGGCTTCTATCATGAATTTTCAAATTCTACTCTGTGGCCCGCGCTTCATTCGCTGACCGAGCGGATGTCCCCTGCATCGGAAGAGCATTATAACAGCTATTGCCAGATCAACCGCGCCATGGCGCGCGCCCTGTCATGCCTTAGAAAGCGAGATGCAATCTGGGTGCATGATTATCATTTCCTTTCCCTCGGCAAGGAGCTGCGCGAGCTCGCGATCGAGCAGCCGATCGGCTTTTTCCTACATACGCCATGGCCGAACCCTGATGTGATAGAGAAGGTGCCCCATCATCGCGATCTGATGGAAACCATGTTGGCGTACGATCTTGTCGGCTTTCAGACCCGCTGGGATCTAGACAATTTCCTATCGTGCCTCCAAGTGCATCTTGGGATGGAAAGCAGGAGCGATGTTGTGATCTCGGAGCGAGGCCTCACTCGTTGCCAGGTGTTTCCGATTGGTATCGATCCGAAGCAGTTCGCAAAATATGCCGTGGAATCGCTCGTGGAATACCGACAGGAGATCTCGTCGATCCAGGACAAGCTCGATCGCACGAAGCTGGCAATCGGCGTAGATCGCCTCGACTATACCAAGGGTATCGACAATCGGATCAAAGCTTTCGACCTGCTGTTGACAAACAAGCCGCAAAGCATCTCGCTCTTGCAGATTGGGACGTCGTCGCGCGCCGACATTCCGGCATATAGTGAATATCAGCGCGATATTGCCTGCCTCGTCGAAGACGTCAATCGTAAGCATGGAACGGACGACGGCTGCGAGCCGATCCTCTATAAGAAGGATCACTTCTCGCAGGTGCGGCTAGCGGGGTATTACCGGACCGCGGACGTTGGTGTGGTGACACCGTTGCGTGACGGTATGAATTTGGTGGCGAAAGAATATATTGCTGCGCAAGATTCGAACGATCCGGGCGTGCTGGTCTTGTCGAAGTTCGCGGGGGCGGCAGAGGACCTCAACGAAAATGGGCCACTGCATGTGGATCCGACCTCTCCTGACGACATCGCGGCCGCGATTTCAACAGCCATCGAAATGCCGCGCGAGGAGCGCATCGAACGCTGGCGAGCGATGATCAACACACTTGAGGCGTATACGATCCATGACTGGTCGAAGGACTTCGTTCGCGAGCTCGGCCCCAGTCGCGTGGCGGTGCCAGCCGATCAGTTCCGATATCTCGGCTTCGGCTGGCTCAACGAGGCCCAAGTGCCCATGTATGCGACAGCGGAGGAGTTAAATGTCGCGGTGAAGCATGTACAGGATACGCGCTGGATCTTGCCTTGAGAATGCGTGGAGGCCAAAGCGGAGGTGGGCCCGATTGGTCAAGTAGGGTTCTGATCAAAAGGCCAATCCACATTCAGGAGCTCGTTTGTTCAATGCTTTATTTGCAAATCGGCAAGACAAGCGCAGCGCGTTCTTGCTTCCTTCTATCCGCGTTCCATCGCGAACCCAGTCTATCGGACACGCGCCATCGCCTGGTACGTGCAAGCACCTGCCAGAGCCGTCGGACTGCCTGCCAGGACGGCCATCGTCGCGGCCGCTGCCCGAAAAGGATGCCGTCCCTCGTTCTTCGTCATGCTCGCTAAACTGGGCAACGCCTGCCCGTCAGCTTCTCATCAGCTTATCTGGATATCATTCACAGCACAGCTCCGCCTAAGCAAGGCGAACCTACTGCGAAGGATCCACGCCAAAGGGAAGCGAGAATCGTCATGCACAATCGAATCAGTGGCCCGCCCACACGTCCGAGCCAAACTCACGAACCGAGTCAGTCTGCGGACAGCGACAGCTTTCGGCAGATACTTGTGGGCTTGTCGTCCCGATCGATGCCAGATCCCCATGCGAATTCGTCTTCGGCGCCAACACGGCCGCACTCAATCACTTCCGAGCCATCCGTGGTGGAGTTCGAAAACCTTCCATTTGGCACAGACAAGCAAAATCTCAGGTCGCGGAGGAGGTTACCACCTGGAGAATTGCCCGACAAAATGGGTTGTTGCGTCAGCACACCCCAGGCCTCCGAGCCACACAATCCCAGCACGTCTTCTCCGGCGAGGCCGAGCAACTCCCTGTTCCAATACCGGACGGCCGAATTGCATGAAGCCAATGTGGACGGCATCTGCGTCGGATTGACTGCGGAATGGCTCAGCAATCTCAGCAACAGTCCATCAACCCGAATGAGTGCGCTAGCACCCGGATCACGAACGCACGATTCAGCGGCTGCGCGGCAGGAGCGGTATCAAGACTTCAAGGACGAGTTGCGAAGGCGGGGAGCAGGAGCGTCTCAGGCAGACCTTGAGGCACAAAACCGAGTACTTCGGGGAGCAAATTTGGATCCGTCCGGAAAAGAGAAGGTATACGAATTCGGCAAGCATTCGAACATGGTGAGGAAAATCACCGACGACGGATCTAAATATTTGCTCAGTTTGTATTTCGCCGAAGGTGGCTCACACGTCGTTGCAACGTCGACCTTGGATGGAAGTACGACACTCTTTGATCCGAATTATGGAGAATTTACTGCTCAACCAGACGAGATGGAAGGATTGCTTCAAAGCCTCGCCAATCGTTATAGGAACCCCAACGGGCAGCACCTGTCGACCATCACCACACAAAAAATAAACTGAGGTCGGGGTCGCCAGGCGATTTGCGCGTTCTGTGATGGCCGTACAAGAATGCGGGATCCGTTCCCCACTTGCTGCACAGAGCGCCGGATATGAGATCATGGCGAGGGCAGCAAGGGTGCAGGACGTCCAAATCGCGAGCGAGCCGCTCGCGTTTACCCTCGGGAACAGAGCCGCACCGTTCTGTCCCGAGACGACTCGGATGTCCGTCCAGGGAGCTGCTGAACTTGGTCGGGGCAGGCTCATGGAGCCGCCTCAGTCGCCTGATCTGGCGTCACAGCCTATCGAAAACTGTAGACCGCGGTCGGCGCGGCGAGAGGTGGTTAGGTCGGGAAGACCGCACAAGTTCCAGTCTAGGCCTTCAAGATCGTCTTCCTTTCGTTCGCCACAGACACGGCTAGAGCGTTTCACGTTTTGATGGAAGCATATCCAGCGTTTTCGAAGTAGTTTCCGCATTCGTTGGGCTGGAACGAGGCCGCCGATATGGCGGCAAATGTCGTCGAGCGTGCGCTTCTGGGCGGAGCGCATCCAGTGCTTGATCTTGGCGAAGGTCTGTTCGATCGGATTGAGATCGGGGGAGTATGGCGGCAGGTACCAGAGCCTGGCGCCGGCGGCTTTAATCAAGCTGCGCAGGGCGGCCGACTTGTGGCTGCCGAGATTGTCCATAATGACGATGTCGCCAGGCTGAAGCTGCGGGACGAGAACCTGCTGAACATAGGCGCGGAAGCATTCGCCGTTGATTGGGCCGTCGAACAGACAAGGTGCGGTGAGGCGGTCACAGCGTAAGGCGCCCAGGAATGTCAGCGTCCGCCAATGACCATGTGGCGTGAAGCTCCGCACCCGCGCGCCTTTTGGTCCCCATCCGCGCAGTGGGGCCATGTTGGTCTTGATCCAGGTCTCGTCGATAAAGACCAGGCGTCGGGGATCGAGATTGGCCTGCCATGAACACCCAGCGCTGGCGTCTACGCGCGATGTCTGCGCGAGCTCGCTCGAGGGCGAGCAGCGTTTTTTTGAACCGCAGCCCTTCGCGTCGCAGAAATAGCCAAACCGCATTGTGGGAGACCTTGATCCCGCGCGCGGCAAGCTCGTCCTTGAGGGCGTGAAGCGTCAAATGCGGCGTCTGACCGATCCGTTCCATGATGAAGGCGCGATGCGGCTCAAGGACGGGCTTCCGATGGCCGCCCATCTTGCCGGGCGCGACCGAGCCGGTCGCTCGATAACGCTGCGACCACTTCACAACTGACGACACCGCAACCCCAAACCGCGACGCCACCGAACGGCAGCTCTCGCCCTTTGCAACTGCCGCAACCGCACGCTTACGCAGATCGTTGGAAATTGGTCGGACCATCGGATGCTGGCCTCCAGCCCAGCCAGCATCTTGAATCATATTCGCCGCAAATCCGGAATCCCTTCCGATTCAATGAATCCGTGAGCCGCTCTAGCGCCCATCTCTTACAGCGCTCGTCCTGCGCTTTGAGCGGTCTACTTTCGGCGGCACAATCACCCCCGGCTGCAGCCGAGCCCCTCGCACGGCCAGTCAGCTTGGTCTCGGAAGCTGGCTTTGGGCGTTTCAGTACTCGCGCATGCGATGGTGCTGTCGCCTAACGAGATGATCAGATCCTCACAGTGGCGCCGCAGAGCTTGGGCGACGCCTCGATGTTGCGGCGCGTTTTCTTCTGCGACGCTCGCGGAGTGGCGACCTCGCGGTGGCGAGTCGAGGTCTCATACGCGCGGGCGCCAAACGTTGCGTCGCGCCTCTATCATTGCAATGAGCGAACTCCAAGCCGCAGGCTGTCAGCGCAACTGGCCTGTCAGCTCCAAGACGAGGCCTCGCGGCGACCTAGCTCGGAACACCTGCGGCTTGCATCGGTCCGGTCTCAAGGCGGGCCTTCAGGTCGTCCAAATAGTTCTGGGCATAGGATTGCGCCTGCGAGACCGTCAGGTCGATACCCCTCGTCGCGGCCTCTTCCAGAACCTTCTTTGCGAGACCTTCGCGCAGCGCCAATTTGACCTCGGGCCCGGAGATACAGCCAACGGCCTGCGCCGCAAGATTGATGCCGACTTCTTTCAGCGCCTTCTTCATATCGCCCCCGCTAATGGCCGTGTGAAGAAGGTTCGCTGCTTGCGACTCCAACTCGAGTACCATCGATATGGCATCGGCCACTTCGCCCAAGGCGGGAATGAAGCCGAGCACGCCGACTGCCGTGGCCGCCAAATCAAGCACCTTCGTGCCTACCTTGAGCACGTCGTCGACCACATGCATGATGGCTCCGCCATTCTTTTTCGCAGATTTGATATCGGGTTGGTCGTCCACCCCCATCATCATGTCCGCAACCGCGCGTTTTTCGGCGGCGGTCGTCGGAACATGGGTCTTGGTCTGCTGAACGGTACGGTTCGCAGTCGACATGTTGCCGTAGAAGTGCGTGAAGTCGTTGTTGCTGATGTTACCGGAATCGACCGTATGCCCGCCGCCGAAGTCGGTGATCTTATGATGGGTCTTGTAGCCAGTGATCGAATTGTTCAGTAACCCAAACAACAGCGGGTCCGAAAGCAGCTGTGACGCTGCTTGGCGTACGTTCGGATCGAGACTCTTGTCGTCCGCCATGCTCGACAGCTTCTCTCGTGTCAGGTCGCCTTTCCCGAAGAATGCGGATTGATTCTTGTTGATCGTGCCGAGCGTGTCGAGCTCGCTCTGTGTCAGGTTCATCGACGATGAAGCGACTTGCAGGAAATCCTCTTTATGGACTTTATCAATCGCGCCACCGTACAACTGCTTCCAGGCGTCGGTATGGTCGAGGAAGTATTGAGCCGCCGCGATCACCTGAGGCGGACACTTGCCGGTCTTGGCGTTGCCGTCGACGATCCTCTTGAAATCGTCCAGACTGAGATTCTTAGGCAGGTAGTCAGAATACCGGTAGAGTTCGCGCAATGCATCATTCGCGGTCATGGCCGACGGTTGTCCATTTCCGGTACCGTCGGATGAGATGTAGTTCTGCTCGTAGCTGTGCGCCTGCCGCTCCTGGAATGCAGCAACCTGCGAGTGGCTGGCGGAGAACTCGGACAGGTCATTCGCCTTAATCTTGCCCCCGCAGCGGCCGTCGCCCTGAGAGCCGATCGCATAGAACAGCTCCGGGTCCTGCCGCAATTTGTTGATCGCTGCCTTCAGATCCGGTGGCGTCGAGGGGTCGTTCGCCTTCTCTGCCAACGAGTCCCAGCTGAGCGGGCATTGGTCCTTGTGCCGGTTCAGCACTGCGACGATCTCCAGCTCGGCATCGGTCAGCGTGCCGCCATTCCATGTGATCCTCGAGCTTGCGACCGGAGCGGTCGCCACCTCGGGTGCTGCAGCGGGCGCAGCCGATGCCGATTTGTCGACGGAAGAGGAGTCGGCTGAGGAGGAAGGAAGCGAATCTTTCTCCAATGCCTCGATCGCCGCCTTCACATCCGCTGGCAGCTGGTCCAATGGATCCTGCGGCATCGGCAGCTCTGGCTGCAACGGATCCGTTGGCGTGGAGGGGACATCGGATTTCTCTTCCCGCGAGCTTATGGACACCAACGCCTCGAAGATCGAAAGCTTGCCTTCCCCAGTCTGGTCGGATGGTCGTAATGCCGACGACCCCCCCGGTACACGTCCAAACTGAGCTGGATCCACACTGGCGGGCAGTGAAAAGCTATTGAGCTGCATTTTGAGTTCATTTCCGTTGCGGTCAATCGGTGACATCGGCGATCGCAAGAACGACGCGTTCGCGCGAGACTAGGGGGGCAAGCTTTCGAGAAGCTGACGAGTTGAGAAGGCTCACCTTCAGCCAATCGCGGTCATCTTCGATTTATCTCGAAAGAGCCGCCGGCGTGCTCATAAATGTCATCTGCGACCCAACAATGTCATCTCCGCCCCAGTGCACGCGCAGCACGACGCTGTCCTGATGGGTTTGGAGGGGTATGACACCTCCAGTCATCGCCAATGACCATCGTCGCGAAGCCGCGAAGCGCTATCACCCCTGATTCTCGCGGAAGCGGTTCGAGCAGCGCGCGGTTTTGCCCGTGCCTTGCCAATCGCACGATTGGGTGTCTGGTCCAACGGGTGCGATGGAAGTTGCTGGATCGGGCGCCTGGACTGTCTGGCGCTCACTCATAGGAGATGTTGTAAAAATTAGGTCACCCGGTCGCGAAAATCGTTCGGTGCAGCCCTGGCATCTACCCGTGAAGCCGCTTTCTCGCCTCAGGTTGATGTTGATCCTGATATTGGGATTATCGCCGAATCCGTCCTTCGGCTCGTCAGCTTCTCGACAGCTAATCCCGCTAGCGTGAGCAACGTGGGTCGCCCGGTTGCGATGCCACCTTTCTGATGAAACTGAAGTGAGAGGCAGTAGATGGCCGGCGCAATCGAAAGTGTGGTTCACACCAATCTTGATAGTGGCGCTTCGCAGTCCGTGGATCAGGGTCGAGAATTCGAATCAGCTTTTGGCTCGGTTCTTGCCATGGCCGCGGTGCAGAGTATGGAGCGAGGCATGGCAAATCTTCACGAAACGGTGGCTGAAACAGAAGAGGATGCCTGACGCCGAATCGCGACGTCAGGGACCGTCGCCAGCAGTGGCGGCAATTCAAACGGAAGGTGAAGCGATATGGTCAACAAAGTAGGTGGTTCTGGCTCTCATGGTGGTGACACCGCCGACACCAAGACTGACAACAAGGCTGACAACAAGGCCTCAGGTTCCGGTGGTGGTGGTACCACGGCGTCTACCGCCACATCAGGAGCTGGTGCTGTCATTGATCAGGCCGGGGGGGCGGCAACTTACGAGGCTCTGATCGCGCAGTTGAAGGCTGTCAGCCTGCAATCCATGGTGCAAGACATGCGCTTGCGCGCGCTGTCGACCGAGCTCTCGAGTGAGAAGAAGGCGGCGAGCGAGCGCGCCAACGGCTAACACTGGAAGCGGGGCGGACCTCGCCCCGCTTTTCCAGTCGCGGCGGCGATGTGAGCAGTGGCGGTCTTCGAATGAACTGTACGGCAATGCCTGCCGTGCTCCTCTTTGTTTGGAGGATTGTCGGTGAATGAGGCTGCCTCCTTCCACTTCGAGGTGCTGTCGGGACTTTATGCCGGGCTGAGCGGAAAAGCGGCTGCCGGAACGAGCCTTATCGGCAGTGGCGTCGACGCGGATATGATCTTTGTCGAACAAGGGCTTGAGCCGCATCACCTTCGTGTCAACCTGGTTGGTAACTCGATCGAGATCGAGGCCCTTGCACCCATAGGCACTATGGAGGGCGAGGGGGATGTTGGCGCAGGCGAGCGCGTTGTTCGTTCTCTTCCAGCCGTTGTCCACGTGGGCGCGATGTCTATTCGCTGGTCGATGCAAAATGCGGTCGAGGCCAGTTCGGCCAGCCGATCGCGCGTTTCGATCTCGGCGCTGGCCATCGTGTTGTTCGGCATTGTCGGTATTGGTGCTCTGACGACGGCTTTATCCAAAGGCGGCGGAGGTACACCAAGCGCCAGTGCGGCCCCTGCAGCCGAGATTGTACAAAAGCGCATTGCGAGCCGGCCTGATGATCGGCGTGCCCAAGACACAGCCGAAGTGTTGAAACAGGAGGTTGATAAGGCCGGCCTGCTCGATATCAGGATTGGTTCGGGCCCAGGTTTTGTCAGTGCTGAGGGAACAGTCACTCCTGCAACAGTTGCGAAATGGCAGGAACTCCAGCAATGGTTTGATCGTCGCACAGATGGCGCGCTAACCCTCTTAAACGGAGTGCGGGTCAAGGAGGACAAGCCACCTTCTCCAATCGCTCTCGAAGCTGTTTGGCACGGAATCCAGCCCTATTTGCTTATCGGCGGACAGAAATATTTCGTCGGTGCTCTGTTGGCTGACGGATGGTCGGTTGATCGAATCGACGAAGGGCGCGTGCTGCTAAGTCGAAATGGCCGTTTTGCTGCCGTTCCCTATTAGCGCGAAGGAAAATTGGAGAGGTCATGTCAAAGCTGTCCCGTCATGATGTCGGGCCTGGCACTGTTTCGCAGAGACTCAACGAGGACCGTGCACCGGTAATCGACCTCAGCAAGACCAAGATCGACGGTACTCCCGCAAATGATGAGAATCAGCAGGCGTCGATCTGGCGGGAGCCGAACGCGTCGCATTTGCCGCTCGATATGACGATCGACGCCCTATCGAAGGCCAAAGATATTGATGCAGTGGGGCGCGTCAGTCTCAGCAAGACGCGCACCCGCGGCAATGATGTCGAGGGGCTGACGCCGCTCCACGGGGGCGATATTGCGCATGATCTGCTCGCCTTCGTCACACCACGGCTGCGCCATCCGGACATGCTGCGGCCAGAGCGGTACGGCGTTCTTCTGGAACGTCTCACCCTCAAGCTCTCGGCCGCGCCCTCTGATTCCATGGCGCACGAAGGTGTCCTCGTCCTGCAGCAGGGACTGCAGTGGCTGATCCTGCTCCGGCAGAACCGGAACAGCTTGATCGAAGCCTAGCCAATGGTCCACCGTGATGGAGCGCAGCAGCCGACGACGGACGTTTCCAGTGCCGGTAACGTGTGCCTGAGTTCCTGGCAAGAGCGCGATTTGGTCTGCGCACTTTCCTATCTCCATCTTGCATGTGGGCAGGGCGCACAATGCGTTGCTCTGTTGCAGCTCATCGTCCGCGACAACTCGCAAGACGTCGACCTGCTACGGATTCTCGCCTACGCCCTCATCTCGGAGGGCCTTGGCGATCAAGCACTGCGGATCCTGGACAGACTGGATACACTTGATGACGAGCCGTCTTCGCGCACCCATTTGATGCTGCTACGAAGCCATGCCCTGCGGCGTGCAGGCCGCATGGACGAGGCGCGCGCCGTTTTCCAGGACTATGTTTCGTTGCGCGTCGGCACAGTTCTTATCAAACAACCATCAGAAGGCCTCCATGACTAACGTCCTGCGTAACATCATTGCGCGCGCGTCGGCCAACTCCGATCTGATGGTTGCGTTGATGCTGCTTCTGACGGTCAGCATGATGATCATGCCGATCCCGCTTGTAGCGATCGATACGCTCATTGGCTTCAATCTGGGCATCGCCATACTGCTGCTGATGGTTGCTCTTTACATCAGCACCCCGCTCGACTTCTCGTCCTTGCCGAGCGTCATTCTGATTTCCACGGTATTCCGGCTGGCGCTCACCATCTCGACGACGCGGCTGATCCTGGCTGATGGGGATGCCGGCAGCATCATTCACACGTTCGGTGACTTTGTCATATCGGGGAATATCGTCGTCGGCATTGTCATCTTTCTAGTCGTAACCATGGTGCAATTCATCGTCGTCGCCAAGGGCGCGGAACGCGTGGCGGAGGTGGCGGCGCGCTTCACGCTCGATGCCCTGCCGGGCAAGCAGATGGGGATCGATGCGGAGCTGCGCAACGGTCATATCGATCAGAACGAGGCCCGCGGTCGGCGCGCTGCATTGGAGAAAGAAAGCCAGCTCTACGGGGCCATGGACGGCGCCATGAAATTCGTGAAGGGTGACGCCATCGCAGGGTTGGTGGTCATTTGCATCAACATGCTGGCCGGGATCACTATCGGCGTGCTCTCCAGGGGAATGTCTTTCGCGGAGGCGTTGCATCAATATACCCTGCTGACGATAGGTGATGCGTTAATTTCGCAAATTCCATCGCTACTGCTCTCGATTACAGCCGGAACGATCATCACTCGCGTAAATGGATCTACCCAGCTCAACCTTGGTAACGAGATCGTCAACCAGCTCACCGCCAATGCTCACGCCTTGCGACTGGCCGCCTGCGTCTTGGTTGTCATGGGGATCATCCCGGGTTTCCCGTTGCCGGTCTTTTTCGTATTGGCCGCGGTCTTTGCAGCAGCGAGCTTTGCTGACGGTGTGGTCCAAAGCGCCAAGAAAGACGCTGATGTCTCCGGTCCCGTTCCCGCACAGCCTCACAAGCAAACCGTCCCGGCGGAAGCGCTTCCCGTTGCGTTATTCCTCGCACCCAGTCTGATACAGGCGATCGACAGGGACGAATTGCAGCAGCACATTGCACGGGTTTCCGGATCGGTCTCAACAGATCTAGGCATCACGATTCCGCGCATCCCCGTCGAGGTCGACGAGCGCTTGCCAAAGTTGGTGTTCAGGGTGGATGTCGAGGGCGTGCCGGTCGATCAGGATTTTATTGATCCAACGCAGCTCGTGCTCAACGATGATCTGGCCAACATTGAATTGAGCGGCATCCCATTCCGGCATGACCCGGATACGGATAGAATCTGGATCGAACAAAGCAATCAATCGGCCCTTAAAGCGGCCGGCATCGGGTATCGCGGTCCCATTGAGATCCTGGCCTTGCGCGTTAATTCGGCGTTGACCCGCCATGCTCCGTGCTTGGTAGGTATTCAGGAGACGCGTCAATTGCTGGCTCGAATGGAGATCGAATATTCAGATCTGGTGAAGGAGGTGTTGCGTACGACGCCAATCCCCAAGATAGCCGACGTCCTGCGGCGCCTGCTGGAGGAGGGAATTCCGATCCGCAATACCCGGCTGGTCTTGGAAGCATTGGCTGAATGGAGCGGACGAGAGCAAAACGTCGTCTTGCTCACTGAATATGTTCGCTCGGGTCTGAAGCGGCAGATTTGCCACCGTTATGCCAACGCACACCGTGTCGTGCCCGTCTTTATCATCGAACGGCAAACCGAGGAGGTTGTTCGCGGCGCTGTGCGCGATACGCCCAAAGGTCCCTACCTGGTTTTGACGGACGGTCAAAGCGAGGCGCTGCTTTCAAGAGTGCGTCAGATCCATTCGAACATGGTTCGAGGTCAGGCCCGCCCAGTTATCCTTGCTTCGATGGACGTACGGCGCTTTGTCCGCGGTTTTCTCACCCGCAATGGGATCGATCTTCCTGTTCTATCCTATCAGGAGCTTGCCCCCGACTTCACAATCCAGCCCGTTGGATCAATCACACTGACTGCTGCCAAGGACAATGCTCCGTTGGAGCAACCTCGTAACATGATCGCTGCAGCCGACAAATCGGCCCAGCAATCGATCTGAGAAGGACCGCATGAATTCACGTCAAAACGCCGTCCGGTCGCGCTTTGGTCCATTTTGTCCATTCTTGTGTTCGGCTTTCCTTGTTATTCTTGGGCTCGGCGGTTGCGCTCGTTGGGATAGACCCGCGCTTCAAGTGCAGGAGACGCCGCCGCCAGATTTGCTTGGCGCCAAAGATATCGATCCGGCGATGCGCGAACGCATTGAGCGCGCGATCGGCCGGAATGCCGACTAGAGGCTTTGTGCAATTCGCTGAAGCAGGAACTGCGAAATGTTGATCGGGCTGGCCCTGTCGACACAAGAACGCTCGCGCAAGATCGGCTGAGCTACTCCTCAATGTCTTGTGGGTTTCCACACGCTGAAGACGAATGCGTTATGCTCGACCAACGGGGAGGCATGGTCAGGTCAGAAGCGCTGCAATGGTAAGCAACGGCGGACGAGAAAAAATGCTGCGTGACAAGATCAGGTGATCGGCAGCGGTCGGCGCGAACGCTGCGGCGGCGAAGGCCATCGCGTAGGACCGTTTGCAGTCCTTCGCAATTTGATGACCGCTTCACAGCTTAAGGCCGTGGTCGTCGAGCACTTGGCGCATCAGAGCGTCCTTGATCTCACAGGCGATCTCGTCGCGGATCTTTGCTCCGAACTGGAGTTCGGCATCGCTGTTTCCGGTCAGGCCATGATCGGCGAGCCGTTGCTCGAGGCGGCTCTGGAACTGCTCGTCCATCGCCTCGATGAGCCGCTCCTGCATCTGTGCATGGGCTTCGGGAGCGATCCGGCTCACCACCGTCTCCCAAGGTTGCCAGCGAGTCGCCAGATAGTCGGCGAACCCCGCCGCTTCCTCATTGCGCACCTGCGTCTCGGCCGCTGTGAGGTCGTCCTCAGTCACGTAGGAGACATCAAAGAACCGCATGTCCGGAGCGATGAGCCGCAGGTCCAGTCGCTCGCGCAGCTTGACCTGATAGGCGAGATAGACCTCGATCTCGTCGACGAACTGGAGCGTGTCGACCTTCTGACGGGCGATCGGCGCGAGCGCGTCCAGGCGGAACAAGACCCGCGCCTGATCGACGAGCTCGCCGAGCCGATCGTCATAGGCGCCATCCTCGACATCAGCGTTCACGCGTGCGGTCTGCATGCTATTCCAGGTCAGGGTAATGCGATCTTGGCAGGTCGCGCTCGCCCCGAAGGCGAGCTGGAAATACTGCTGGCGCAACCCCGGCCTGATCGCTGCTTGCCGCAGATCCTCCGTTACCGCGTTTCGGAACTCGGCATTGCCATAATTCACGGTCTTTCGCAGCCTGTCGAGGAAGAGCGCGTATTCCGAGGCGCCCGCCTCGTCGGCGAAGTTCTGCCAGGCGGCGATCACCTCAGGCTCGCCCTCGAGCCAGTCAGCCGCCACCTCGCTCAAGGCGCGCACCGGCTCGCCCGCCGTTCCTCCATCCATCGAGAAGAAGACCCGCGGACCGGCATAGCCTGGCGCATTCAGAGCTGTCGCCAGATCAGTCCGGGCCTGCTCGGACAGCAAATTTTCCTCCACGTAAATCATGCACCCAGAACCGAGCCGGGTTAGCAGGGCCTCCGGAAGGCCGGTCAGCCGGTTGTCGCGTGCCTCAAGCACCTGGAGCTCAGCCGGGAGGGTCTCCGGCAAGCTCGTCAGCCTGTTACCGCTGACGTGTAGTCTCTGAAGCTCCGGCGGGAGGGTCTCGGGCAGGCTTCTCAGATGGTTGTCGCGCGCGAAGAGCAACTGGAGTTCAGTGGGGAGAGTGTCGGGCAGCCTGGTCAGCCGGTTGCCGTCGGCCTCGAGCTCCTGGAGTTCAGGCGGGAGGCTGGCAGGTAGGTCGGTCAGCCGGTTGCCGCCGACAGCAAGCAACTGAAGACCGCTCGGGAGGGCGTCGGGCAGGCTCGTCAGCAGGTTGCCGCGGACATCCAGGTCCTGGAGCCCGGCCGGCAGGGTGTCCGGCAGGCTGGTCAGCCGGCAGCTGCCGACGGCGAGCGTCAATAGGCCCTCCGGAAGGGTTTCGGGCAGCCTGGTCAGCCGGTTGCTGCCGATTTCGAGTGATTGGAGTTGCGTCGGGAGGGCGTCGGGCAGGCTGGTCAACCGGTTGCCGCTGGCGCTGAGCGTCCGGAGTCCGGGCGGGAGGGTGTCAGGCAGGTACAGCAGCTCGTTGTGGCTCACGTCCAGCGACTGCAGCCCGGGAGGAAAGGCTGTGGGCAATGTCGTCAAACCCAGGTAGGGCAGCTCCAGCCCTGTATAGACGTGGCCGGCTTCTGCCCAGGCTCTTATTCGTCTCGCCGCCTCTTGCCGGTCCTCATCTTCCGTCTGCCCCTCCTCGCCAACCCAGGTGTCTAGGATCCGGTCAAGCGGCGCTTCCTGGAGGACTGGGGCTTCAAAGTTCGTCAGATCGCTGGAAGCAGCTGCGGTGGAGGTCCCGGTGCCTTGCAAGGCTTCGGTCCACTGCGCCGCGGCTGCGGGGAGCCGCCCGCCTCCTCTTGAAGTATTTCCATCGTCCGGCCAGGGCTGTCGGCCAAGGACCGGTGCTGCGAGATCTTGCTCCCAGGGATTTGCCGGGATAGTTAGCCACTCCGGCACCACATCATCGGCTCCCGCCCACCAATGCTGCTCTTGATCGACATGATGCGTCGGCCAATCGGCAGCTGCATTCATGTCGTGCCAACCATCCGTCGGACTGGAACTGCCGTCTGACAACTGGCTATCGCGATCCGCGGTCGCAAAAAGCACATGCTGATTGATCCCTTGTTCAGAGTAGGAGGGCGGATTCGAGGGCAGCCGCGAGGGGCCTTGTTCAACGCGATCCTCATGCGAGATTCCCAAAGGATCCGCATCTCTGTTCGACCCGGCATAAGGGGTGCGGCGTCGATTTGAATTGGGGGGCGGAGGTGGAAGCTCACGCGGATGCAACTCGTTCAGCTGCTGCTGAAACGCTGCTTGGTCTGCCTGCTGCTGTTGCAGGCCCTCGTCGTACGTCCGCCCGACATCCGGGACCTCGGATGGATTGAGGTGGTTGAACGGATCCATCCCATTCTCCCGGCGGATATGAGGAGCTAACGCCTGACCTGGATAAACAAGTCCTCGCTAAGAGCCTAAGCTTTCGAGAAGCTGACGAGGAACCAGAATGATCGTAACGATCCTGAGATTTTTCCGCGGGACAGTATAGCACCACAATCTGGGTGGGGAGCCTCTCTCCCAGATCGTCGCGCTACAGACCGGGCGCGATTTTTCGGAGATCGTTCAATTGCTCCGAAGCGAGAGCCGTAACCTAAGCGCATCTTTGTGAGGGGGGAATCAAAGACTCCTCTGCCTCTACGAGTCACGAGATGTGTTCTGCCGGCATCGGCGGTCTTGGCAACATCGTCCAACACAATGTCACCGGTTCAGTCGAGCGCCGAGCCCGCGGGGAGATGAATGACGAGGCGCAAGCTATCGGTAGATCTCGCGAGAGCGCCAGGTAGTCAGAGACTGCGTAAAAGTTGCAATTTGTCCTGGGCATTCGATGGCCGACACCGCCACCGCGGTCCTGCAATCGTGATCGCCGTTAGCAAGTCGGCCATGTAGAAGCCGCCTGCATACCGCAACGAATTCAGCGAAACATCGAGGCCGACGTAGGTCATGACTTTTTCTCCTTCGGATGGAGTTGGTCCATCATCGTCGTCAAAAGGTGCCGCGCGGCAATTAGGTCAGGCGATCGGACTGAATACCCCATCTCTTCCGAAAAGAGGCTGCACTTCATGCTCTGGTCATTGTCTTGGACGAGCGAACTTCAAGCCGGATTAAGCCCGCGGGGCAAGGTCACCGAGCCCGATTATCAGATCACCTGACTTCCATTTATCTGCTGGCGTCAGCTTGCGGACAGCTAAGCTGTCTAAGCGGGGACAAGGTCAAATGACCTGCACAACACAACACGTATGATCCAAAGGAGCAGGGTCGCTATGTACGGTCGAATTAACGATTGGTCGGGTAGTCCGTCGCATGAAACCTCCGATGCTGAGCATTCGGATTCCGAAAACCAAGACTTTGCGGATGCGTTCGCTCGGATGCGATTGCAGGATGCAGCTGGCAGCTCGTCTTCGCGTTATTCTCTCG
>NZ_LGHK01000050.1 GCF_001908235.1 Bradyrhizobium sp. NAS96.2
CGAGGATCACGCGAACGCACGCAAAGCACCGAGACGCAGCGAAGGCGCGACAGACCGTTACAGCTGACGGAAGTCTCTGTCATTTTTGCCGCCTTCTCCTCACCGGATATGCGCGTCGTCAAAGCTCCGAGTGCAGGCTGCTGACGCGAACAAACAGCCGACATATGGCTGTGGAACAATGCACCGTTAAAACTTGTCTACCCAAGTAGACAAGTTAGAATAGGACCAGATTCTGTTTCGATCATTGCGCAGTACATGACCAAGTCCTCCAAGCTGGTAGCCGCTAAGCGCGGCAAGGTTCTTCTGGTTCGACGCCGATCTGACGGGCTGTGGATGTTCCCCGGCGGCCGCAGGCGCGCGCGCGAGACCGGGAAGGATTGCATCAAGCGCGAGATCAAGGAAGAGCTGCCGAAGCTCAAGCTCGGCCGGCTCAGCCTCTGGAAGGAAGTGACGGCCAAGAACAAGCGTTCCGGCCGCAGGATGAGCGACGCGATCTTCATCGCCAAGAATGCCAAGGGACGGCTGGCGATCGGCGATAAGAAGGAGATCGACCGCGCCGCCTGGCAGAAGCCCCGCGGAATCCGCATGACGGCGACCTCGCGCTACATCCGCGACCGGCTGTTTCCGCGAAAGTAGCGGCGCCGGAGATAGACGGCGGGCGCTGATTTCGGCGCCGCGATCTGGCGATTGCGCCGGCATATCCTGCTGATTTCTTGAGCTTCGCACTCCGTCGACGCGTGCTAGGAATGACGTGATCCGTTTCGTATCGGATCACGACATGAGCCAGAATCCGCCAGCATGACCTTCCCCTCCAACCGCCAGCGGCGGCTATTCAGAATCGTCTCCGCGCGTTGGCAACGCCGCGCCATCTTCTTGCTGGGCGGCATTGCGGTCGGTGCGGCGGCCGTCGCGCTGGCGCAGCTCGCCGATTGGGCACAGATCGTCTTTTCCGCGCTAGTGTCGCATTTCCGTTATGCCTCGCTGCTGTTGACGCCCGCCGGCTTCGCGCTGTCGGTCTTCCTGACCAATCGCTTCTTTCAGAACGCGCAGGGCAGCGGCATCCCGCAGGCGATCGCTGCGCGGCATCTGACCGACCAGACCGCGCGCGAAAGTCTGGTTTCGCTGCGCATTGCGGCCGGCAAGATCCTGCTGACCCTGTTCGGCCTGCTGTGTGGCGCATCGGTTGGGCGCGAGGGACCGACTGTGCAGATCGGCGCGTCGATCATGTTTGCGCTCGGCCGCTTCTCGCCCCGCCGCCAGCCCGGCCTGATCCTTGCGGGCGCGGCCGCGGGTGTCGCGGCAGCGTTCAACACACCGCTCGCGGGAATCGTGTTCGGCATCGAGGAGATGAGCCGCGCCTTCGAGACGCGAACGAGCAGCCTGATCATCGGCGCGGTGATCGCCGCGGGCCTCACCTCGCTGGCGCTGATGGGCAACTATACGTATTTCGGCACCAGCGCGACGGGCTTGCGCAACGGCGCCGACTGGCTCGCGATCCCGCTCTGCGGCGTGGCCGGAGGGCTGGCGGGCGGCTTGTTCAGCCGCATCCTGATCGTAATGGCACGCGGATTTGCCAATCCGGCCGGGCGCGCGATCAAGCGCTATCCGGTCGGCTTTGCCGCGATCTGCGGACTGGCGGCGGCGATCTGCGGGATCGCTTCCGACGGCGCGATCTACGGCACGGGATATCAGCAGGTGAAATCCGCGCTCGAAGCCGGGTCACAATTGCCCGCGAGCTTCAGCGTGTGGAAATTCCTCGCAACCACATTCGCCTCGATCAGCGGCATGCCGGGCGGCATCTTCGCGCCCTCGCTCGCGGTCGGCGCCGGGCTCGGCTCCAACATCGCCCCGCTGTTCCACGGCGCGCCGCTGCCGGCCATCATGCTGCTCGGCATGGTTTCATACTTCGCAGGGGTGGTTCAGGCGCCCATTACGGCCTTCGTGATCGTCACCGAGATGACCGACAATCACGCAATGGTGGTGCCGCTGATGGCCGCGGCCCTGATCGCGCATGCGAGCTCGCGCCTGATCTGCAAGGAAGGCGTCTATCACGCCCTCGCCAAGGGATTTGTCGATCGGGCTACACCGGCGCAGCCAACATCGGTCTAGTGAGTGCCCGTCACGGCCGCATCCCGACGCCGCACGACTCGTCGCGTCGACTTCGATCGACCGGGATTGGCAGTCTCTCTGGTTCTCTCTTCCAGCAATTCTTTCTCCGCCTGGTACCAGAACGCATCAAACTTGATGTTGGGTTCACCTGCCGCCTGCCAAAGCCTGTAGGCCCGGGTCCGAATATTCTGCTCAGTCAAGCTACGCATGGTTCCGCTCCTGACCTTCGAATGCTGTAGTAAAAACTTGCTGGTGGCGGGAGTCGTTCCTTTGGAACAATCTTCAGCGGCGGAACGATTGGTCAATATGCACGACCGACACTACAGAGGCGGACGCCCCTCTGCCTGCCTTCCCGTCTCGTGAAGATAGCCGAGTTCGACCCGGGTTACCCTCACACAAGGGCCCGCTCGGCACCTAACAGTGATATTCGCAAGCTTCCAGACCGGCCTCAGCCGTTATAGGCAAACAGCTCGATCGGCTCGCTGAAGCCGCGCACCTGATGCTCGCCGACATGTTCGAGTGCAAAGTCATGCTCGACGAGATCGGCGAATGCGCGCGACAGCAGCACGTTCTTCTTCAACTGCTTGGTCAGCGCTTCGAGCCGCGAGGCCATGTTCACCGCAGGACCGATCACGGTGAAGTCGAGCCGGCTGCGTGACCCGATATTGCCGTACATGACGTCGCCGACATGAACGCCGATGCCGTAGTTCATCGGCGCACGGCCCATCATGCTGTTCCTTTCGCTGAGCGCCGCCATCGCCTCGCGCGCCTCGGACACCGCGTGCAGCAGGTTGGCGCAGGCCTTGGGCTCACTGAGCGGGAAAATGGCAAGCAGCCCGTCGCCGATGAATTTCAGGATCTCGCCGCCATGCCGGGCAATCGGCTCCGACATCGCGTCGAAATAATCGTTCAGGAGATCGATCACGTCGTCGCGCGGCCAGGAGTCCGAGATGCGGGTGAAATCTCTGAGGTCGCAGATCATGATCGCGGCGTGGACCGTCGTGCCACTGCCGCGCCGCGTCGCACCGGCCAGGATCATCTCGCCGGCATGGGTGCCGACATAGGTCTCGAGCAGCGTCCGCGCCAGGCGGTTCTTCATCCGGATCTCGCTGACCAGCGCCAGCACCGGCAGCACCTTCATCAGGCTGGCGATATGGGCGTTGTCGAAGCCGCCTGCACGGTCGGTCGCGAAGGTCACGACATGCCGCTTGCCGAGCGTATGCAGCAGCGGCCAGGCCACATAGTCGGTCAGGCCTTGCGCGCGCATCTCGTCATAAAGCGCATGCTTGCGGTCCGACGCCCGTTCGAGGCGCTCGCGCACCTCGGTGGCCCCCTCATGGATTTCGTAGACCGGACTGCCGATATATTCCGAGCGCTCCCTGACCTCGTAGTCGACCCTCGTGATCTCAGCCTCACGCCTGCCGTCGGCCCAGATGATCCGGGCGCCGAGCCATTGCGGATGCTGGATCAGCAGATTCATCGTCGCCCGCTTGAGGGGAATGCCGGTGCGCTGCAGCCGGATGCACAGCTCGGCGAAGATGTTGTCGATGAATCGCTGGTCGCGCGTCTCGTTGGTCAGCCAGCCCACAACGTCGCCGTCGGACTGCGGCGTGACGGACTCGATGTTGGGCGCGTTCATGGCTGGCTCCGGAGCGGCGGGTGGGGTCCGATAGCCGATATGTCGTGCTTTCGCCAGGCAACGTCAACGGGCCAGCGGCAATGTGATCATGGGCATGGGCGGCCACCGCCTGCGTGGCATCCCGGGGCGTGGTCCCGCGGTCTTCGATCATTGATGAACCTAGCTCAGCATCGAGTGCGCATTAGGCCACCTTATCCGCTTCCTCGATCGCGGTCATAACGGCCTCCGGCCGACGAGCAGATGTCGAAACCGGCCAGAACGAGGAGAGCCACCGATGCGCTTACCGATCATTCCGCCCGATCAATTCACCCAGGAGCAAAGGCTTCTGGCAGCCGATATGAAAGCCGAGATCGCCAGGAACTATCAGGGCTTTGCCAACACGCGCGGGGACGGCGCGCTGATGGGTCCCTGGAATCCTTGGCTCCACGAGCCGAAGTTCGGCAAGCCGATCTGGGACCTGGCGAAGGCGATGGCGTTCAACACGACCGTGCCGGCAGCAGTGCGGGAAGTCGCAATCCTCGTCACCGGCACGCGCTTCAAGGCAGCCTACGAGCTCTATGCCCACGTCAGCATGGCCGAGCGAAGGGGACTGTCCGACGATAAGCTCGCAACGATCGTGGCCGGCCAGCGTCCCACGGACCTCACAAGGCAGGAGGCGGTCGCCTACGACTTCGCATCGGCGCTGCTGTCCGGCGGGTCGTTGCCCGAGCTGACCTACCAGGCCGCCGTCGCGCAGTTCGGCGCCCACGGCGCCGCCGAACTGTCATATTTCATAGGCTTCTACTGCATGGTGTCGGTCACGCTCAACACGTTCGATATTCCGGTTCCGGAGCTGTGAACCTCCGCCTTGCACACGTCCCCCTCGCCCGCGAGCTCAATCGGCGATCACGGCCGCGATCTCGAGTTCGATCAGGAAATCCGGATTCGCCAGTGCAGTGACGCCGATCAGCGTGCTCGGAGAGGGACGCTCGCGGGCCCAAGGCACCGGGACCGTATCGTCGCGGACGCAGCGCTCGACAAAGGCTGGAACATCGATTGCATAGACTCGCCGGAACGCAACGTCGTCCCATGTCGCTCCGGCCGCTTCAAGCTGCACCGTCAGGGCATCCAGCACCGCGATGTATTGCGCCCTGATGTCTCCGACATGGACCGGCTTCGCCCGCTCGTCGGAGGGCACCTGGCCTGCGATATAGATGAGCCTCGACGGCCTCGTGATGCTGAGGATACGCGTGTAGTATGCACTTCTCGAAAGTCCGGGCGGGTTGATGTATTGCTTCGGCATCGTGAAGCTCCTGTCTACGCGTCTTTCGCAACGTCGATCACGACCTTGACGTTGGCGCCGGCCTTGACCGCGTCATGCGCGTCCATCGCGGTGTCGAGCGTGAACCGGCGCGGGTCCAGCACGGGGCGGAGCCTACCGGCCTCGACGAGCTGGGTGACCTCGCGCAGGATCGCACCGTGATGTGCCCGGCGCTCGCCGCTCAGCATCGGATAGAGGACATAGACGGCGCTGATCACTGCGCATCGCAGCGACGAAATGAGCAGATTGTGCGTCTCAAACGCCGCGCAGCTCGTGATATGACCGTAATGATTGATAGCACCGAGCGACGCTTCGAGCGTGTCGCCTCCCACCGTGTCGTAGATGATATCGAATCCTTTCCCGCCGGTGAAGATCTTGACGTATTGCTCGACACTCGTCTTCATGTAGTCGATCGGCGTTGCGCCGAGCGCGCGCACCAGATCCTGCTTCTGCGGTTGCGCCGTCGCGTAGACCTCTGCGCCGAACGCTTTCGCGAGCTGGACGACGACGTGACCGACCCCGCCAGAGCCACCCTGCACCAGGACCTTCTGCCCCGACTGCACCTTGGCACGGTCGACCAGCCCTTCCCACGCGGTGAGCGCGACCAGCGGCAACGCGGCGGCTTCGCGCATGGTGAGATTGGCTGGCTTCTTCGCCATCAGCGCGGCGTCGACGGTCATGAACTCTGCGAGCGAGCCCGGCAATCCGCGCACGCCGCCGGCAAGACCATAGACCTCATCGCCCAGGGCAAATCCCTTTACTCCTGCTCCGACCGCAGTGACGACCCCCGCGGCATCGGTGCCCAGTACCGCCGGGAGTTCCGGCATCGCGAACGGCGCCTGCCCGGTGCGGATCAGCACATCGACCGGGTTCACGCCGCTGGCGTGAACCCGAATTTGCAGTTCACCATGCGCGGGCGATCGCGGCTGGATATCCGCATCACGAAAGCGGCCGTTCTGATAGGTGTCGAGGATGAGCGCGCGCATATCGATGTTTCCCGAATGTGGTCGGTCAGCAGGTGATCGCCGACTATCTGGACGGAATCGGGCGGTCCGATAAGATCGTCCGTCGTGCACTCGAAGCTGAGCCAGATTCATCAATGATCGAGAATAGCGAGCTCTCGGAGCTGGCTGCCTTCGCCGCTGTTGCAGCTCATCGCAGCTTCCGCAAAGCGGCGGTCGAACGCGGCACGTCTGCTTCCGCCGTGAGCCATGCCATTCGCAATCTCGAGGCGCGCGTTGGCGTGCGGCTGATCCATCGCACGACGCGCAACGTGTCCCTCACCGACGCAGGACAGATGCTGTTCGCGCGACTGGGCCCGGCATTGTCGAACATCCGCGTGGCCATCGACGAATTGAACTCATGGCGCAACACTCCGTTTGGCACGGTGCGGCTCAACGTGCCCAACACGATGGCGCCCTACGTGCTTGGCGACGCGATCGAAAAGCTGCTGAAGACGAATCCCGGTCTCCGGCTGGAGATCGCGGCGACGGACCAGCGCGTCGACATCGTCGAAGAGGGTTTTGATGCCGGCATCCGCCTCGGCGAACGGCTGTCGCAGGATATGGTCGCCGTGCGCATCCGCTCCGGCCTGCGCTTTGCCGTTGTCGGCGCGCCCGCGTATTTCGAGAGCAGGAAAGCTCCGGTCACGCCCCGGGAGCTGCGCGATCACATCTGCATCCGCTACGCGTTTCCGAACGGTACGATCCTCAATTGGGTTTTCGAAAAGGATGGCGAATCCATCGAGGTTCAGGTTGACGGTCCGCTTACCGTCGACAGCCAGGAGCTAATGGTGGACGCCGCGATGCGCGGCCTTGGCCTCGCCTACGTCTGGGAGCAGCGCGCGGCATCCGGCCTGCGTGACGGCAAACTTGTCCGTTGCCTCGGGGACTGGTGCCCGGTCGACGACGACCTGTTTCTGTACTTCCCCAGCCGCGCGCATCAGACCGCAGGCTTGCGCGCGGTGATCGAAGCATTGAAGGCTTGATGCCGGCCCAAGCGACTCCGCTCCAGCACAACGGCCGCATCCGCGCCGACGGAACGAGCGGCGCCGCTACCCGCCGACCCTGTCCACCTCGGCGTGGCCTGCCTTCATCACCATCGGGATGTGCTCGCCCTGGCCGAGCAGGCACGTCACGTCACGCAGCGGATTGCCTTCGACCACTAGGAGATCGGCGAAGGCCTCCGGCGCGATCCGGCCGAGCTTGCCTTCCATGCCGAGTACCTCGGCGCCAATGACCGTGGCACTGGCGATCACCGCCTGCGGGCCGAGCAATTCGGCGCGGATCCGGAACTCGTCGCTCTGCAGGCGCTGCGACGGCCCGAGCAGGTCGGTGCCGAATCCCATCTTCACCCCGGCCTCGCGATAGATCGCGAGCGAGCGCAGTCCGGCGTCGCGCACGTCGGCGATCTTGGCGACGCTCGCCGCCGGCAGGCCGTATTTCGCGCCCTCATTGGCCAGCGCCTCGTAGGTGACCAGCGTCGGCACCACATAGGCGCCCTGCTCCGCCATCAGGCGCGCGGTCGGCAGATCGACCAGATTGCCGTGCTCGATGGTCCGCACGCCGCAGCGCACCGCGCGCCCCATCGCCTCGGCAGTGTAGGCGTGGGCCAGCACATAGGTGTGCCGCGCCTTCGCCTCCGCAACGATGGCGCGGATCTCATCCTCGGAATAGCCGTAGGCGCCGATCGGATCGGTCGGCGACGCGACGCCGCCGGACGCCATGATCTTGATCTGGTCGGCGCCCATCTGCAGTTCCTCGCGCACCGCCTTGCGCACCGCGTCGACGCCGTCGACGACGCGCGCGATGGCGCCGACCCGCACGCAGCAGGAGCAGGTCGGGTCGGCCAGATAGTCCGAGCGGGCACGTCCGTCGCCGTGGCCGCCGGTCTGGCTCAGCGCGCGGCCGGAGACGAACAGCCGCGGACCATCGGTGAGGCCGGTGTCGATCGCCTGCTTCAGCGCATAGCCGGCACCGCCCGCATCGCGGACGGTGGTGAAGCCGCGCTTCAGCATGCCGCGCAACAGCATGGTCGAGCGCAGCGTCACCAGCACGTTGGCCATCCGCGCCTGCTGCGACAAATCGAGTTCGACGGCGACCGCATGGACATGCAGGTCGATCAGGCCGGGCATCAGGGTCTTGCCCTTGAGATCGATGACCCGATCGGCCGAAGCGTCGATCGGCCGATCGGAGACTTCCTTGATCAGGCGATCCTCGACCAGCACGTGGTGCCCTTCGAGCAGGTCGGAGCGCAGCGGATCGAGCAGCGCGGCATTCTTGAAGAGGATGGTGGACATGAAGGATCTCCTGTCAGGACGCCGCTGTCGTCACGCGGTCTCGCTTGCAATTTCTTCCAGCGACCGGCCGCGCGTCGGCACGCCCATCAGCACGACGGTCAGCGCGCCGATCAACAGGACCGACGTGGTGACGCCGAACACGCCGGCAAAGCCGAAATTCGGATAGAGGTAGCCGACCAGGATCGGCGCTGCGATCGCGCCGATGCGGCCGATCGCGGATGCGAGCCCGGCTCCAGTGGTCCGGATCGATGTCGGGAACACCTCGGCCGTGTAGGCATAGACGCCCGCATAGGTGCCGTTCATGAAGAACGACAGCAGCAGGCCGGCCGTCATGATCTCGCCATCGCTCTTGGCAAAGGCGAGCCCGAGCGCGCTGACGCCGCCGAGCAGCATGTAGGTCGCAATCGTCGCCTGCCGTCCGATCCGTTCATTGAAGAAGGCGGCGGTGAAATAGCCCGGCACCTGCGCGCAATACATCGCGAGCGAATAGCCAAAGCTCTTGGTGATGCTCATGCCGTTCTGCACCAGGAGGCCGGGAATCCAGACGAAGAAGGAATAGTAGCTGAACGTGATCGACAGCCACATGATCCAGGTCATGGTGGTGATGCGGGCCTGGCGGCCGGCCAGCAGCGCCGCAAAATTGCTCAGCAGCGTTCCCGACGATACGGCAGGCAGCGCGGGCTCGGGGACCGGAGCCGGCAGCACGCGGCCTTCGCGCGCGAAAACAGCCTCGATCTTGTCGAGCACCGCTTCGGCCTCCTTCGCCCTGCCCCGGCTTTCCAGCCAGCGCGGCGATTCCGGCAGCGACCTCCGCCACCACAGCAGCATCACGACCGGCACCGCGGTGATGACGAGCACGATACGCCAGCCGTTCTCGTAGGCAGGCACGATGAAATAGCCGAGCAAGGCGGCGGCGACGAAGCCGAACGAGAAGAATCCGGCGAGCGCGCCGGTGAAGGCGCCGCGGTAGCGCCGCGCCACGAATTCCGCGAGGTATGGCGCGATGATCGCGCTCTCCGCGCCGGTGCCCATGCCGGCGACGACGCGCGCGGCAAAGAACGCCGGCCAGCTGTCCACCGCCGCGCTGACCAGCGAGGCCACGCTGTAGAGCGCCAGCGCCGACATCATCACCGCGCGGCGGCCGATCAGGTCGCCCAGCGTTCCCGCCAGCAGCGCGCCGAAGAGATAACCGACGAAGGTGCTGCTGCCGAGCACGCCGGTCTCGACATTGGTCAGGTTCCAGGCGGTGCGCAGCACCGGCAGGATGAACGCCAGCACCGCGGCATCCATCGCGTCGAACAGATAACCGAGGCCGCCCATCAGCAGCAGGTGCACATGGAAACGCGCGAACGGCAGGCGCTCGATGCGCGCCGAGATCATCGACATGAAATAGCCCCCCTCCGCCCCGCGGTCGGCACACGCCACGGGGTCGGTTGGGAGCAATGATAGACAAATCGGCATTATGGGAATAATTTATAATTATTATCTGATACATCACCACGGTGAATATTGCCCGTGTCCTTCCGCACGCTCGACCTCAACCTGTTGAAAGTCTTCGAGGCGCTGATGACCGAGGGCAGCGTCACCCGCGCCGCGAGCGCGCTGACCATGACCCAGCCCGCGGTCAGCAACGCGCTCGCGAGGCTGCGCGACGCGCTCGGCGATCCCTTGTTCGTCAGATCCGGCACCGGAATCCGCCCGACCCAGCGGGCCGTGGCATTGTGGGATCCGATCGGCGGCGCGCTGGAAAGCATCCGCGGCGCGCTCGACGAGAAGGTGTTCGATTCACGCAGCGCGCAGACCGAGTTCAGCCTGTCGATGTCGGACTATGTGGCGTCGCTGGTGATGCCGGCTCTGTTGAACCGCTTTACCGAGATGGCGCCGACCGCGCGCCTGCGTACCGCACCAAACACCATCATCGGGATCGCCGACCAGCTCGAGGACAACCGGGTCGATTGCGTGCTGAGCGTCTATGTCAACGAGGCCCAGCATCCGGGATTGATCCGCTCGCGTTCGCTGTGGACGGTCGACTATGCCTGCTTCATGCGGCGCGATCACCCGCTTGCGAACCGGAACCGGCTGAACGTGCGCAGCTTCCTCAACGCCAAGCATGTCGATGTGAGCCTCGCCGGCCGGACGGCGCCGACCTACGATCAGTTCCTCGCCTCGCGCGGGCTGTCGCGCAACCTCGTCGCCATCGTCAATCACTACAACGCCGCCTACGAGATCGTGCGGCAGTCCGATCTGATCGCGGTGCTGCCGCGCGATCTCAGCGCGCAGTCGCGCCAGGCGCCGCATCTGCACGCCGTGCCGGTGCCGCTGCCGGCGCCGCCGCGCATCGTCAGCCTGTTCTGGCACCAGCGCAACGACACCGTCCCCGCGCAGCGCTGGTTGCGCGAGACGCTGGTGGAGCTGTTCGCGCGGATCGAGTGAACAGGCGCAAGATGTGTTCCGTCAGGTCGATGTCGGCGCGGGCTCGATCGATGCCTCGTCCGCGGCCGGCAACGCACAGCTCCGCGCCAGCGGACGTCCAAAGAGCCGATGCAGCGCCAGATAGCTCACCGCTGCCACACCGATCCCCGTGAGCCACGACAGATCGACCCCGCCGGTCGCGAGCGCCAGCGGACCTTGCATCGCCTTGATCGTGCCCATCTGGAACGCCCATGCCGCCACGAAGCCGGCAGCAAAGGCGATCAGCCCAGCCCAGTTGAAATCGCGGCCGTGACCCGGCTCGTCGTAAAGCGACGGGACATCGATGCGGCCGCGTCGCACGAGGTAGAAATCGGCGAGCGTGACCCCGGCCCATGGGCTGATCCAGACGATCAGGGCGACCATGAAATTGTCGAAGGCATGGGCGAAATCGCCCGATTGCAGGAAAGCGTAGAGGATCGCCGAGGCGATCAGGCCTGAGACCACCGAGATCACCCAGCGCGGCCGCCGCAGATCGAGCGCGAGCGACGACAGCGCCGCTGAATAGATCACGACGATGTTGGTTGCGATCGGGCCATGGAGCAGCACCAGCAGCACCGGCAGCGCCATGGTGCCAAATGCTGCGATGATCAGCTTCGACGGATCGGAGCCCGCGCCGGCGGACGCGATCGCAGCGCCCAGGAAGGCGAGCCAGACCGTCGGCAGGAACATGCCGAGGAATGTCGCCCGGAACACTTTGGCGGCGCCGAGCGAGGGCCTGGTGAAGCGCGTATAGTCGGAGGCGTAGGTGAGCCACGAAATGCCCCAGCCGATGCCGATCGCGGTCATCAGCTGCGTTGCCGCGGCGAAGGCAGGCATGCCGGTCACACCAGCGGACTGCCATTTGCTATCGACGCGCAGGAAGGCCAGTGCAGTCATGACCGCCATGATCAGCAGAATAACCGGCATGGTGTAGCGCTCGAACACCTTGATGGCGTTGAAGCCCCAAGCCGCGATGCCGACCTGAAACAGCATCACCAGCACCGCGATCGCGTATTTAAGCTCGACGCCGCCGCCGATTCCCATCCGCTCGAGCGCGGCCATGCAGAGGTCGAGCACGATCCAGGTGTTGATCGCAACCCAACCCATCGGCATCAGCACCTGCGCCAGTGCCGGCAGATAGGCGCCGCGCCTGCCGAACGCGAGGCGACCGAGCACCATCTGCGGCACGCCGGTGCGGTGTCCCATCAGGCAGAAGGCGGCAAACAGCGCCGCGCCGAACAGATTGCCGACGACGATGACGGCAAGCGTTTGCAGCAGGCTGAGGCCGAGCTGGATGCCGAGCGCGCCCAGCACCCAGTTGATCGGCGCGATGTTGGCACCGGTCCAGATCCAGAACTGATCTGATGATGACGACGTGCGGTGCGCCGCCGGCACCGGCTCGATTCCGTGGGCATCGAAGCCGGCTTCATCCTGCGCCGGAAGCTGTGTCTGCTTGAGCAACATGTTTCCCCCGTTTGTCCGGCGCATTGGCTTGGGCCGGGATGGGGCATCTGAGCAGCAGGCGGCGATGAGACGATAATGAGAATTCCTCAAGCCGGGTTGAGACCATATCGAGAGTGAAGCTTGCGTTTCGAATATGGACAGATCGGGCCGCGACCAGGCCCGCACACCGCGCCACAATGGCGCGCCGCTTCACTGTTGAGATTTTCTCAACTCAGCTGCCGGATTCGTCAATCACGCCGCAGGCGGCACTCGGTCATTGTAGAGCACGACGCATTGCCCCAAATCAGCCGAGGCCAGGGATGACGACACTTCTGCATATCGATGCCAGCCCGCGCGGCGACCGTTCGGTCAGCCGGAAGCTCTCCAGATCGTTTGTCGAGCACTGGCTGACGCACGAGCCCAGCGCCACGATCATCTCGCGCGACGTCGGACGCAACCCGCCGCCCCTCATCACGGAGGCGTGGGTGGCCGCGGCCTTCACCGCGCCCGCCGACCGCACGGCGGAGCAGCATGACGAGCTTCGCCTCTCCGACGAATTGATCGACGAGCTTGAACGCGCCAATGTGATCGTGATCGGGGCGCCGATGCACAATTACGGCATGCCGGCGGCGCTGAAGTCATGGTTCGACAAGGTGATCCGGATCGACAAGACCTTCAGCTTCGATCTCGCACGCGGCGACTTTCCGCTCGATCCGATCATGCGCGGCAAGACGCTGGTGGTGCTGAGCTCGCGCGGCGAATTCGGCTTCGGCCCCGGCGGGGTGCGGGAGACCATGAACCATCTGGAAACCCATATCTTCACCTGTGCGCATTATTTAGGTGTGCAGGAGAGCCATCTGATCGCGGTCGACTACCAGGAGTTCAACGACGAACGCTACCGGCGATCGCTCGCCGCCGCCTTTGCCGCCATTCCGGTGCTGGTCCGGCAGTGTCTTGGGATCGATGGGCCTGTTAATATTGCTGCGGAATGAAGCACGGCCTCCCGCCGGCTGCACGAGGATGATCAGATGATACGCAATCCCATCCCCTGGCCGAACGGCGCGCGCTGCGCCTGTGCGATCACGTTCGACGTCGATGCCGACAGCCTGATTCACATCGCGAGGCCGAAGGATTCGTTCGACCGGCTCTATCCGATCACGATGGGACGATATGGGCCGACCGTCGGCGTGCCGCGCATCCTGGAGACCTATCGCCGCCTCGGGCTCAAGCAGTCGTTCTTCATGCCGGCCTGGACCATGCAGCGCTATCCCGAGGCGGTAGAAGCGATCCTGAAAGCGGGCCACGAGATCGGCCATCACGGCTACATCCATGAGGATCCGACGGAGATTTCCTCGGCGCAGCAGCGCGAAGCCTTCGAACGCGCCCTCGCCATTCATGTCGCGATGACCGGACGCAAGCCGCGCGGCTACCGCGCGCCGGTCTACAACGCCAACCAGGCCACGATCGATCTCTTGATCGAGCATGGCTTTGTCTACGATTCGTCGCTGATGGCCGACGACATCCCGTATCAGATGCGTACCGCGCGCGGATCGCTCTACGAGATGCCGCCGCACTGGGGATCGGACGATTGGCCGCCTTTCGCCCATTACGCGGAGATCGGCTACATGATGCCGGTCAAATCGCCGAGCGAAGGCCTTGCCGCCTCCTTCGAGGAGTTCGAGGCCGCCTATGAGGCCGGTGGATTCTGGATGGGGATCTGGCACCCGTTCCTGACCGGCCGGCTTGCCCGCTGGCGCGTGGTGGAGCGCTGGCTCGAGCGGATCGTCGCCGAACACAAAGTGTGGTTCGCATCGCTCGAGGAAATCGCCGCGCATCTCGACGGCCTGGTCAAGTCAGGCACCTACCAGGTGCGCGTCGAGACCCTGCCCTACTTCACGCAGCCCGTGTCATGACCTGTCCGGGAGCCGCGCGAAATGCGGCGGCCTCCCCGCGCAGCCAATCGATGAACGCCGTCACTGATTTGCGCCGGGCAGCGGTCGGCGCATCCACCAGGCGATAGGCGAAGCCCGCAAGCGCGGGTCCGTCGAGCCGGCGCAGCGTGCCCTCGCGCAATTGCTCGTCGACCAGCGCGTCGCTGCACAACAAAGGTCCGAGCCCGCGCTCGGCGGCATGCAACGCCAGCGGCTCCTCGCTGTACCAGGAGATGCGGAAGTCCCGGCCGGGATCATGATCGGCCCCCGCGAGCCAGGCCGACCAAGCCGGAGAATCCAGCGCTGCGTTCTTCCAGCGGAACGCCAGCAGCGAGCGCGAACGGACGTCGTCGATGGCTGGACGGGCACCGGGCGGACAGATCGCGCTTGCCGCAACCGCAATGTAGCGATCGCTGAACAGCACCGATGGCTCGCCGGCGCGGTCGACGCGTCCGTAGCGGATGGCCAGATCGACGCCCTCGGTGCCCGGCGCCCGCACCTCTTCGGTCGCATCGATGTGGACCACGAGGTGAGGAAATGCCGCATTGAAGCGCGCGAGCCGCGGCATCAGCCAGCGCTCGGCGAAGGCGCGCGTGGTCGATACCGTGATCGCATCGCCGTCGGCCGGCGGCCTGATCGCGGCAAACGCGCTCGCCATACGGTCGAAGCCGTCGCGCAGCAACGGAAAGACTGCGTGTCCCTCCGCGGTCAACACGACCGCGCGGCCGGAGCGCTCGAACAGCTTGTGTCCGAGGATCGCTTCGAGTTGCCGGACCTGGTGGCTGATCGCCGTCACCGTGACGCAGAGTTCGTTGGCGGCGGCGGTGAAGCTTTCGTGGCGCGCCGCGGCTTCGAACGCGCGGACGGCATTGAGCGGCGGCAGTTTGCGCATGATCGGTTCTCCACGCGGCCGCGTCAGGCGATGAGAAAATGCGCGTCGGTCGGCCGCATGTCGTTCACCGGCACCATGTCCTGCGGACAGGCGGAGAACACGATGACCAGGTCCATCTCGGCACGCAGCGCCACATACTGCCCGGCCTCGCTGACCGGTGACTTGAAGTCCAACTCTCCATTGTCGGTGACGGGCACGTTCATGAACAGGTTCAGCGGGGCCGGCGTCACCGCGGCCGAAAGGCCTACGGCCTCGAGCGCGTGCGCCAGATTCTGCGTGCAATTGTCGTGATGGCCGGCGGCGCCGAGCTGGCGATAGCGGTGAATGTCGCACGCCGCGATCAGCGTGTCGTGGATTCCCGGCGTCGTATCGGCGACGAAGGTGAGGATCGCGCGACGCCGGTTGGTCGTCAGCGTATCGCCGACGCGGGGAATGAGCCGCAGCATCGATGCACGGCTGTGCTCCATCGACATGAACTCGCCGGTGTCGCCGGCATTGAAGGCCCAGGTGTCGACCACCTGCTTGCCGTGGGTGTTGACCACGGTGACGGTCTCCCCCGCTTTCAGGCGCGCCGCCACACCGTTGCGGGCTGGGATCAGGCGGGCGCGGGTGAGATCGGCGGTTGCAGCGGTCACGTGATGTCTCCTCAAGGCTCAGTCGCGCCATTGGAGCACGGCCGCTCATGCAATTCTAATAATATTAATTGTGTCCATTATAACGTATTCGTATAGTCGTCCGATGCGCCTCAGACAGCTTGAATGCTTTCGCGCCCTGATGCTCCACGGCACCATGACGAGGGCGGCCGAACTGCTCGGCATGTCGCAGCCCGGGATCAGCACGATGATCGCAGGCCTCGAGCACGAGACCGGCCTTAACCTGTTCGTGCGGCGCGGCGGCCGCCTGCAACCGACCCCGGAAGCCAAGCTGTTCTATGTCGAGGCGGCGCGCGCGCTCGAAGCTGCCGAGAACGCCTCCCGCGTCGCGGCCGAGATCAGGTCCGGCCGGCGCGGTCATCTTGCGATCGCCGCCTATCCGAGCATCTCGATCAACCTGCTGCCGCGGCTGCTGTCGCAATTCGCGAAAAACAAGCCGGAGCTGCAGATCAAGATCATCACGCGGAATTCCGCGACCGTCCGGGAGCTGATCTCGACGCAGCAATTCGATCTCGCGGTCGCCGAGCTGCCGCTGGATTATCCGACCTCGCACATGGAGGTGTTCTCATATGACTGCATGTGCATGCTGCCGTATGCGCATCCACTTGCGAAGCTGAAGCAGATCACCCCTGATGATCTCGACGGCGTCCCGTTCGTCACGCTGTTTCGCGGCGACCCGATCTACCAGCAGCTGGCGTCGGCCTTCTCCGAATATGGCGCACGCTGGAACGTGGTCGCAGAGACGGAGTTCTTCTCGACCGCCTGCCAGCTGGTCACCGAAGGCCGAGGCGTCGGGATTGTCGATCCGGTGGTGAGCAAGCCGTTCACCGAGGGCCTTGTCGTTCGCCCGTTCAAACCGAGGATCCAGTACCAGATCGCCATCCTCTCCCCCACGCACGAAGCGCCCTCCCAGGTGGCGCTGGATTTCGCCGGATTGCTCCGGCGCGCGCTGCGGGCGTGAGAATCGGATGGCACCCAACCATGGATTGTTGCCAGTCCTGAGCGTCTTGGCCAAACGCCGCAGCCGCATGCGGCCTGACGATCGCGTGATATCACCGCGCGGCCTCGCATGATCGAGCCTTCTCACGTGCCCGCCGGAGCCCGACGCAAGCGCCGCAGGCCGCGGATCGCATCGCGCGCCGGCACCTCAAGCACGAAATGCGTACCGATCGACACGACGACAGTCGTTCCGGACAGCAGGCCGAAAATCGCCGGAGACCAAATGTCGAGCGGGCCGAACCTCGTCATGAAACTGATCAGGATGATGAAATGCGTCATATAGATCGAGTAGGAAATCACGCCGAGGAAGTGCATCGGCTTCGATCCAAGCAGCCGTGAACTGAGCGAATCCTCGCCGGTCCCGGCAAGCACCACGAACGGCCACACGAACACCGGCATCTGCGGGTTGATCAGACCGCGATAGGCCAGCAGCACAATGAGCGCCACGCCGCACCAGATCACGCCGGAAAATCGCGTGCACGCGGCATGAAGCCCGTCACGGCGCTGGAAGCTCGCGAAGACGAGCCAGCCCGAGACGAATCCGCAGGTTGCCCGCACCACCGGAACCCAGTAGCTCAACTGGCTTTCCGGGACGCTCATACCGATGCTGCCCTCAAAATAGTAGCGAGCGAACAGCCAAAAGCCGAGGGCGGAGCAAAGCACGCTGCCGAGAAACCTGGTGGCAACCGTGGACGGTGCGTTCCGGAACAGCAGCAAGGGGAACAACACGACATAGCAAAACCACTCGGCCGAGAGCGACCAGGCCGGTGCGTCCCAGTGCATGCCGGTACCGATCACCGGCCACGCATTCAGCATGGTGAGCTGCAACGCGAAGTCCAGGGCAGCGCGGCTGGCGGGATAGGTGACTGGATCGACCAGGTACGGCCACACATAGAGCGCGCCGGCGGAGATCAGGCAGAGCACATAAAGCGGATAGACGCGGGCAATGCGCGCCGTCAGATAGTCTGAAAAGCGGAACGTCTCGCGGCTGTAGACATAGGACAGCGTGAATCCGCTGAGGCAGAAGAACAGGTCGACAGCGTTGTGCCACATGAACGCGGCGCCGGCATTGGCGGGAAAGGCGTTGTTGAAATGAGCGAGAGCAACGGCCATAGCGGCCGCCCCTCGCAGCCCGGTTAACGCCCGTAGCTCCTGCCGCATTCCCGCGCCCTTGCCTCGCGGGTTTTCCCGCGTAAGGGCGAGTGCTTACCACCTCTGGTAGCGCAGACACAACCAGAGCGATCGTGGTGCCCGCTTAAACTTTAGGTGGACTGGACCCAGCAGTCCGCCGCAACAGAAAGCTCTGCCTGTCACGCGCTGGTCTGCGCCGGGCGCACGCGTTGAAGGCTCCGGATGACATCGCGCGCCGGCCGCTCGAAGAAGAAGTAACTGCCTGCGAAGACGGCAAGGGTTGTACAGGCGAGCAGGACATAGGTCTGGGCCGACCAAGCACTGGGCAGACCGAACACAGCAAGGTATCCCACGAAAAGGATATAGTGCGTCATATAGATCGAGTACGAAATCACGCCCAGAAAATGCAGCGGCCTTGATCCCAGCAGGCGCGACGTGGCCGATCCCTGGTCGGTCGCGGCAAGGACGACGAATGGATGGATGAACACCAGCGCCTGCGGATTAAGGAGATCGCGGTATGCCAGGACAACGCCGACGATCAAGGTCGACCAAATCAACGCCGAAGCCCGTGTGCAGAAGATGTAGAGCCCGTCGCGTCGTTCGTAGCACGCGAAGACGACCCAGCCGGCCGTGAAGCCGAAGACCCCTCGGAGAAGAGCGACCCAATAGCTCCATTGGCTTTTCGCATGGTAGATCTGGGCCGTGCCGAGGTTGCCATCGTAATAGCGCACGAAGATGGAATATGACGTCGCCGACAGCACGACGATACAGAGCAGCCTCATTGCTGCCGACCTTGCCACCTTCTGGTAGAGCAACAGCGGGAACAGTGCGAGGTAACAGAACCATTCGGAGGATATCGACCACGCCGTCACGTTCCAATGAACGTCGGATCCGAAAGGCCACGCGTTCAGCATCAAGGCCTGAAGCACAAAGTCCGATATCGCGTCTTTGAGCGGGTAGGTCGTTGGATTGAACTGCAGCGGCACAACGATGGCCGCGCCGGCAATGACCGTGGTTAGAAGGTAGAGCGGAAAGATCCTGGCGATGCGAGCCGTGAAAAAGCTCGAGAACTGGACGTCCTCGCGACGATAGACGTAGGACAGCGTAAAGCCGCTGAGAACGAAAAACAGGTCAACGGCGTTGCCCCACATGAAGGGGGCGTTGGCGTAGCCGGGATAAAATAGCTGAAAGTGAGCAAACGCGACGGCCATCGCCGCCACTCCGCGCAACCCAGTCAATGCCCGTAGCTCCGGTCGCATTGCCCTGCCCGATTTTTGAACTCCACCGCGCTCGATGGATGCTTACCACCGCGGGTCGTGTCGGGACAATCAGAGCGACTACGGGGGCGAAGCGAGCAGATTTTGCGGACACGGCCCGCCTTCGCCCTCTGGGCTTCGGCGTGGCAGCCTTCGCTCGCTTCGCTACGATGGAGTTTTGCTGGCCTGCCCAGCCGTAGCTCGCGAGTTCGGGATTGTGCGGACACGGCCCGCCTTCGCCCTCCGGGCTTCGGCGTGGCAGCCTTCGCTCACTTCGCCACGATGGAGTTTTGCTGGCCTGCCCAGCCGTAGCTCGCGAAGCGAGCGAAGGCTGGTGGGGGAGGCAGGACTCGAACCTGCGAAGCCATGAGGCGGCTGATTTACAGTCAGCTCCCTTTGCCACTCGGGACACTCCCCCGTCCAACAGCATCAGACCGGCCGCGCGAGTGGCGGCGGACCGGGTCATCGAAATGACGCTGATAACCGGGCCGACCCGAAGCGGGTGCGCGGTCGGGCGCGTTTATGGGGGAAGGCGGTCCCCAAAGTCAACCAAGCGGGCCGCCTATTTGGAGGTTAAATTGCCAATATTCGGGAGCCGTGACACAAGCCTCACATGAGCGATCGTGACCGCAGACCCAATTTCCGAGGCAAGGGCGGTAAACCCTTCCAAAAAGGGCCGAAATTCGCCCGCCCGCAGGGCCGGCGAGAACGCGAATCCGGTTCCGACGGGCCGGTGATTCTGTACGGCTGGCACACGGTGGCGGCTGCGCTCGCCAACCCGGAGCGGCAGATCCGCAAGCTTTACCTCACCGAGAACGCGGCGCGGCGGCTCACCGAGGAAAACATCGCGACCCGCGTCACTCCGGAGATCGTCCGGCCCGGCGACCTCGACCGCCGCCTTACCCCCCGATGCCGTGCATCAGGGCCTGCTGGCGGAGGCCGATCCCCTGCCCTCGCCCGGCATCGACACGCTGGCGCAGGAGGGCATCGTCCTGGTGCTCGACCAGATCACCGACCCGCACAATGTCGGCGCCATCCTGCGCTCGGCCGCGGCATTCGCGGTGAAGGCGATCGTCACCACCGCCCGGCACAGCCCGGAGGCGACCGGTGTGCTGGCGAAGTCGGCCTCCGGCGCGCTCGAGCTGGTCCCTGTTGTCACGGTGCAGAATCTGGCGCGCGCGCTCAACGAGCTGAACGAGCACGGCTTCCAGACCGTCGGCCTCGACAGCGAGGGCGCGGAGGATCTCGGCAAGGTTCAGCTGCAACAGCCGCTCGCGCTGGTGCTCGGCGCCGAAGGCAAGGGCTTGCGGCAGTTGACGCGCGAGACCTGCCGCGTGGTCGCCCGCCTCGACATGCCCGGCGAGATCAAGAGCCTGAACGTGTCGAACGCCGCCGCGCTCGCGCTCTATATCGGCGCCAGCCGGCTCGGCCTGATGGGTTAGCTTGATATCTGGATGGGGCCGCGGCACTTGCGGGCCAGAGGGCGTTTGCGAAGCGGCGCCTGCATGATTTCTGAATATTCGAAATGTACCCCTGATTTGCCCGACGTGTCAAGTCGCCCGGTCGAACGCCGCCGCCGCCAGCTCCTTTGCATGGGGTTGTTTTCGATATTTTGGCAGCGCACACCTGCGGCGGTCGCTTGCGGGTGATGCCGCGCCCTTTCGAGCAGCGACCCGACTTCAATTGTCAAACGAACAACGCCCGCTCGCGTCGTGCGAACGGGCGTTGCTGGCTTCGACAAATCGCCGGATCAGTAGTAGCGGCGCAGCACGCGGTGGCCGTAGTGATAGGCCGGCGCGCGATGCGCGTAGCCATAGCGATAGCCGTAGTGATGACGATAGCCGTAGTGACGGTAGCCATAGTGGCGATAACCGTAATACGGACGGCCATAGCCTTGGCGGTAGTACGGGCGCGGCGCCCAATTGCCCGGGCCGGTGTAGGACGGTCCCTGGTTGACGTAGTAGTACTGCTGCGCCGTGTCGGGATAGGCCGCATCCGGGTCGGGCAGGCGTTCGACCGCGCCGTAGCCGCCGTAGCCATAGCCGTAGCCACCGCAACCGCCGCAGCCGTAATTCACGACGGGCGCGGAATAGCCGCAAGGGTTGAAGCCGCACGCCATTGCGGGCGCGGTCACCATGACGGCCACGGCCGCAATCAGTCCTTTGATCATTTGACGCATTACTCTCTCCTGTAAATCTTGCCTGTAGGTCTTGTTGTCGTCGCGTAGCTCTTGATGGCTATGAAGGGCCCTCTGTCCGAGGGCTCCTGATTTAGGGGCCTCTCGGTCGCGGCGGCCGCATCGGCGGACCCGGCAGCGGCCGCGGCCCGTTGAATTGCGGTGCATAGATCACCGGCGGCGGATCGACCGGCACGTTGGACTGTGCCGGCAGCGGCGCGGAGTGCGCCGACCATGATTCGTGATAGCTCTCGGCCGGCTTGGGCAGCTTGCGGTTGGCCGGCGGCTCGATCTCGAGGCGGCCATAACCCGGCATGCGGCCGAGGCTCGGATAATAGTGGCCGACATTCGGCACCGGATCGACCGGGCGGCCGCCATAGACGGTCGGCACCAGCGAGTCGTTGCGGGCAAGCCCCATCGCGCTTTCGACCACCGCGTAGGACGCGTCGACGCCGTTGATGATGATGGGCACGCCGGGCCGGTTGGGCACGACAATGTCGAAGCCGCCGCCGGCCAGCGCCGTCGAGCTCATCGCAGCCAATATCGCCAGCGCAAGACTTGCGCGCATGTTCACCCAGCGTCCCGAATTGTTCCAGGTGCAGCCTAATCCAACGGCTTGCCGGAAGGGTTAAGGAGGCAGGCCAAACTGCCGGTAAGCCTAACGCGTAAGCATCGGCATCAGGTCAATGCGGCCGAGCGGGATCAGAAATCGTTAACGGCCGCCCGGGCGAGGCGCAGGGTCAGGTGAAGGCGTTCTCGATGATCGAGTGGATGCCGATCGCAATCGTGACCGCGCCGACCGCCATTTGCAGGCCGCGATTGGCCCAGGTCAGCCAGCGCGCCGAGGCCGCAAGCGGCACCGCGATCACGCTGGACAGCGCGCCCATGCCGATCATCGAGCCGACGCCGAACAGCGCGACATAGCCAAGTCCGATCACCGGGTTCGGCGCCTGCGACACCGTCAGCACCAACAGCGCCGCCGAGCCCGCCATGCCGTGCATCAAGCCAACCAGCAGCGTGCGCCAGCGGAAGCCGTGCGCGTGGCTGTGCGCGGTGCCGACATGCGGCCCGGTCTCGCCCGCATGGCTATGGGCGTGGAAGTGCGTGGTGTCGCCATGCGAATGGCTGTGGAAATGCACGCGGTCGCGCCATAGCCGCCACCACACATGCGCGCCGAGACCGACCAGCATGACGCCGACCGCGGTCTCGATCGGCTGCGAAACCGTTTCGGGGATCGCCCGGCCGAGCAGGATCGCGACGCCGGCAAAGATGAACAGCGTCAGCGTGTGACCGAGGCCCCAGGTCAGGCCATGTTTGACGATATCACCGACATGGGTGCGGCGCGCCGCGATGCTCGATACCGCCGCGATGTGATCCGGCTCCAGCGCGTGCTGCATGCCGAGCAGAAAGCCAAGACTCAAGATTCCGAACATCAATCCCCCGCGCCGGCGCGTGACGTCAGATCAAACACTACATCGCCGATTTTGTCAGGCCGGCACCGCGTCAAACAAGCACCTCAAAGCAGCATGAACGCATCATGCGCCAGGAAGAGAGAGCGGAACTTCACATCGGTTTGAACGCGAGGCAAGGCCGAGCCGGAACGAGAGCCAGACAGCGAGATTAGCTCGTCACAACGACGAGAGGAGACCTTGCATGACACAGCTCAAGATGCGCGGCGCCTTCCTGGGCGCAGCAGCCCTGCTCGCCTCGGTACTGGCCGGCCCCGCGATGGCGCAACAGACCATCGGTACCGCCGCGCGCTGCTCGAATGCCGACCCGAACGCTCGATGCCAGACCATGGCACCGGGCACCACGCGCACCACCTATCGCCACCAAAGCTATCGGCGGGACCGTGACTGGCAAGGCAGCTACAACCGGTATGACCCCGGCCCCGTCGGCGTCGCGGCCGGCGTGGTCGGCGGCGCGGTCGGCACGGCGGCTGCGATCGCCACCGCCCCGTTCGGCGGCCCCGACTATTATGGACGTGCCCCGATGGGCGGCGAGGAATATGCGCGGCAGAACGGCTTTGTCTGCACCCCCGGCACCTGGTTCCGCGGCAGCGACGGCCGCCAGCACCCTTGCCAATAGCTCAGGCGCAACGGTGACGGCGCAAAGGGCGGCCTTCGGGCCGCCTTTTTGCCGCCTGCCGGTGGGGGTGAAAGGGGCCGTCGGCCTCCCGGGTTGTGGCCCCCAGGTTCTGGCTCTGGCCCGCCAAGTCTGCTATGCGAGCGCGCAAATCATTCCATGTCGCCGGCTTAGCTCAGCGGTAGAGCAGCAGTTTTGTAAACTGAAGGTCGGGGGTTCAATCCCCTCAGCCGGCACCAGCCCTCCCTGCTGGCCCACCGCACGCCGCCTAACGCCCGGTTTGCAGCGCGATCTCGAAGACTTGCCGTTGGACAACCAGGTCGCGGAGGCTTGCGCTCGCTGAAAACATTCCGCAAAATTGTTGGAACAACGAGCCACACGCGGATTTCGGGCGGGTACCGGATGACGGAAAAGCAGTTGCGGGCGAGAACATCTTTGCTGAAAGCAATGCTATTGGTCTCAGCCCTGCTGATGGGCTACTCGGATCTCATCACCACCAACGAGATATTGCAGCGCGGAATGGGTGAACTGAACCCGATCATGCGGTTCACTCAGGAGTGGATGGGTGAATGGTGGCTGATTGCCAAGCTGGGCTTGACCTATCTCGTGATGTGGATGCTGTGGCGCGGCAAGAGCGAACGCCAGATGGCCTATGTGGTCGCCTTCATCGCAACGCCCGTCTACAACAATCTGATCATCCTCGCGGGCTCCAACTAAGCCGGCCTGCGCTTCCACGCCGGTAACGCCGCCTGGGCCCCGTCGCCGGCGCTCTCCATGTTGCGCCTGGTACATCCTATTGATGTTTCGAAACATGTTCGGCAGGCCCGGCCGCGGGTTAGCGTTGGACAAGACGCCCGAACTCGCCCTACCCTCGGTCTATTGCGAAAATGGAGGCTGCCAGGCGCGGTTCTGACGATGGACTGGTCGTACTATCTCGTGGGCGCGGCTGTTGTCCTGCTGCTCCTCGCCTATCGTCTGCATGGCGGGCTGTTCAGGAAGGATTCGCTGCAGGACGAGAGGCTGAATCGGCTGATCGATGAACGCATCGAGCGCATGGACCTGAAGCGCGAGAAAAAATACGACCCGCCCCAGTCATGAAGACTGGGCGGCGATACCTCGTCGCGTGGATCTTCAGTCCACCGAGATGGACCGCCGACCACGGCAGCCCCGCCAGCTCGCGGGAGAGTACGGCAGCTCCGCGGGCGGGGACGAGAGCTTTAACGCTGGTGGTGCGCTGGCCGCAGCTTGGTTCTTCGATGCTGCTGCCGACGCAGTCCGCTGCTGCAGATCTCGCGATGATCCCGTGAATGCAGACCGTCCTGCTGTGGATGTTGCCTTCAAACCGAAATGCCTGGGCATCGAGTCCTCCATCCAGATTTTTTGCGGCTCACGCCGAGTGTCGTCCCCAGGAGCAATCCGAACACGCACTTGCTACTCAATCAAAGCGCTTCGCTTGATTCCCCACAAGCACGGAGAGAGCCGTACTATTCCGGTCCACGGCCGCCGCTTCACATCATTGATCGCGCTGCTACGCACCGGCATTCATCCGTCTCACTGTCTGCCGAACGGCAACAGCGATCGCGCCTGCCAAGCAGGTAACCGGGCCAGTGGTTGGGCGAACAACAGCACCCGCAGCACTGCGCCTTGGCAGGAATCGTGGGATCATCCCCGTAGCTTCACCCATCCCTCGTCTTGCTTCTGTCCTTGCAGCCCAAAACGGAGTATGCAGAATGTCGGATGGGACTCAGCCAATGACCTATTTGATCCTTGCCCGGGATGGCACCAGCCAAATCGTGCTGAAGCGCGACAGCGAAGATGCGGCCGAGAAGAAGGCACGCGAGCTGAAGGAGATGGGCTGGTTCGAGGTCGAGGTCCGCGAGGACAAAGCGGGGAACGCGGTCGCGACCGCGCTGACCGGACGCCCCCAGACCCTTCAATGACGCCTTGATGAACCTTTGCCGGATGGCCCTTACACATGTGTGAGGAGCCCACCATGTCCGACACAGCACATTACCGCTTCCAGTCCGATCAGGCGCGACGGCTGGCCCGCCAGGTCACCGACGCCACGGTGCGCGAAAAGCTGCTCGAAATGGCCGAGGAGTATGGCCGCTACGCCGACCTGATCGAGGCCCGGAGCGCCGAACCGGCGCCCGTCGAAGCAGTGACCACCCACTAAGGCTGGCCGAACCCCGCTCACGTATCGCGGCCAGGAAATTCACACGCAAGGGACACGGTTGGAAGCTCTCGACGGCATCCTCTTTCTGCTCGGATCGATCTTGGGCCTGCCGATCCGGCGATTTGGCCGATGGCTGGATCGGCAACCGCATCGCGACCCGTCGCAGATATCGACCCTTCACAAGATCGGCCGCCTGGCGCTTGCCGGGGGCCATCACCGCCGCGATCCTGGTGCGGCTCGCCTGGCTCATTCTCTGATTGGGACGCCGCCAGGCATTCAGGTCGGCCCCTGAGGCACTTTCTCAAGCCGCGTCCAAACCGCGCGAAAACGCCTTGAGGATTTGTTCGGAACATTATGCGCCCTCAGGCGATTTTCCCCGCATGAGGCTACGCGAGGCCAACCGCAATTTACTGCTTCTGGGCAGCTTCACGCTGCTCAGCGTGGCCGCTGCCGGCATCGTCGCCCTGCTCGATCCGGCACCCGCGCCGGCCAACACCGCGCCCCGGTCCGCTGCGAATCAAGCGCCGGCTGATCGTCCGATGCCGGTCCGGATCGTCGGTACCCCGTTCGTCCCGAACACCAATCCCCGCCAGCGCTGACGGTCCTCCCGCCCCGGGAATGTCACAATTATGTCACCGCACCTGTGAAACAGGCGTCTTCGTCAACCATCATGATGGCCGGCGCTTGATTCCGCGCGGTTGCTTTGCTGGAATCCGCGCGCTCAAGGTGCGCCATGAAGTGGATGAAAGAACGCGATCTCCTGATCGCGCAGACAATGGCCTTCGTACAGTCGGTGAAGGGCAAGCTGCCCGACGCCGAGGTGCCGGCGTCTGCGCAGCGGACCGCCGCGACGCCCGCCCCGCAGCCGGCCTCGACCGAGGCAGCCTTCGAGGCAGCATTGGAGGCAGCCTTGGAGACAAAGGCCCCTCTGGAGACAAAGGCCGCCTTGGAGAGCAAGGTTGCGCCGGAGATCGAGCCTGCGGCCGAGGCCCCAAGGGAGGCCCCAAGGGTCGTCATGCCACCCCCGCTTCCAGTGCCGACCGTGCTCGAGGGCCTGCCCTCCGCTCCGTCGCCCTTGGCGGTGACGGTCGTCGAGGTCCCACCGCCGGAGCAGCCGCCGCATTTCCCAAAACTCGACATCCGCGGCGACTTCGGGTCCGAGGTGCGGGAACGGGTTGCCAATTTCCGAGCGCAGCAGCAACGCTTCCTGAAGGAGCGCGAGGAATACTGCACCACGACCATGGCCAAGGTCCGCGCCGCGATCCGCGACAACAGCGAACTGCCACGCTCCGGTAAATAACCGGCGCCCTTCTCCGAACTGTTTGTCGGCTCTCAGCCCTGCGCGCCCGACTTCACCGGCTCGGTCAGGAAGCGTCCGCCCGATTGCGTCAGCGCCGGCTCTTCCACCGCGAGAGCAGGCTGCTGCCCTTCCAGCATCGATCGCAGGCCGGCCACCGCCTGGGTCATGCGTTCGGCGAATTTGGCCGCAGCGCCATCGAGGAACGCCTTGTCCTTCGGCTTCGGCTTCGCGATGCGCAGTTCGAAACGCGACGTTCCGTTTGGGCCGTCCAGAACGGCCCGGGTCATGATAATCCGCGGCGCTCCGGGCACCGGCAACGTGATGCCGACCGTGAAGTAATCGACCGGTCGCCAATCGAGCGTTTCCTCGACGTTGGTATGATTGCCGTGCGCGCAATGATTTTTGGTGCCGATACCACGTCGCCCCTTGCCTGACTCCTCGATGATGTCGTCGGCGTCCCACCATTTCCGCCATTGCCCGGCACGGTGATGAATTCCCACACCGTCTGCCGCGGCGCTGCGATGTCGAATTCCAGGATCGCGTAGGCGTCTTCGCGCGTCACCTCCATCCGCGTTTGCGCATCATCGTGCTGCCACGCGGCTTCGAGATCGCGGACCCACAACGTCACATCGCCGATGACGTCGATGGTTTCCTGGTGCGGGACGAGACCTTGCGCCACCGGATCGACGCCCATGGCGCGGATCGCCGCATCGCTGTAGAGCGCGTAGGCGTGTCCGCCGACCTTCTCGCTCACCGTGTTCTTGAGCAGCCGGTGGACCAGGATGACATCGCGGCCGGCGAGCTCTTCCCTGCCGCCCATCTTCTGCTTCACCATCTCGCCGTGATGGACGACGAACTTGAAATCGAGATCGCCCATCGCAACGCAGGCCTTGCACTCGCACGTCGAGGCCTGGCGAACGTCGCGCAAGCGCCGGCGAAACTTGAAATAGGCGCCCTCGATCGCGTCCTGCAGCAGCGAGCCGTCGATCGTCCCGGTCGAGTAGACGAATGCGGCGTCGCCCTCGAACTTGGCGAGGCGAAACGGCGGGCGCAGCCCCTTGACCACCGCGTCCATGAAATCGGCGATGATATCCTGTGCATGGTCGAGTTCGACCGCGGCGAGGAAGTTGGTGTAGCCGGAAATATCGGCAATCGCGAAATATGCCGCTTCAGCTTTCGGAAGCATCAAAACCTCCAGCGCAACCGGTTCACGCCATACGCGTGGATGCGCAGTTGTCATATCCCGCCACGCGGTCGAGGGCCACGATTATCGTTGCTTTCCGATGCCGGACGCGCTGGATTCCGGCCTCGCACAGGCCTGTCCGGTCGAACCTGTCAAGATCACGGCGTAGCGCTTCAAGCCTGATCCGGCTGGCTTGCGGGCGATGCGCTGCCAACGGGTTCACCCGATCGCCTGAGCGACACACAGAGGGGAAACAACATGAAATTGGCTTCTGCCGCCGCATTGGCAGTTGTTGGCTGCCTTGTCGGCTTCAATTCCGCAAACGCGCAGGGAGTCGCCATGAAAACGACGCCGACGACAAAAATTCTCGCGATCGGGACCATCAATCCCGGTTTCGACCAATCGCAGGTGCGCGCTGTCCTGCCGGAGGAAGTTCGCGAAACCGTCGAGCTCTACCTCGATGGCAAGATCGAGCAGTGGTACTCGCTCCAGGGAAGGCCTGGCGTCGCCTTCATCATCAACGTCACCGATCCGGCCGTCGCGCACGAGATGCTCGAAAAGCTGCCTTTGGGCAAAGCTCATATGATGAGCTTCGAACTGATCCCGATTGGCCCGCTCAACCCGCTTCGCTTTTTGCAGGGTATGCAGTCGAAACCATGAACAGGCGGCGCCAGCGCTCTAGCGTCCGCCGATCTTCTCCAGCACCGGCAGCAGATGCTGCAAGAACTCGCCTGGATTTTCGCTCATCGGGAAATGGCCGAGGCCTTTCATGATGGTGGCCTCGCAGCCGGCAATGCTATTCGCCACCGCCAGCGTCTCCGCCGGCGTGCAGGAATAATCGTACTCGCCTGACAGCAGGAACAGCGGGCAGCGCCTGGTGTCGATCTCGGCGACGCGGGCGCGGATGTCGCCGTCGATCTTGTAGAAATAGAGGTCGCCCTTGAACACGCCGGGCCCGCCCTGCATGTAGTGCCACAGCGTCTCCCACCTCTCGCTGTCGGGCGCGTCGGGCCCAACGAGGCCGGAGACGATGGCGGCTGCGACCTCGCCGCCATGCACGTCGGGCCGGTGCAGGAAATTCAGGTCGTAATAGGGATCGACATGCGCGCCGGCCTGCAGGCCGATGATGGCGCGGAAGCGTTCGGGATGCTCGAGCGCGAGGTGCAGTGCGATCCGGCCGCCGATCGAGCAGCCGATCACGATCGGCTTGTCGAGTTCGAGCGCGTCGATCACGGCGAGGATCATCGCTGTGTATTGCGTCGAGGTGAGCTGGTACTCCTCGTCGTGCCAGCCTTGCGGCGGCGACGACTTGCCGTGCCAGGGCATGTCGAAGGCGATGACGCGATGGTTGCGGGTGACGCGCGGATCGTTCATCAGGCCGCGATATTGCCGCCCGTCGGCGCCTGCGGTGTGCAGGCAGAGCAGCGGCGTGCCCTCGCCCGCCTCCTCGACATAGACGCGGTGCGCCCGGCCGGACAGCTCGAGATGCATGTAGCGGCCGATGATCGGCTCGAATTTGGCGCTCATGCGGCGGCTCCCTCGCGGCGCAGCTTGCCGAGCGCTTCCTTGAAGTAGCGCAGGTTCGCCATGAAGATCTGCAGCTCGCCCTCGGCCTTCAGCACGCGGCGCTTGATCAGCGCCATCAGGTCGTTCGAGCCGGGCGGCGGCCTCAGCTCGCAGAACCTGTCCCACTCCTCGTCCGAGGTGCGCAGCGCGAACGAGGACGACGGCATCACGAACGGCCCCTGGGTCACCGCGACGATCCGGCCCTCATGGATCGCGATCAGCCAGGCGGTCTTGCCGATCTCGAGCAGGAATGTCGTGGTGAGATAGCGGCCGCGCCGCACCAGGCCGGCGTCGCCGTTGACCCGTTCCTTCAGCATCTCGATCATATCGGCTCCATCCCGCTGAGCGGCCCGTCCGCGCAGACCGCAGCGGGCACTTGTTCTGCCGGCAATGATGGAAGGAATGGCTGAGCCGTCAATCGCTACAGGCGTGGCGCGGCCACGGCGTTTTCGCTGGGCGCGCCAATCGGTTCGCGTGAACAAGAAGCTAGAGCCAGGACCAGACCAGCGCCACGTTCGCGGCGCAGGCCGCGAGCAGCGCAACCGCAAGCGCGAGGTGCACGCGTTCGTAGGGGGACTGGTGGATCGCTCTCATGGGTCGGAGCATCCGGCGATTCTACCCGGAGAGTCCCGGGGATTCTTTTTTCCCGAGTTTACGACCCGTTAAGGACTCAAGGCTCTCCGACGAAAGGGCCGAAATGACCCATATTTTCAGATGCTTGCCGTATATCCGAGCTCACGGTTCCGTGATTGGAACGAGGTGATCTTCCCCGAAACCCGGGGCGGCCATTGGCGTTGTCGGGGGATTGGGGAAACGACGAATGCCATACGCGCTGTTCTATCAAGACGCCAAGCTAAGCAAGGCGTATCCGACCGAGGCCGACGTCTGGAAGCTCGCCAGGAAATCCGGGCTGGTGGTGGATGCCATCTCGGAAGAGAAAAAGGCCTCGCCGCGCCCGGTGCTGGACAATGACTACGAGATCCGGCCCTGCCAGCTCGAGCCGAACGAGGACCCGGTCAAGAACAAGGCCGATGCCGATCGCGAAGCGCGGCAGGAGCCGCGGCTGAACTAACGGATGGCAGATCGCCCGGTGCGCATGGGCGAACCGGGTGCTGGTGCGATGGTCGCGTTGCCCCCTACGGCGTCGCGGTTGCCAGCGAGGCCTGTTCGGCGGCGAGCGACACGCAGATCTTCCGCCGATGCAGGCCCCGGATCGCGCCCGTCACCTTGAGCACCTTGCCGGCCGAGCAGGACGAGTCCTGCACGAACACGACCTCGTAAGGCGCGAGCGCCAAGGGTTCGGATTTGAGGATGGTCTGGGCAAAGCACGGCACGGAGACCGCAGAGAGGATCAGCCCTAACGCAAAGCTACGCATGTTTGTTTGTCCACCAGCCCGGCGATCGCATAATAACGGATCACGATGAAAGTTCCGTGCAATGCAGGAATTATTTTTTGCATTGCACGATCAGGCGTGAACACCGGCTGAATGGGCAGGCGTGGGGCAGCAAAAAAGGCCGACCCGAAGGCCGGCCTTTGATCTCGCTGCAACGAAACCGCGATCAGTAGCGGGAGCCCACCGGACCGCCCCAGCCGAAGCGGTAGTTGACCCCGACCTTGACGGTATGCTCGTCGTTCCGGAAGCTTGTACCGACGAGGTCGGCCGGGCCGCTGGTGAAGTTGGACTTGCCGAAATTGTAGTACTGGTATTCGGCCTTCGCCGACCAGTTCGGGGCGAACATGTATTCGAGGCCGGCACCCACCGTGTAGCCGTCCTTGTGGCCGCCATCGGTGGTGAAGGCCGCCGGCACGCCACCGACCGTCGCCGTGATGTTGTTGTTGTCGCGCCAGGCATAACCGCCCTTGGCGTAGAGCAGCGCCGGACCCCAGGTGTAGCCAAGGCGGCCGGTCACTGAGCCGAGCTGGTCGGTATTCCCGGTCACCAGCGTCCCGCCCGGGAGCAGCACGCCATTGTTGTTCGAGGAGCTGGGCAGCCAGGAGTACTGCGCCTCGACGCCCATCACCCAGTTCGGCGCGAACTGATAGTCGAAGCCGCCCTGCACGCCACCCATGAAGCGCGCATCGCTGCCCATCAGGTTGGTGCCGTCGGTGAACGCGCCGCCGACATGGCCGCCGATATAGAAACCGGTCCAGTTGTAGACGAGCGCCGGTGCGGTATAGGGCGGCGGAGCCTTGGTATAGGTGCGAGCCGGCATGTCAGCCGCAAATGCCGGGCCCGCAAGGGCGGCCAGCGCGACTGTGCCGAGCAAAAACTTCTTCATTTCTGATCCCCGTTACTAACGCTGCGCTGTTAAGCCAAACAACGTGACGCCAATTAGGTTGCTTTGGGGCAATGCCGGACCCGTGATGTTTCCGAGCTGTAACGGGGTCGCAACACCGCCCGTTTGTTCCTTGGCACAGAAGGTTTTTTCGCCGGTTAAGCAGCCGTATTTCGGCTGTATGTAGGTCGCAAACGGCTAAGGTGAAGTTCAGCGCTCCCCGAAAAGTGATCGGAGTTCGCTAACGTTTCGATCAGGGCTGCGACAAGCCGCCGCGCGCGATGGCGTGGGCATGATCTCCGCGCAAACGCTACGCGTTTGTCGCGAGGGAAAACCGCTTCGCACTTTTCCGGATCATGCCTAGCGCGACATTTTTTCCAGATCCGGAAAGGCCGCGTAGGACGCGCCGGCGCAGGGCTCGGCGGCGTTGTCGAGGATGCGGTCGAGCCGGCCGTCGACGAACATGACGCCGCGCTCGCGCGCCAGGCGGTAATTGCCGTCGGTATCCTTGGCGCTGTAGCGCAGGCAGACCACGTAGCGCAGCCGGCCGCCGACCGTGCGCTGCACCGGCTCGGCGATCCCGGCCTCGCGGACCCCGACCGGATTGTTCAGATAGGTCCGCATGAAGGCCACGATCTGCTCGCGGTAGCGGTCCGGAAACGGCTGGTTGGCAACGCCGCGATCGTCGGTGAACGTGGTCGAACCGCCGCCGTCATCGCTGGTGAGACAGCCGGCGAGCGGCATCGAGAGCAGCAGGATCGCCGCCAGTTGTGATGAAGTCCGCAAAGTCAGCTGTTTCATGTTGCCCCGGCCGCGTCTACTAGCGCGTTTTCGAGCGAAGTGGCTACCGGTTCGCGTGAAGAAAACGCGTCAAAACAAAAATCCAAGCTCCCGTTCCGATTCCTATCGGAACGGGGGCTCTGGACCGCCGGGGGCGGCGGAAGTGAATTCGCAACTGGGTTATTTCCGCGCCAGCCGCCGATCGGAAGCCTGGACGCACTCCGGCCCGCCGCCATTGGGGAAGCAATGGACGGACGGGCCGGTTCTGGATCCCTGCGCAAAGGCTTTGCCTTTGTCGCTGAGGGCGCAGCGGGGCAATGTGGAGCGAACTACGCCCTCAGGATCAGATTCGAGATCAGTTCAGCCGTGCTCGATCAGCCGCGCTTGGCCGGCACGACGTGCTTGGTCGCGACCTTGGCGTGAACGTGCTTGGTCGCGTGCTTCGGCGCCTTCACCTTCAGCATGCCCATGTGCTTGTGGTGGCGGTGATGGCCATAGTGCTTGTGGTGCATCTTGGCGTTGGCATTGCGCACCTTCGACGGGACCTGCTCGCTCTTGATGACGGGGGCGGCCTTGGTCGCCGGGGCAGTCGTCGCCGGAGCGGTGGTGGTCGCCGGCGCGGGGGTTGCGGTCTTGCCGGTTTCGGCGGCGAGCGCGGGCGCTGCGATCACGGACATGGCGAGCAGCGCGGCGGAAATCGTCTTCAACATGGTGGTCCTCCTCTTCGGGATCGAGAGGTCTCCGGCCGGATGGTCGGCCTCACCGATCAATGCACGTGACCTTAGGGGCCGCGCACTGAACCCGTTCTGAAGGACATGGACGGAATTCATTCATGTGAATGACATCTTGGTCATGTTGCCCGCCCTTGTTGCCCGCCCTCGCAGGCCTCACGCAATCGTGGGATCGGCCGGGAATGTTCTGCACCCTTGGGTGTTCAAGTCAGCAGGCTTGGGTGTAGGATTACCGAGCACGATCAGGAACGATCAGGAGCAACCAGGAATGAGCAAGACGACGAAGTTTCTAGGCCTCGCAGTGCTCTCGATGACGCTCGCCGCCGGGCCGGTCATCTCGGCCTACGCCGCAGGTGGCGACAATCCCTCGCCGCCGGCGTCCGACAGCGGCAGCAAGGGCAAGAAGGCGAAGAAGGACAAGAGCTCCGCGATCGACGATCAGAAGTTCCTGGCCGGCTACCACGCCGCCTATGCCACGATCTACGACAAGCACGACTATACCGCCGCGATCGAGCAGCTGAAGGCGCTCGGCCAGGACGACCGCGCCGACGTCGCCAATTTGATCGGCTACTCCTATCGCAAGCTCGGCGACTACAGGGTTTCGCAGATCTGGTACGAGCGCGCGCTGAAGGCAGATCCGGCCCATGTGCGCACCTGGCAGTATTACGGCCTCTGGCAGGTCGAGCAGGGCAACCGCGATCAGGCGCAGTACCATCTGAACCGCATCGCCCAGCTCGCCGGCACCAACAGCGATGAATATCGCTCGCTCGCCGCGGCGCTGGAGAAGCCCCCGGGCACTGGCCTGGTTTACTGAGCGGGCCTGCCGTCCAACATGAGCCGGCGTGGTCGTAACGACTGCGCCGGCTTTTTGCTGCGCCGTAGAATGAGTGGAGCCAACGAGCCTTGGCCTATTACGGGTAGTGCTCGAGGCGCCGGTCGGGCTTTTGCGGACGGCTCGCGCCGACCGTGTTGCCGTCTTCTCCAGGCTTTGCCGGACGCACAGCCTTCTCGATCGGCGAGCCGCTGTCGCCGGTCTTCTTGCTGGTGTTCAGCGCCTGGCCGGTGGTGGTCACATTGGCGGCTTGCCCGGCTCCCGCCGAGCCGGCCGACGGGCCGGAGCTCTGCGCCAACACGGTTCCCGACAGCGCCAATGCCACCATCAGTATTGCCGCGTTGACTGTCATGGAGGGGGCCTTCTGCACACGAATGATGCACAGCAACGCGCCAGAGCCGATCGCGTTCCAATGCCGCCGATCGCCGATGCGGTAGAGTTAACATCATCGAAGGCGGCCGCTTTCGCCGGCGGCCTTCCTCGTCCTTGTGGTCGCAAGGCGCAGAGCTTACGAAGGCAACATGCAACTCGTCTCCACCCTGACCTGCCCGGCTTGCGGCTTCGCCAAGGCCGAGACCATGCCGACCGACGCCTGCCAGTTCTTCTACGACTGCGCGGGCTGCGGCACCCGCCTCAAGCCGAAGGCCGGCGATTGCTGCGTGTTCTGCTCCTACGGCTCGGTGCCCTGCCCTCCGGTCCGGGCGGACGGAAAATGCTGCGGCGATGCCGCATGCGGCGGCCAATGAGCACCTGACCATGCGGTGCGATCGACCGGCATCGCGCGCGCCGCGACGCCGGTCATCGTCTCACTTCGCCTTCTGGATCGCCGTGACGGTGTAGCCGCCGTCGCCCTCCTGGGCTTCGAACCTGACCTTGTCACCGACCTTCACCTGCTTGAGCAGCGCGGGATCCTTGACCCGGTAGACCATCGTCATCGGCTCCTCCATGCCGAGGCTCTTGGCCGGGCCATGCTTGAGCGTGATCTTGCCCGCGCCCTCGTCGATCTTCTTGACCTCGCCATTGATATCAGCGGCCTGCGCGAACGCCGCGCCAAATGTCAGCGCCAAGGCGAGCGTGACCGCGCCTGCCGTTCTGGTGATCCCATTCATCGTCGTTGTCCTTTCGTTCATTGTTGATTTCATTTCACGATGACGCGGCCGGTCATCCCGTAGTCGCGGTGATCGGGGATCATGCAGGAATATTCGAACGTTCCGGGCTTGGTGAACTTCCAGACGATCTCGGCGCTCTTCTTCGGCGCGAGACGGACGCCGTTCGGATCGTCATGCTCCATATGCGGATGCTTCTTCATCACCTCTGCATGCTTCAAATTCTCTGCGGTGGTCGCGAGCAGGAATTCATGATCCTCGGTGCCGGCATTCCTGATCACGAAGCGGATCTGTTCGCCGCGCTTGACCTCGATGCGGAACGGCGTGAACTCCATCTCCTTCATCTCGACCTCGACGGTGCGCGACGGCTTGCTGGGATCGCCGGGCTCGCCCGCCGAATAGGTTTCGTGACCGTGCTTGTCGTGCGCGCGTGACGGCCCAGCCGCGGCCGACAGCGCAACGAGCGCGATGCAGGTTCTGGTGAAACTCTTCATTGGATTCTCCATTTCAAGAAATGCGTTGTCCCGGTCACAACTGCGGCTGCTGGCAGGCGGCGGTTGCAGCAATCTCTCGTTCCGACACCTTCGCCCTGATCTCGATGCCCTTCACGATGGCGAAGATCGCGGGGATCACGATCAGCGTCAGCAAGGTCGAGGAGATCATGCCGCCGATCATCGGCACTGCGATGCGCTGCATGATCTCGGAGCCGGTGCCGGTGCTCCACATGATCGGCAGCAGGGCGGCCATGATCGCGACCACCGTCATCATCTTCGGCCGGACGCGCTCGACCGCGCCCGCGATGATCGCGCGATGCAGATCGTCGCGGCCGAGCGTTCGCCGTTCGGCGGCACAGCGCGCTTTCGCCTCCTCCAGCGCGTGGTTGAGATAGATCAGCATCACGACGCCGGTTTCGGCGGCGACGCCGGCCAGCGCGATGAAGCCGACCGCGACCGCAACCGACAGGTTGAAGCCGAGCGCCCACATCAGCCAGAGCCCGCCGACCAGCGCGAACGGCAGCGACAGCATCACGATCATGGTCTCCGCCACCGAGCGGAAGTTGAGGTAGAGCAACAGGAAGATGATCGAGAGCGTCACCGGCACCACGATCCTGAGCCGCGCGGCGGCGCGTTCGAGATATTCGTATTGCCCGCTCCACACCAGATAAGTGCCGGGCGGAAACTGGACGGCGGCCTGTACCGCGCGCTGTGCGTCGGCGACGTAGCCGCCGAGATCGCGCTCGCGGATGTCGACATAGATGTAGGTCGCAAGCTGCCCGTTCTCGGTCCGGATCGAGCTCGGGCCGCGCGCCGGCACGACATTGGCGACCTCGCCGAGCGGCACCGCGCCGCCTGCCGGCATCGCCACCAGGATGTCGCCGGCGATCGCGCTGGGATTGTCGCGCAAATCGCGCGGATAGCGCATGTTGACGGTGAAGCGCTGCCGCCCCTCGACCGTCGTGGTCACGCTCTGACCGCCGAGCGCGGTGGCGATCGTGTCCTGCACGTCCTGCACCGCGATGCCGTAACGCGCCAGCGCCTCGCGGTTCGGGATGATCTCGAGATAGTAGCCGCCGAGGCCGCGCTCGGCATAGGCCGACGACGTTCCCGGCACGGTCTTGAGCACCTGCTCGACCTGGCGCGCGAGCTTGTCGATCGTGCCAAGATCGGGGCCGATCACCTTGACACCGACAGGGGTGCGGATGCCGGTCGACAGCATGTCGATGCGCGCCTTGATCGGCATCGTCCAGGCGTTGGAGACGCCGGGGAATTGCAGCGCCTTGTCCATCTCGGCGATCAGGCCGTCGAGGGTGACGCCCTTGCGCCATTCCTGCTTCGGCCTGAGGTTGACGACGGTCTCGAACATCTCCGACGGCGCCGGATCGGTCGCGGTGGCGGCGCGGCCGGCCTTGCCATAGACCGAGGCGACCTCCGGAAAGCTCTTGATGATGCGGTTCTGGGTCTGCATCAGCTCGGATGCCTTGGTCACCGAGATGCCCGGCAGCGTGGTCGGCATATAGAGCAGCGTGCCCTCGTTGAGATCGGGCATGAACTCGGTGCCGAGCTGCCGCGCCGGCCAGACCGTCACGGCGAGCGCGGCGAGCGCCAGCAGGATCACCAGCGTCTTGGCCCGCAACACGCCGTTGATGACCGGACGGTAGATCCAGATTAGCAAGCGGTTGATCGGGTTCTTGTGCTCGGGAATGATCCTGCCGCGCACGAAGATCACCATCAGCGCCGGCACCAGCGTCACCGACAGCAGCGCCGCCGCCGCCATCGCAAACGTCTTGGTGAAGGCGAGCGGCGAGAACAGCCGCCCCTCCTGCGATTCCAGCGTGAAGATCGGCATGAACGACACGGTGATGATCAGCAGGCTGAAGAACAGCGCCGGCCCCACTTCGGCCGCAGCCTCGATCAGGATCGCGACCCGCGACCGGCCGGGCTCGGCGCGCTCCAGGTGCTTGTGCGCGTTCTCGATCATCACGATCGCCGCATCGATCATGGCGCCGATCGCGATCGCGATGCCGCCGAGGCTCATGATGTTGGAGCCGATCCCGAAAAACTTCATCGCGCCGAACGCCATCAGCACGCCGACCGGCAGCATCAGGATCGCTACCAGCGCGCTGCGCACATGCAGCAGGAACACAATGCAGACCAGCGCGACCACCACGCTCTCCTCGAACAGCGTGCGCTTCAGCGTCTCGATCGCCGCATAGATCAGGTTGGACCGGTCATAGACCGGCACGATCTCGACCGATTTCGGCAGGCTGGTCGCGATCTCCCTGAACCGCTTCTTGACGTTCTCGATCACGTCGAGCGCATTCATGCCGAAGCGCTGCAGCACGATGCCACTGGCCACCTCACCCTCGCCGTTCAGCTCGGCGATGCCGCGCCGCTCATCGGGGCCGAGCTCGACGCGGGCAACGTCGCGCAGCAGCACCGGCGTGCCGTTGTCGGTCTTCAGCACGACATTGCCGAGGTCGTTGATGTCTTTCAGATAGCCCTTGCCGCGGATGACGTATTCGAATTCGGAGAGCTCGACGGTGCGGCCGCCGACATCGGCATTGCTGGCGCGGATCGCATCGCGCATCCGCTGCATGGTGACGCCGCGGTCGCGCATCCGTTGCGGATCGAGGATCACATTGTATTGCTTGACGAAGCCGCCGACGCTTGCGACCTCGGCGACGCCTTCGGCCTTGGCCAGCGCGAATTTCAGATTCCAGTCCTGGATCGTTCTGGTGTCGGCGAGATTGAGCTGCTTCGACATCACGGCATATTGGTAGACCCAGCCGACGCCGGTCGCGTCGGGACCGATGGTCGGCGACACGCCGGCCGGCAGCCGCGACGCCGCGCTGTTGAGGAATTCGAGCACACGCGAGCGCGCCCAGTAGATGTCGGTGCCGTCCTCGAAGATGACATAGACGAAGGACACGCCGAAGAACGAGAAGCCGCGCACGACCTTCGACTTCGGCACCGTCAGCATCGCCGTGGTCAAGGGATAGGTGACCTGGTCCTCGATCACCTGCGGCGCCTGCCCTGGATACTCGGTGTAGACGATGACCTGGGTGTCCGAGAGATCGGGGATCGCGTCCAGTGGCAGGTGCAACAACGCATAGAGACCTGCTGCCGCCGCGAAGCCGGTGCCGAACAGCACCAGCAGCAGATTGCGTGCCGACCAGGCGATGACGCGGGCAATCATGGCTTGCCTCCATCCATCATCGCGCCCTCGCCCGCCGCCGGCTTCGCGCCGGCCTCGGCAAAGCCCTTGATCGCCGCCTTTAGATTGCTCTCGGCGTCGATCAGGAAAGTGGCTGAGGTAACGATCGCATCGCCCTCGGCGATGCCGTCGCGGATTTCGACATAGCCGTCGCCGCGCCGTCCGAGTTTCACCTCGCGCGGCTCGAACCGTCCGTTGCCGCGGTCGAGCAGCACTGTCTGTCGGCTGCCGGTATCGAGGATGGAGTTGTCGGCCACTGACAGCACCGGCGCCGCGCTGCCGGTGTCGATCTCGGCGTCGACATACATGTCGGGCAACAGCGCGAGATCGGCATTCGCCAGGTCGATCCGCACCCGCGCGGTGCGCGTCTCCTTGTTGACGTGCGGATAGATCACGCTGATCTGGCCCGCAAAATTGCGGCCGGGATAGCTGCGCGCCCGCACCGTGACCGTTTGCCCGACCACGATATTGCCGAGGTCGCGTTCGGCGACATCGACCAGCGCCCACACCACAGAGACATCGGCGATCCGGAACAGCACGTCGCCCGGCTGCGCGCGCATGCCCTCGATCGCGGCCCGTTGCAGCACGATGCCGTCGCGCGGCGACGACCACGGAATGGCGATCGGAACGGTGCGGCTCTTCTCCATGTCGGCAATGACGGCATCGGGAACGTCGAGATTGGTCAGCCGCTGCTTGGAGCCTCGCCCGTAGGGCTCGATACCCGCGGTCGCCTTCGACGTGATGGTCGCGACATATTCGGCCGCGGCGGACGATATCGCCGGGCTATAGACCTCCATCAGCGGCTGCCCTTTTGTCACCCGGCTGCCGGTCGTGACGTCGGCGACCTTCTGCACATAGCTCTCGGCGCGCATCGCGATGACGGAGACGCGGCGTTCGTCAAGCTGGATCGTGCCGGGCGCGCGGACCAGGGTGCGGATGCGGCGCATCTGCGCGGCTTCGGACTTCACGCCGCTGCGCTGGATCTTGCCGGGTGACAGCGTGATCGAACCATCGTCGCTGTCGTCGCCGTCATAGACGGGAATGTAATCCATCCCCATCGAGTCCTTCTTCGGCACCGGCGAGGTGTCGGCAAGCCCCATCGGATTGCGATAATATTTGACCTTGCGCTCGCTCTTCGCGGCCGCGGACTTCGCGTTCGCCGGCTGTTCGGGCTCGCCGGATTGCGCATCGCTGTCCGGGAACACCGGCAGATAGTCGCGCCCGTCGGCCGTCTGCTTCGGCGTCGCCGAGTAGAGCGGCTTGCCGTCGGGATCGCGGTAATAGATCGGCGCAGTCGTCTCCGCCGCCTGCACGGCAGAGACGATGGCAGCGGTCGAGGGGCGCGGCGGCAAACCGCGGGCGGTCCATGCGACGGCTGCCGCTGCCGCGATCGCAGCAGCAGCGCCAGCCCATATCAAGGGCCTCGTTGCTCGGCGGCTCATTGCTCGGCCGTGACGACGAGCTTGTTCTCGACCGAGCCGGTCTCGCCCTGCACCTTGGCGCCGAGCGACAATTGCCAGCGGCCGGCCATGCCGAAGGTCGCCTTGAACCGGTAGGTGCCGGGCTCGGTGCCCGGCATCGGCGTCACCTTGGTGGCCATCTCCTGCATGCCGTCGGGCGCCATGTCGAGCCGGGTCGAGAAGATGACCGCGTCGGAGACGGATTTTCCGGTGCTCTTGTCGACCAGCCGAACCGTGACGATACGATCGGCCCCGGCCTTGACGGTCGGCTGCACCAGCTGGAATTCGTAGTTCTTGATCTCGGCGTGGGCGGGCACATGGGTCAGGGCAACGCCGATCAACGCGGCCACAGCGGCGCGCGCGAGGTGGAAAGACTTCATGGGTATGATTCCTCGATACGTCTGATGAACCGCGTGAGCGGCATGCAGCGACACGCGCGCTATCGGACGCGCGCGTCAGCGATCAGGCGCTTTCAGCGCCTGTCAGACGTTGGTTCGAGGCGGATGATCCGGAGGCTTGGCGCCGAGTCCGTCGAGCAGACGGTCGTCGCCCGCCGCAAAGACGTTTTGCGACGGCTCGCGCGCGATCAGCGACATCGCGCCGCCGGGCGCCGGCAGCGAGACGCTGAGGATGCACAGCGCAAGGAACGGACAATCGTCGCAACCCTTGCTCTTGGTCTGGTCCGGACAGCACGGCATGTTGTCCGCCATCGCCTGCCCCGACATGGCTTCGTCGGACATGGCCATGTCGGACATTGCGTGGCCGGACATTGCGTGGTCCGACATGGCCTGATGGTCAGACATCGCCTGCATCGTGGCGGCCGATGCATCGGGCATCATCCGGGCAAACGCCGGCGCCACGGGCGCGAGCAACAGCCCGGCCGCGACGAACAGCAGAATCCAGAGATTGACGAGCCGCCTCACATGCATGCCCGCTTGTCGCACGGATCAGCGGAACCTGCAAATCCGTGCGACTTCACGATCGCGCCAGTGGTGCCGCTGCCGCCTCACGCCTGCTTCAACACCGCCGGATCGACCGGCATCTTGCGCAGCCGTTTTCCCGTCGCCGCGAAGATCGCATTGCTGATCGCAGGCACGATTCCCGAGGTCCCGGTCTCGCCCATGCCGCCGGGCGGCTCGGTGCTCGGTACGATATGGACCTCGATGGCCGGGGCCTGATCGATGCGCAGCATCTGGTAGCTATCGAAATTGGTCTGCTCGACGCGACCGTCCTTCAGCGTGATCTCGCCGTAGAGCGCGGCGGTGACGCCGAAATTGATGCCGCTCTGCAGCTGCGCCTGCACCGTGTCGGGATTGACGACGGTCCCGCAATCCATCGCGCAGACCACGCGATGGACGCGGACCGAACCGTCCTTGGCGACCTCGACCTCGGCAATCTGCGCAAGGTAGCTGCCGAACACGAACTGCAGCGACACGCCGCGTCCGCGCCCCGCAGGCAGCTTGCCGCCCCAGCCCGCCTTGGCCGCC
>NZ_LGHK01000051.1 GCF_001908235.1 Bradyrhizobium sp. NAS96.2
ATCTTGATCTTGCGGCCGTTGATGCCGCCGCTGGCGTTGATCTCCTCAACCGCCATCTTCATGCCGTTCGACACCGGAACGCCCCAGACCTTGATCGGGCCGGACAAATCCTGATGCGTTCCGATCACGATCTCGGTCGGCGAGATGCCTTCGTTGGTGACCTTGGTCTGGGCTGCGGCCGGCAGACAGGTCAGCGCCAGCGCGCTCACCGCAAGGCCCAGCGCCTTCAGCGATTTCGACATTGCAGTCTCCTCCTTAACATGGCCCATGTTGAGCGAAGGGTCGGGCCTGCTCGCTCCTTCGCCAATCTATTCCCGGCTCTCTCCTTGAGCATGATCTCCGCGCAAACGCCGTGCGTTTGTCGCGAGGGAAAACCGCTTCACACTTTTCCGGATCATGCTCTATGCCACCGCCCGTTCGCCATACATGGCGTCGATCTCGGCCGCGTAGCGCTTGTTCACGAAACTGCGCTTCAGCTTCATGGTCGGCGTCAGTTCCTCGTCCTCGGGCGTGAGCTGGCGTTCGATCAAATAGAATTTCTTGATGGTTTCGACGCGCGCGAACTTGGCGTTGACCGCCTCGACCTCGCGGTGGATCAGGTCCTGGATCTCGCGGGCACGGCACAGGCTCGCATAGTTGGTGAAGGGGATGTCCTGGTCCTGGGCGTATTTCTCGACATTCTCCTGATCGATCATGATCAGGCAGGTGAGATACGGCCGCTTGTCGCCGATCACGACCGCGTCCGAGACGTAGGGCGAGAATTTGAGCTGATTCTCGATCTCGGACGGCGTGATGTTCTTGCCGCCTGCGGTGATGATGATGTCCTTCATCCGGTCGGTGATCTTGACATAGCCTTCATTGTCGATCGCACCGACGTCGCCGGTGTGCAGCCAGCCCTTCGCGTCGATCGTCTCGGCGGTCTTCTCCGGCTGGTTGAGATAGCCCATGAACAGGAAGTCGCCCTTGATCAGGATCTCGCCCTTCGGGCAGATCATCACCTCGCCCCAGGGCGCGGCCTTGCCGACCGAGCCGAGCTTGATGCGATCCGCCGGCATCATGGTCGCGACGCCGCAATTCTCGGTCTGGCCGTAAACCTCGCGCATGTCGATGCCGAGCGCGAGATACCAGCGGATCAGATCCGGCGAGATCGGCGCTGCGCCCGTCAGTGCGATCCGGCAACGGTCGAGCCCGAGCATGCGGCGGATGTTGCGGAACACCAGCCAGTAGGCCGCGCGGTTGGCGAGCCGCAGCGACAGCGGCGGCGTCTCGCCCTCCAGCCGGCATTCGGTCATCCGGTTGCCGATCGCGAGCGCGCGGGCATACATCCAGTTCTGGAACGGGGTCGCATCCTTCAGCGCGATGGTGATGCCGGAATAGAACTTCTCCCAGATCCGGGGCACCGCGAGGAATGCGGTCGGCTGCACTTCGCGCAGATTGTCCGGCACCGTCTCCGGGCTCTCGGCAAAATTCATCACCGAGCCGAGCGCGAGCGAGATGTAATAGCCGCCGACCCGCTCGGCGACGTGGCAGAGCGGCAGGAACACCAGCCGCTCCTCGCTGTCGGTCGAGGGGTAGAGGTCGTTGGCGTGGCGCATCTGGTGCGTCACGCTGCGGTTGGAGTGCATCGCGCCCTTCGGCGGGCCCGTGGTACCCGACGTATAGACCAGGATCGCGAGATCGGAGGCGGTGCGGCTGCCGGTCATTTCATCCCACAGGGCGTCGTTGCCCTGCGCATGATTACGGCCGAGCGCCGTGAACTCGGCAAGCGACAGCACCATCGGATCGGAGAAGCCGCTGAGGCCCTCCATGTCGAACACGACCACCTTTTCCAAGGTCGGACAGCGCGACCGGCAGGTCAGCACCTTGTCGAGCTGCTCCTCGTCCTCGACGAAGATCACCCGCGTGCGGGAATCGTTGACGAGGTATTCGACCTGCGCCGCCGAATCGGTCGGATAGATGCCGGAGGACACGCCGCCGGCGCACAGGATGCCCATGTCGGCGTAGACCCATTCCGGCACCGCGTTGGCAATGATCGAGGCGACGTCGCCGGGGCGGAAGCCGGTCGCATGCAGGGCGAAGGCGATGTCCTTGGAGATCTGCAGCCATTCGCGCCAGCTGGTCGGCTGCCAGATGCCGAACTTCTTTTCGCGGATCGCGGGCCTGTCGCCACGCGTTTGCACCGCGAGCAGAAAGCTCCTCGCGATCGTGTCGGCGACCGTCAGCACCGCTGGTCCTGCCATGCGCGCTCCCTCCTCTGCCGCCTGCTTCGCGCGCCGGCTCGGCTGCCGGTCTTGTTGGCGAAACAGGCCCGAAATCTAGCTCCAACTCGCTCTCAGTGCCAAACCAACTTTAGTCAGCACCAAATCTTCCTCAGCGCCGGGCCTTCAACGCCAAGTCTTCCCTAACGCCAGGTCTTCTTTTTCTTCCAGCGCCGCTCACCCCGCGCGCCGGCTTCCTTGGCGCCGAGATAGAACTCCTGGATATCGGGTGAATTGAGCAGCCGCTCACAGGTGTCGTTCATGACGACGCGGCCGATCTCCAGCACATATCCGTAATGCGCCGTCTCCAGCGCGATCTTGGCATTCTGCTCGACCAGCAGGATCGACATGCCCTGCTCCTCGTTGACGCGACGGATGATGGTGAAGATCTCCTTCACCAGGATCGGCGACAGCCCAAGCGACGGCTCGTCCAGCAGCAGCAGCGTCGGCCGGTTCATCAGCGCCCGCCCGATCGCCAGCATCTGCTGCTCGCCGCCCGAAAGCTGTCCGGCCGGCTGGCCGAGCCGCTCCTTCAGCCGGGGAAAATAGCCGTAGACGCGTTCGAGGTCCTGCGCCACACCGTCGCGGTCCTTGCGCAGATAGGCGCCCATCATCAGGTTCTCGCGCACCGACAGGAACGGAAACACCTCGCGCCCCTCCGGCACATGGCTGAGGCCGAGCCGCACGATCCGGTCGGCCTCCATGCGCTGGATCGGCTTGCCCAAAAATTCGATCGAGCCCTTCTGCGGATCGAGGATGCCGGAGATCGTCTTCAGCACCGTGGTCTTGCCGGCGCCGTTGGCGCCGAGCAGCGTCACGATCTGGCCTCGCGCCACCTCGAGGCTGATGCCGCGGATCGCCATGATCGGTCCGTAATAGCTTTCGATGTTGGAAAGCTTCAGGATGATGTCCGATGTGCTCATGGCATCATCCTCATGCGCCGAGGTAGGCTGCGACGACGTCGGGATGGTGCTGCACTTCGGACGGCGAGCCCATCGCCAGCACGCGGCCGTAGTTCAGCGCGATCACGCGATCGGAGACGCGGTTGACCAGCGTCATGTCGTGCTCGACCATCAGCACGGTGATGCCGAGCTCGCTCTTCATGTCGCGGATCCAGAACGACATGTCGTCGGTCTCCTCGACATTGAGGCCGGACGACGGCTCGTCGAGCAGGATCAGCTTCGGCTCCGAGCACAACGCGCGCGCCAGCTCGATCACCTTGCGCACCCCGTAAGGCAAGCCCGAGATCAGCTTGTCGCGGTAGGGCTCGAGATCGAGGAATTCGATCACCTGCTCGACCCGGCGGCGATGCGCCTTCTCGCCGGCGCGCACGCTCGGCAGGAACAGCAGCTCCTGCCAGAGCCGGGTGGTGGAATGGCGATGGCGCCCGACCAAGAGATTGCTCAGCACGGTCGCATTCTCGAACAGCTCGATGTTCTGGAAGGTGCGCGCGATGCCGAGTTTCGCGATGTCGTAGGCCGGCTGCTGGGTGATGTCCTGGTCCTCGAAGAAGATCCTGCCCGAGGTCGGCGGATAGATCCGCGAGATCAGGTTGAAGATCGAGCTCTTGCCGGCGCCGTTCGGCCCGATGATCGAGAGGATCTCGCCCTTCTCGACCGCGAAGCTGACGGCATCGACCGCCTTGAGGCCACCGAAATGCAGCGACAGGTTCTCGGCGCGGAAATAGCTCATCTGTTCCGCTCCGATTTCACATAGATCTTCTGCCGCTTGAAGGTCGCGCGCTTGTACAGCGGGAACAGCTGGAAGAAGAGCTTGATCTTGAGCCAGCGGCCATAGAGTCCCAGAGGTTCAAAGAGCACGAACACCACGATGATGACGCCGTAGATCGCGCCCTTCAGCCCGTTGGCGGAGGCAAAGGCCGCGACCGCATCCTGGATGTGGCCGGCGCGCTCGGCGCCGGCGCCGAGCGTTGCCGCGACGCCTGCGATTACGCCGGGCATGTCGTCCTTCAGGTAGGTCAGAAACGGATCGATCATGACCAGGAAGATCGCGCCCAGCACCGCGCCGTGCAGGCTGAACGTGCCGCCGATCAGGATCACGATGATGAACTCGATCGAGAGCTGCAACGTGAACATCTCCGGCGAGATGAAGGACAGCTTGTGCGCGAACAGCACGCCGGCAAAGCCGGTGATCGCGGCCGAGATCGCGAACGACTTCACCTTGTAGAGCGCGACATTGATGCCCATGCTGCGCGCCGCGGTCTCGCTGTCGCGGATCGCGACAAAGGCGCGCCCGGTCGGCGAGCGCAGCAGGTTGAGCGTGCCGACGATGGTCAGCACCAGCACCGCAAGACAGAGATAATAGAAGGTCGGGCCGTCGCGCGACACCGTGGCGCCGAGCAGTTGCATGGCCTTGACCCGCATGCCCTCATTGCCGTTGGTCACGCTCTCCCAGCGCGCCATGATCTCCTCGACGATGAAGGCAAACGAGATCGTCGCGATCACGAGATAGATGCCCTGCAGCCGCAGCGCCGGAAATCCGACCAGCGCGCCGACCACGCCGGTCAGCAGTCCCGCGGCGAGGAAGTAGACCGGAAACGGCACGTTGAATTGCTGCAGATAGGCCGCGGTATAAGCGCCGATCGCCAGAAACGCGGCATGGCCGAGCGAGGCCTGCCCTGTGAAGCCGGTCAGGATCATCAGCCCGACGCCGACGGTCGCATAGATGCAGACGAAGACAAGCTGGCTCATCAGGTAGCTTGACAGCACGTAGGGCGCGATCACCAGCACCGCGAGCAGCAAGCCGTAGGAATAGACGTAGCCGGAATGCGGGAACAGCCTGATGTCGTCTTCATAGTCGGTCTTGAAGAGAAATCGCATTCTTGCTCCCTAGATCATGATGCGATTTGATCGCATCATGATCTCGTCTCTTTGTTTGAGCATGATCTTGTCGGAAAACCGGCCTCCACTTTTCCGGATCATGCTCTAAACCTTCTTGCGGACATGAAGGCCGAACAGGCCTTCGGGCTTGAGCAGCAGCACCGCGAGCAGCACGATGTAGGGCGCGACGTCCTTCCATCCCTGCGGCAGATAGAAGCCGGCCATGCTCTCGATCACGCCGATCAGGACGCCGCCGACCACCGCGCCGGGGATCGAGCCGAAACCGCCGAGCACGGCGGCCGGAAACGCCTTCAGCCCCAGCACCAGGCCGACATTGGAATGGATGAAGGTGATCGGCGCCAGCAACACGCCGGCGCAGGTCGCGACCGCGGCCGAGATCGCCCAGACGATCGAGACCACGCGCTTGACCGGGATGCCCATGTAATAGGCAGCCAGCATGTTCTCGGAGCTGGCGCGCATCGCGGTGCCGAGCGTGGTGCGGTTGAAGAACAGATAGAGCAGCGCGCACAGGATGATGGTCGCCGCGATCACCGACAGCTTGTCATAGGCCAGCACCAGGCTGCCGATCCGCAGCACGCCCTGGCTGAATGGCGTCTCGATCTTGAAATCGTCGGTGCCCCAGATCATGCCGGCCACCGAGCGCAGGAAATAGCCGAGCCCGATCGTCGCCATGATGATCGAGAATTGCGGATAGCCGAGGATCGGCCGCACCACGACCCGCTCGGCCAGCATGCCGAACAGCGCCATGCATATCACCGCGCCGGCGAAGCCGACCCAGTAATTCAGCCCGAGCATGCCAATGAATGTGAAGGCGAAAAAGCCGCCCAGCATCATCAAATCGCCTTGCGCGAAATTGACGACCTCGGTTGCCTTGTAGACCAGCACGAAGCCGAGCGCGATCAGGCCGTAAACGCAGCCGAGCGCGATGCCGCTGACGAGCTGCTGAACGAAGTCCAGCATCGTTCCCTCCCCGATGCCCTGCGATTCTTACCGATCGCTCGTGCATCCCGCCTTCACGCCCTTGTGTCGGAAGCGCTGAAAGCCGCCTATGTCCGCCCGGATTGAGCCAAAACGCCCGATCCCTGTCAACAAACCGGTGATCCGGCTGTATCATCACATTTACGGAGATATGCCGCAGCACGGACTAATACGGATATCGCGTTCGATTTGCCCCGTGCGATTCACTGCACCGAAACGGTTTTTGTCCAAGGTCACGCAACCGACGAGCGAACTCCCGGATCGCCACCACATCATGACATCGCAACTGTCCGCACTGGCCCTGCGAGGGTTAACCAAGCGTTTTGACCGCCCGGCGGTCGACGCGCTCGATCTCACCATCCGGATCGGCGAGTTCTATGCGCTGCTCGGTCCGAACGGCGCCGGCAAGACCACGACGCTGCGCATGGTGGCCGGGCTCTTGCGACCCGATGCCGGCTCGGTGTCGATCCTCGGCATCGATGCGCTGGCCGATCCGGTCGCCGCCAAGCAGATCATGGCCTGGGTGTCCGACGAGCCGATGATCTACGACAAGCTGACGCCGCTGGAATATCTCGAATTCGTCGCCGGGCTGTGGGGCATCGATCCCCGCACATCGGAGAAGTCGGCACGCAATCTCCTGATCTCGCTCGGGCTCGAGCCGCATCTCAACGAGCGCTGCGAAGGCTTCTCCAAGGGCATGCGCCAGAAGGTGGCGCTCGCCGGCGCGCTGGTGCACGATCCGCGCCTGATCATTCTCGACGAACCGCTGACCGGCCTCGACGCGCTGTCGGCCCGTCACGTCAAGGGGCTGTTGCAGGAGCGCGTCCGCACCGGCTGCACCGTGATCATGACCACCCATATTCTCGAAGTCGCCGAGCGCATGGCCGACCGGATAGGGGTGATCGCCGCTGGCAGGCTGATCGCCGAGGGCACGCTGGCCGAGTTGCGCGCGCAGAACGGCCGCAACGACACCACCCTCGAGGACATGTTCATCGCGCTGGTCGATACCGAAGCGGCGGCCGCGTGAGCTCGACCGCCCATCTCGGCTGGTTCGCCCGCCACGAATTCCGCCTGGCCTGGCGCGAATGGCTGGCGATGATGACCGGCGGCCGGCGGCGGCGCAATCGCGCCGTCATCGGCCTGTTGGTCTTCGCGGCGATCCTGCATCTGCCGGCCTATGCCGTGGTCGCCCGCTATGTCGACCTCAGATTTCCGCTCGATCCCTCCTCGCTGATCGTGCTGACCGCGACGATCTTCCTGTCCTGGGCGCTGATGCTCTCGCAGGCGATCGAGTCGGTGACGCGCGTGTTCTATGCCCGCGCCGATCTCGATTTGATCATGTCGTCGCCGGCGAAGCTCACCAACATCTTCTCGATCCGGATCGCCGCGATCGCGCTGACGGTGAGCAGCATGGCGCTCTTGCTGTCGACGCCATTCATCGACGTGCTGGTGTATCTCGGCGGCGCACGCTGGCTCGCCGGTTTCGGCGTCGTGCTTGCGATCGGGCTGTCGGCGGCTGCCGCGGCGATCGCCGTCACCGCGTTCCTGTTTCGCGTGATCGGGCCGAGCCGGACGCGGCTGGTGGCGCAGATCGTCTCCGCCGTCATCGGCGCCGGCTTCGTCATCGCCCTGCAGGTCGTCGCCGTGCTATCCTACGGCACGCTGTCGCGCTTTGCCTTTCTGACCTCGGATACCGCGGCCCGAATTGCTCCCGCGCCCGACAGCCCGCTGTGGTGGCCGGCGCGCGCATCGCTCGGCGATATCGAGATCATGATGTTACTGCTCGCAGCAAGCCTCGTGCTGCTCGGCGTCGTGATGGCGGTGTTCGCGCCGCGATTTGCCGACACGGTTGCAAGCGTTGCCGCCAATCCGGCGGCGGTCACGCAGGGACGGGCCCGCGCATTCCGGTCCGGCTCGCGGCAGCAGGCGCTGCGCCGCAAGGAATTCCTGCTGCTGCGCCGCGATCCATGGCTGCTGTCGCAGAGCCTGATGCAGATGCTCTATCTGCTGCCGCCGGCGCTGATGCTGTGGCGAAGCTTCTCCGGCACGTCGACCGCGATCGTGCTGATTACGCCTGTCATCGTGATGGCCGCGGGCCAACTCGCCGGCGGGCTCGCGTGGCTGACCATCTCGGGCGAGGACGCGCCCGATCTGGTGGCGACCGCGCCGCTGCCGCCATCACGCGTGACCCGCGCCAAGATCGAGGTCGTCCTGATTGCCATCGCCACCGTCTTCGCGCCGCTGGTGGTGGCACTCACATTCGCCTCGCCGCAGCAGGCCGCGGTGACGGCGATCGCGATCGTCATCGCGACCGCATCCGCCGCCGCGGTCCAGCTCTGGTTCCGTGCGCAGGCCAAGCGCAGCCAGTTCCGCCGGCGCCAGACCTCCTCCCGCATCGCCACCTTCGCGGAAGCCTTCTCCTCGATCGGCTGGGCCGCAACCGCGGCACTGGCGCTGACGATCCCGGCGGCCGCGCTGGTCAGCGGGATTCTGACGCTGCTGATGCTCGCCATCGCCTGGAAGATCAGCCCGCGGCATGCGTGACCTAAGCTAGGCCTTCATCACCTCCATCACCGCCGCGGCAAACGCTTCCGGCGCTTCCTGCGGCAGGTTGTGGCCGGCGCGCGGGATCACGCGATAGGCTCGGCGGGCGGTGTACCTAGCGGCGCTGGCACTGCCGTCGGTGGCAGCCGTCACCCCGTCATCGGCGCCGTCGAGCGTAATGGTGGGGACCGCAATCACCGGCAATGCGTCGAGCCGCCGCTGTATGTCCGCGTATTGCGGGTCCCCTTCGACAACGCCGTAGCGATGGCGATAACTGTGGATCACCACGTCGACATAATCGGGATTGTCGAATGCAACGGCGGTGCGCTCGAAACAGGCATCGTCGAACGCCCAGCCCGGCGACCATTGCGACCACAGGATCCGCGCGATGCCGCGCCGGTCGGCGGCAAGCCCCGCGCGGCCGCGCTCGAGCTGGAAGTAATACTGATACCAGAGCGGCACCTCGCGCTCCGGACGCGCCGGCACCATGGCGTGCGCGATGTCCTGGATCATGTAGCCGTTGGTGCAGACCAGTCCGATGCACCGTTCCGGCCACAGCGCCGCGCCGATCGAAGCCGCACGGCCGCCCCAATCATAGCCGGCGAACACCGCGCGCTTGATGCCGAGCGCATCCATCAGCGCCATCATGTCGGCCGCGATCGCCGCCTGCTCGCCCGAACGCGGCGTCGCCTTGTCGCGGAAGACCGTTGGCCCGTAGCCGCGCAGATACGGCACGATGACCCGGCAGCCCTGCGCCGCCAGCCTGGGCGCGACGTCCACATAGGCGTGGATGTCGTAGGGGAAGCCGTGCATCAGCAGCACGGCCGGACCGTCGGCCGGGCCTGTCTCGTAATAGGCGATGTCGAGCACGCCTGCGTCGACATGGCGCAACGGCTCGAGCCGTTTGGTCGATGATGCGCGCGGCACGGTGGTATTGTCGGTCACGCAGAACTCCCTGATCGCTGTGATCTGCGCGGCATGATAGCGCTTGCCAGCTGAATAATCGCCCGGATCGTATTGCAGCCAGCGCCGTGGAGCGATGCACCGGCCTCATCATGACGGCACGGCAATTGCGCGGTAGTCTCGCCCGCGCGGATATTGCCGCAGACGGAACAGCTCATGCTGAGATTGCTCGCCGCGCTCGTCTTGCTGGGAACGCTGACCAGTCACGCGGTCGCGCAGGGCGCTCAGCGCAGCGAATGCCTGGCGATGGCCAATGCGCCGCCGCGCGCCACGCCGGTGAGTTACCGGCACGTCGCGGCCAAAGCGGATGAGGTCGCGATCACCTATGCCGGTCACTCGACCTATTACATCGACACGCCCGGCGGCATCCGGATCGCGACCGACTACAACGGCGTCTATCAGACCGGGCGATTGCCCGACGTCGCGACGATGAACCGGGCCCACGCGACGCATTACACGCTGTTTCCCGATCCCCGGATTCCCCACGTGCTGCATGGCTGGGGCGAGAACGGCCAGGCCGCGCATTACGCGGAGCGGATCGGCGACGTCTATATCCGCAACGTCACCACGGATATCCGCCGCTACTGGGGCGAAGGTTCCGGCGGCGAGATGATCAAGGACGGCAATTCGATCTTCATCTTCGAGGTCGCCGGCCTCTGCATCGGTCATCTCGGCCACCTCCACGTCAAGCTCGACGACAGCCAGTTCGCCGCGATCGGCCGGCTCGATATCGTGATGGTGCCGATCGACGGCACCTATACGATGTCGCTTGGCGGCATCTCCGAGATCACCAAGCGCTTGCGCGCCTCGGTGGTGCTGCCGATGCACCGTTTCGCCACCCCGCTCGACGAGTTCATGCGCCTGATCGGCCAGCAGTTCGAGATCGACCGCCGCGGCGGCGAGCGGACTTTAAGGATCTCGCGCGACACGTTGCCGGCGACGCCGACGGTGATCATCCTCGACGGGGTGTGAGGCAGCCCGCCCCTGACACGATTTCGTCAACCGGCGATTTTCGCGCTTGACCTAGAGTATGCTCTAGCTTGTTCACTCGGAAGTGTCTGGCGGATCAGCCGCACACCGCGTGATCCCGCCGGCGCCATGAAGGCGGTCTTACCATGATGGATGCCCGAGCAACCCAGGCGCCCAGCGCGCTCCACATCGGCGATATCGCGCGCCGCTCCGGCCGCAGCGTGCACACGATCCGCTGGTACGAGACGCAGGGCCTGATGCCGGGCGTCGTCAGAGACCGCGGCCGCCGCCGCGTCTACAGCGATTACCATATCGGCTGGCTCGACCTGATGGAACGGTTGCGCCTGACCGGCATGTCGATCCGGCAACTCCGCGAATACACCGCGCTGGTGAAGCAGGGCAGCGCGAGCCTGCCCAAGCGCCGCGCCCTGCTTGCCGCCCATCAACTCCGCGTCCATGCGATGATCGCCAAGTGGACCGAGGCGCTGACGCTGGTCGATGCCAAGGTCGAATTCTACGACGAATGGATGGCGGGCGGCCGGCGGCCAACGGTTTCGCCGCAGCAACGCGCCCGCGACAAGCGCTCAATGCCCAAGGCCTGAAGAAGGCCTGAACAAGGCCCGAGCGCGCTCACCAAATCAAGAGAACAGGATACGCGATGGACGATATGCTTCGGCGTAAACCCTTTGCCATGCGCGCATCGCAGCGGCTAACGCTGCTGACGCTGTGCCTCGCGGTCACGATCGCGCATATCGATACGTTCATCGTCAATCTCGGCGCGCGTGCGATCGGTGATCATTTCGGCGCCGATGTCGACCAGTTGCAGTGGATCGTGGACAGCTACAATCTGGTCTACGCGGTCTCGCTGCTGCCCGGCGGGATGCTTGCGGACAGATACGGCCGGCGCCGGATCCTGATCTGCGGCGCCCTGATCTTCAGCTTCGCATCGCTGCTGTGCGCGGCCGCGCCGTCCGCACAAGTGCTGATCGGTGGACGTGCCCTCACGGGCGCCGGAGGCGCGCTGATGATTCCGGCCTCGCTGGCGATCATCCGTGTGGTCTGGGACCAGCCGGCCGAACGCGCCCGCGCACTGGGCATCTGGGCCGCCTGCAACGGCGTCGCCATGGCGCTCGGACCGAGCCTTGGCGGGCTGCTGATCCCATGGCTCGGCTGGCGCAGCATCTTCCTGGTGATCGTGCCGTTCGGCCTGCTCGTCGTTCTGATGGCCGGATCGACGGTCCCGGAATCAGCCAACCCGCAGCGGCGCGCGTTCGACGTTCCGGCCCAGCTCTGCGGCGCGCTTGCGCTTGGAAGCCTGACCTATGCCGCCATCGGCGCGCAATCGATGCCGGGCGCTATGACGGCCATGCTGGTCGTCGCCGTGCTTTCGACAACGCTGCTGATCGCGATCGAGAAGAGGAAGGGTTCCGAGGCGCTGTTGTCGCCGGAAATACTCGGCGCTCGCCAGTTCCGCGCCGCGATGATCGCCACCACGGGCATGACCTTCGGCGGCTATGGCATGGTCTTCGTGCTGCCGCTGGCGTGGCAATCGAGCGGGCGGTTCGATGCCGCGGCGAGCGCCGCCGCGTTGCTGCCGATGTCGCTGGTGTTCGTGTTGGTCTCGCCGCTCTCCGGTGCGTTGTCGGACAAGCTCGGACTGCGCGTGGCAACATCGGGCGGCGTGACGCTGATGAGTGCCGGCCTCCTGATGATTGGCCTTGGTGGCCTGCAACCAAACATCGCGCTGGTGGAGTTCGGACTGGCCATCACCGGCCTCGGGCTCGGCCTTGCGGCAGGACCGCTCTCAGCGATGGCCGTCGGCGACGTCGCGGCTGCGCGGGCCGGTACGGCTGCGGCGCTGATCAACGTGGCGCGGATCAGCGGTGCAACGATAGGGGTCGCGGTGCTCGGCGCATTGTATGCGGCGGCCGGCGGCGGCGGCCATGGCCTGCTGGTCGCGATGCTCGCCGGAAGCCTCGTTCAGCTCGCCGGCGCCGGCGCGGCATGGATGATGACGCAGCCGAATGCGCCGGGACTGCGCATTTGACCTGTTCGCGCGCGGCTCGTTATCCTTCGCACAGCCGACATCGGATCGGCGGCCGACAAGAGCAAGAACAGGGAGCATCATCCATGGCCAGCACTCTGCCCGCCTCTGCGAGCGGGCTTTATGCCAATCCGCGCGAAGACTGGCTCGCCCAATATGCCGAGGAGATCATCGATCCAAACAGGCCGATCGTCGACCCGCACCATCATCTCTGGGATCGCGGCGGCCTGCGCTATCTGATCGAGGAGATGCGTGACGACATCGCCTCCGGCCACAACATCGTGGCGACCGTCTATGTCGACTGCCGGTCGATGTATCGCGCCGACGGCCCGGAGGCGTTCCGCCCGGTCGGCGAGGTCGAGTTCGCCAACGGCGTCGCCGCAATGGCGGCGAGCGGCGGCTATGGCAAGACGGCGATCTGCGCCGGCATCGTCAGCCACGTTAACCTTCTGATCGGCGACCAGGCCAAGGCGGTGCTGGAGGCGGAGATTGCGGCCGGCAACGGCCGGTTCCGCGGCATCCGCCACTCCTCGGCCTGGGACGAGGACCCCAACGTCGCCCACATGTATGCGAACCGGCCGAAGGGCATCCTGCTGGATTCCACCTTTCGTAGGGGGTTCGCCTGCCTGGCGCCGCTCGGCCTCAGCTTCGACGCCTGGTTGTTCCACCCGCAGATCGGCGAGCTGACCGAGCTTGCCCGCGCCTTTCCCGACACCAGAATCGTGCTCGACCATTGCGGCGGCCCGGTCGGCACCGGCCGCTTCGCCGGCAAGCGCGAGGAGACCTTTCCGGTCTGGAGGGCGTCGATCCACGAGGTCGCCAAATGCCAAAACGTCGTGGTCAAGCTCGGCGGGCTGGCGATGTGCCTGCTCGGCTATGACTTCCACCTGCGCCCGAGACCGCCCTCGTCGGAGGAACTCGCCGCCGCCTGGCGGCCCTATGTGGAGACCTGCATCGAGGCGTTCGGGCCGAACCGTTGCATGTTCGAAAGCAACTTCCCACCTGACAAGGGACAGTGCAGCTATCAGGTGATCTTCAACACCTTTAAACGGCTTGCATCACAATATAGCGAAGCCGAGAAGACGGCGTTGTTCTTGAAGACGGCAAAGGATGTCTATCGGCTCGATATCGGGTAAGCTTCCGACTCATGGATGACGGCATCACCATCCGGCCGCTTCGAGAAGCTGATGCAGAAGCGGTGGTCGAACTTTACGCAAAGGCAGCTGCGGTGGAGCCGCGGCTAGGCCCTGTTACGCTGCCGCAATGGGACCAGTTCCTGAAGCTGCCGCAGAACCGTGGCGGCCGTGACTTTCGTGTCGCTGAGCAGAATGGCCGGCTTGTCGGCCTCGCCGAATCCTCGTTGCGCGATCAGGGCGCGCATCATTGCCGGTTCCTCAAGATCGTCGTGGCGCCCGAGATGCGGCGCCACCGGATCGGCCTTGCGCTATTCGACGACGTGCTTGCGATCGACACCGAGGCGGATCTCACCGTGCAGACGCTGGCGAGCAGCGACTGGCCGGCGGGAATGGCGTTCGTGGCGGCCTTCGGCTTTGTTCATCTCGAGTCCGAAATCGGGATGAAATGCGTCGAGCCGTTGCAACCGGCGCGCACCCTCGCGGCCGCCCGCGCCACCATCGAGCAGGTCAGCGACGTGACCGCCTGCGCGGCCGAGGTCGCACGCATCCACAATGCCGCCTATGCCTCGGACGCCGCCTTCCGCCTGTACTCGCGGGAGGAGATGGCGCAGGTCCTGACCGAGACCGAAGTCTGGATCGCCTCGGAAGACGGACAGATGTCGGGCTTCTGCCTGACCGAGCCGGAGCGGAACTCGATGTGGATCGAGTCGGTCGCCGTCGACCCGGCGCGGCAGGGGCGCGGGCTCGGCCAGCTCCTGGTCTACCGCGTGCTCAGCGCGCATGACGTGTCGGTCGAGCATCCCTGCTGGCTCAACGTCTCGAGCCGCAACGGCCCCGCGCTGAAGATCTACCGCCGGCTCGGCTTCAAGCCCCAGCACGAGACCTGCCGCTTCAGCGCCACGCGAGGCGAGCTGATCGCTGCGAGGGAGCGGAAGTTTCGTTAACGGACCCTGCGGCGTTCAAACCGGCAGCACCAATTTACCCCCGTCACCCCCGCGCAAAGGCTTCGCCTTTGTCGCTGGAGGTGCGAGCGGGGCGAGCCTCGAAGGGTGAATGGCCGAGCTCTCTCCCGCGCCGCGATATCCGGGCCGTGCATCCTTCGAGGCGCGCAAGAGCGCGCACCTCAGGATGACGGGAATTGAGCTACGTCGGACGCGAGCGCAGCCGTTACGCCCACTCGCCCTTGCGGAACACCGGCACGCTGCGGCCGTCGGCGTGGATGCCGTCGATGTCGGTGTGGGCGGAGCCGATCATCCAGTCGATGTGGATCAGGCTCTTGTTGCCGCCCTGCTCGGCGATCTGCTGCGGCGTCAGCTTGTCGCCGTTGACGAAGCATTTCGAGTAGCACTGGCCGAGCGCGATGTGCGAGGCGGCGTTCTCGTCGAACAGCGTGTTGAAGAACAGCAGCCCGCTCTTCGAGATCGGCGAGGAATGCGGCACCAGCGCGACTTCGCCGAGGCGGCGTGCGCCCTCGTCGGTGTCGAGCACCTTCTTCAGCACTTCCTCGCCGCGCGAGGCCTTGGCCTCGACGATGCGGCCCTCCTCGAACTTGACCGAGATGTTGTCGATCAGCGTGCCCTGATAGGACAGCGGCTTGGAGGAGACGACATGGCCGCTGACGCGGCGGCAGTGCGGCGTGGTGAAGACCTCCTCGGTCGGGATGTTGGCATTGCAGACGATGCCGTTCTTGGCGGTCGAGGCGCCGCCTTCCCATTCATGGCCGTCGGCAAGCCCGATCGTGAGGTCCATGCCGGGACCGGAATATTTCAGCGCGTGGAAGCGCTGCCCGTTCAGCCATTCGGTGCGCTCGCGCAGCTTCGCATTGTGCTGTTCCCAATTGGCGACGGCGCCGTCCTGATCGACCCGCGACGCGGAGAAGATCGCATCCGCAAGCTTGGCCACCGCGACGTCCTCGGCATCATCGGGGAACACCTGCTTGGCCCAGGACATGCTCGGATAGGCGATGATGTTCCAGTTGGTGTCGAAATTGACGATCTTCTCCAGCGCCGGCTGGTAGGCGATCGAATTGGCCTTGCTGGCGCGCGCCACCTTGGTCGGGTCTTCGCCCGACAGCAGCATCGGATTGTCGCCGACGATCGCAAGGCGCGCGGTGTTGGCGCCGAACGCCTTCGCCATGCCCTCGTAGAGCCAGCCCGCGGCACGATCGAAGCTCGCATCATTGCCGTAGCGGTAGCGCGCCAGCGTCAGCTCCTCGTCCGAGAAGAACGGGGTCACGAGACCCGCGCCGGCCTTGTAGGCATGTTCCACGACGCGCCGCACCAGCGGCATCGCCGCGGCGGGCGCCGTCAGCAAGAGATCCTGCCCCGGCTGCAGCTGCAGGCCGACCTTGATTGCGACTTCGGCGAGCCGATCGAGCTTCACGGGATCGATCGAGGCGGAAAGGTTGCGTTGATGTGCAGTCATGAAGCGTCCGGCCGTGTCGTTTGAGGGAATTTCAAGGATTCGTAGTCCAATTCGATCCGTATTCGCAAGGTTCCTGCCCGCCGCAGCCGATCACGCGACGGCGAGCAATTGCCGCGAATTTTACCGCCTCACCGAGGCCAGCACCCGGTCGACCATCTCGGGCGCGAGGCCGAGGTAGTTTTTCGGTGCGGTGAGGCGATCGATCGTCGCCCGGTCGATCCGGCTCGCGACGCGCTGATCCGCCGCCAGCGCCTCCGCCAGCGTCAGGCCCTGGTCGTTGGCGACACGGCAGGCGTCGTAGACCACGTCATGCGCCTCCTGCCGGCCGATCGCGGGCGCGAGACCCATCATCACGGCTTCGGCGACGATCAGGCCGCGGCTGATGTCGAGATTGTCGGCCATCCGCTTCTCGTCGACGATCAGGCCACCGAGCGCGAATTTAGCCTGGTGCATGGCGCCTGCGGTGAGCACAAAGCTTTCCGGGATCGCCATCCATTCAGCGTGCCACGGCCCGGTGGCGCGCTCGAAATCCTGCACCATCGCATCCAGCATCAGGCCGGCATGCTGGCGCACTGCCTTGGCGGCCGCGAGCATCAGCTCCGACGAGATCGGATTGCGCTTCTGCGGCATGGTCGAGGAGGCGCCGCGTCCCTTCACGAACGGCTCGTAGACCTCGGCGAACTCGGTCGACGCCATGATCATGACGTCGAGCGCGATCTTGCCGAGCGTGCCCGTGACCAGCGCCAGGAAATTCACCGCCTCCGCCAGCCCGTCGCGCGCGACATGCCAGGTGGAGACGGGAACGCCGAGGCCGAGCTCCTCGCACAGCGCCTGCTGGACCTCGAAACCCTTGCCGCCCAGCGAGGCCAGCGTGCCGGCCGCGCCGGCGAACTGGCCGACCAGCACGCGCGGCTTCAGCTCCGCGAGCCGCGCGGCGTGGCGATCGAAGGCGGCAAGCCAGATCGCGGTCTTGTAGCCGAAAGTCACCGGGAGAGCCTGCTGCAGATGGGTGCGGCCGGCCATCGGCGTGTCGCGGTATTTTTTCGAGAGACCGGCGAGGATGCCGCGCAGCGCGCTGATATCGTCCTCGACGATCTTGAGGCCGTCGCGCAGTTGCAGCACCACGGCGGTGTCCATGATGTCCTGCGTGGTGGCGCCCCAATGGACATAGCGGCCGGCCTCGCCGCACTGCTTCACCATCTGATGCACCAGCGGCAGAATCGGGTAGCCGACCACATCGGTCTCCTGCCGGAGCAGATCGAAATCGAACGCAGCGACATCGGTTCGCGCGGCGATCTCTTCCGCGGCTTGCGCCGGGATCACGCCGCAGCGGGCTTCGGCCTTCGCCAGCGCGACTTCGACCTCGGCATAGCGCGCAATCAGCCGCAGGTCGGAAAACACCTCGCGCATCTCGCTTGTGCCGAAGGCGTCGCGAAACAACACGGAATCGAGCACGGTGGTCGAGGTCGGGAAGGCGGACATCGGGAAGGCGGACATGGGCAGATCCTGTTGCCGGTCGCAGTCGGCAATTTGCCTATCACGCCGCAGGCCCGTGCCCTACCCCTCAGGCGCCGCCTCGCCGAACACCTCGGCTGCGATCTTGCTGGTCTCGATCGCGGCCGGAATGCCGCAATACATCGCGACCAGCAGCAGCACGTCCTGCACCTGCGCGGCGGTGCAGCCATTGGCCAGCGCGCCCTTGGCATGAACGCGGAACTCGGCGGGCTTGCTGCTCGCAGCGGTGATGCCGAGCATCACAAGGCTGCGGATCTGGTCGGACAGCCCGTTGCGCTCCCAGACGTCGCCATAGACGTAGGCATTGATGATGTTCTGCAGCGGCGTACCAAAATCGCCCGCGGCCGCCATCCGCTTGGCGACATCGACCTCGCCGAACATCTTCTGGCGCCGGCGCAGCCCGCGCGCATGGAGATCGCTGATGTCCACCATCGTCGTCTGGCTCCCCTATATGGGCTATTTATACGGATAAATATGGCACGCCTCAATATTTGGATAGGCCCTGTGCTTGCATTCTCAATGCATTTGTCCGTATAAATTTATCAAAACGAACAGGGAGGGATCGGGATGAAGTCACGGCTGGGGCTGCTTGCCGTCCTGCTCCTTTCCGCGCTTTCGGCCTTCCCGGCGCACGCCGCGGACGATTTCCCGCAACGGCCGCTCAAGATCATCGTGCCCTTCCCGGCCGGCGCCGGTCCCGACAATGTCGCGCGGCTCGTCGGCCAGCACCTGCAGGACGCGTTCGGCCAGGCCGTGCTGATCGAGAACCGCGCCGGCGCGCTCGGCAGCATCGGCGCCCAGGAAGTCGCCCGCAGCGCGCCCGACGGTTACACGCTGCTGATGGGCACCAACACCACCCATGCCAGCAATGTCGCGACGCTCAAGAGCCTGCCCTACGATCCGGTGAAGGATTTCGCGCCCGTGATCCGCACCAGCACGACGGCGATGGTGCTGCTGGTCAACCCGAAGCTCGCGGCGAAGGACCTGCCGCAGTTCCTCAGCTACGCCAAGGCCAATCCCAATCTGACCGCCGGCTATGGTTCGGGCGCGTCGCAAATCTCGATCGCCCAATTGCAGTCGCGCGGCGGCCTGTCGCTGATCGCGGCGTCCTATCGCGGCGTCCCGCAGGCGATGACCGACGTGATGGCGGGGGTGATCGACCTGACCTTCGGCGATTTCTCGGTCGCGATCCCGCAGATGCAAGGCGGCACCCTGCGCGGGATCGCCGTGACATCGGCCGCCCGCAACGAACTCACGCCCGGCCTGCCCGCGCTTTCCGAAGCGATGCCCGGCTTCGAGGCCACGATCTGGTACGGGCTGTTCGCGCCGGCCGGCACGCCGGAGCCGGTGGTCAACAAGATCTACGCCGAGTGTGCGAAATACCTCGCGATGCCGGAGACCAGGAAGAAGCTCGCCGATGTCGGCGTGATGGTGGCGCCGCTGACGCCGGCCGAGTTCGGCGCCTTCGTCAAGAGCGAAGTCGTGCGCTGGTCGGCGGAGGTGAAGGCGGCCGGCATCCAGCCGCAATAGCGCGAAGCGGCGGCTCATCATGGCTCGCGAGACACCTGTCGGCATGATTGGCCTGGGACTGATGGGATCGGCGCTTTCCGCGCGGTTGATCGACGCCGGCGTCGGCGTAATCGGCTTCGACGTCGATGCCGCGAAGACGGACGGCTTGAGGGCCAGCGGCGCCGAGTTCGCGGCTTTCGCCGCTGACGTCGCCGCGCGCTGCCGGATCATCGTCATCGCGGTGTACGACGCCGCCCAGGTCAAGGGCCTGCTGCCGGACCTTGCCAACGCGAGGCTGCCGCCGCTCGTCATCTGCACCACCACCTGCGCGCCGGGCGAGATCACGGCGATCGCCGAATTCGCGGTGCGTTCGCGCCTTGCCTTCATCGAAGCGCCGATCTCGGGCACCAGCGCCGAGGTCCGCTCGGGCACGGCCACCGCGCTGGTCGCCGGCGATCCCAACATCATCGCGACCGCCGCCGCGACGCTCGACATCCTCTGCCCGCAGCGGATCAATGTCGGCACGATCGGCAATGCGAGCCGCACCAAGCTCGCCATCAACCTGATCCTGCAGAGCAACCGCGCCGCCTTGGCCGAGGGCATCGCACTTGCCGAGGCGCTCGGCCTCGACGGCGCGGCCTTCCTAGCGACCGCGCGGCAATCGGCGGCATATTCCAAGGTGATGGACAGCAAGGGACCGAAGATGCTGGCGCGGGATTTCTCGCCGCAATCGCACATCGCCCAGACCTTGAAGGACGCCGAGCTGATCCTGCGCGAGGCCGGCCGGCACGGCCTGCCCTTGCCGCTGACGTCAGCGCAGGCGGAGTTGTTGCGCGCGGCGATCGCGCTCCAAGGCCCGGACCGCGACAGCGCCGCCGTGATCGAGGCGATCCGGGCCGGACACAGCCGAGGTAAGGACCATTCATGATCAATTGTGCGATCGCGGGCCTCGGCCGCTGGGGCCGCGCGCTGGTCGAGGCTGCGCAGGGCGAGCCGCGGCTGAGGATCACAAGCGCGCTGGAACCCGACGTCAGCGGCGCCGCGGGCTTTTGCGCAGCGCACGGCCTGTCCCTCGCGGCGAGCCTGGACGATGTCCTCGCCGATCCCGGCATCGACGCCGTGCTGCTGGCAACACCGCATTCGCTGCACAAGCGCCAGGTGATCGCGGCAGCCGGAGCCGGTAAGCAGGTGTTTTGCGAGAAGCCGCTGGCGCTTCGGCGCGGTGATGCGGCTGACATGTTCGCAGCCTGCCGCAAGGCCGGCGTGACGCTCGCGGTCGGGCATAACCGAAGGTTCTGGCCATCGATGCAGGCACTGCGTGCAATCGTCGCCAGTGGCGAGCTCGGAACCATCCTGCATGTCGAGGGCCACAACAGCAACGAGAACTCGCAGGCCATCACCCAGGGCTGGCGGCTGTCGCCCGAGGAGTCGCCCGGCGGCGGGCTGACCGGCGCGGGCCTGCATGTGCTCGACGGCTTCGTCAGCCTCCTTGGTCCTGCCCGACAAGTTTATGCCCGGTTGAGTGAACGCGCGGCGGGACCACCGCCGCTCGACACTGCAACTTTGGCGATTGAATTTGTGAATGGCGTGAGTGCAACCCTTGCGACGATCCGCGCAACACCGTTCTATTGGCGCGTGCATGTGTTTGGGACGAAGGGATCCGCCGAGGTGCTCGACGAGGGGACGATGGTGCTACGGACATCCGGCGAGGCACCGAGAACGACGCACTATCCGGCAGCCAACACGCTCACCGCGGAACTCGCGGCCTTTGCCGACGCGGTCGAACGCAAGCGGCCGTTTCCGGTGCCGGAACCCGACGTGCTCGCGACGCTCGCCGCATTCGAGGCCGCGCTGCAGTCGATCCAGTCTGGACATCCGGTTGCCTGCCATATGGCATACCAGTGATCTGCCATGTCTGAACAACCCGATAGGGCGAGATCGTCCCGCTATCGCGACATCGCCACCGGGCTGCAGAAGGACATCCGTCTCGGCACCTACGCGGTCGGCAATCTGCTGCCGACCGAGACCGAGCTGATGGCGAGCTATCAGGCGAGCCGCCAGACCGTGCGCGAGGCGCTGCGCATCCTGATCGACCAGGGCCTGATCGTGCGCCGCGCCGGCCTTGGTTCGGTGGTGATCGCCTCCGAGCCGCCGGTACTGTTCACCCACAGCGTCAAGTCGCTCGGCGAATGGCTGCGCTATTCCAACGAGACCTACCGCGACGTGGTCGCCAGCAGCGACATCGTCGCCGACCGCAAGCTGGCCGCGCTGCTGAAATGCGAGCCCGGCAAGAGCTGGTTCCTGATCGAGGCGGTACGCCGCTCCGACCAGTTCGCCGCCCCGCTCGGCTGGACCGAGATCTACGTGCTGCGCCGGTTCGCCGATGTCGTGACCCGCAGCGACCACGGCCGCACTCCGGTGCATGAGCAGATCGCCAAGATGTATGGCCAGGTCACCGAGCGTGCGCAGATGGAAATCTTCGTGCGGGGGATGCCGGCGCCAATCGCCAAGGCGCTCGGCGTCAAGACCGGATCGCCGGCGCTCACCGTGGTGCGCCGCTACTACGGCCTGCGCGAGGAACTGTTCGAGGTCACCATCACCACGCACCCCGAAGGGCGCTACACCTACACGATGGATATGCAGCGCTCGCTGCGGCCGAAGCTCTAGGCGGGCCTTTCGCTCTACCGCACCCGCGCCAGATGCGTGGGGGCAGAGGTATGTGCCACCTGCGGGGTGCCGCTCACGCCCCAGATCGCGACCGCGATCAGCGCGGCCGCCCAGACATATGGCACAGCATTCGGCTTCTTCATTTCCGGGATCACCCCAACGTCTCGGCAGGACCGCCTGACCTCACTACGGCGAGTCTCACGACCGCCGTCGTCAGCGTCTCACCAGGCACCCGCTCTTCACAACGCTACTAAGGTTAGACCTTGTCGGTTTCAGGACGTCTTCATGCGATTCCGGAAATGATTTCGCGGGAACCGGGCCCTCTCATCCGAATTGATGAGACCGCAAGCCCGACCGTATTCGGCTCCATCAGAGCCAAGGCTTGAGTCGAGGCTTGAGTCGGGGCTGGGGATGCTGCGGAGAATTTCCTGCTCAAATTAGAGTCAGATGCACAACAAACATTCCAAACGACGCCCGCTGAATTCTTTTTGATTGTCGCGGCGACTCCAGCCGTGGCATGCCTGCGCCTGTGACACTGCGATGACAAGGGTTCTCCCGTGACTGCCCAACCGGCCAAACCGCAAGGCGGCTCCCGCCGCCATTCCCAGCACACCCAGGACGAGGTTGCGCGGTCGCTGGAACGGGAGCTGAGGTTCTTGACCGAAGAGCGCGAGGAGCGCGCTCTCCGGTTCGGCCTCGACCTTGCAGCCAAGGCGCCGAAGACCGACCACTAGAGTCTGCGACCGATTCGACTGTCAAACAGCCACCCCCGTCATCACCCGCGCATGCGGGCGATCCAGTGTGTGAATCCACGGGCTCTTACCCCGTGTCGTCCCTGCCTAGTGCGCAATTGCGCACGGGAGCAGGGACCCATAACCACAAGTTTGCGTTGTTGAATCGCGCTGTGGCTCCAGCTCGCAAACCAGTTGGCTTTCGTGGTTATGGGGCCCGGGTCGCGCTGCACTTGCCCGGGACGACATCGAGTTTGTGGTCTGCTGTTAGCCATACATCCGCGGTCACGCCCTGACGCCTCAGAGTTCTCCAGGCGATCAGGCGGCGCTGTAGCCGCCGTCCACCACATGCGACGCGCCCGTCATGAAGGACGCCTTGTCCGAGCACATCCAGACCACCGCTTCGGCGATTTCCTCCGGCACGCCCAGGCGACGTACCGGCACCTTGGCGATGATCTCGTCGTAGCGTTCGTCCATTGTTTCCTTGGTCATCGGCGTCTTGATGTATCCGGGATTGACGCAATTCACGCGGATGCCGTCCTGGGCATATTCGATCGCGGCAGACTTGGTCAGCCCGACGACACCGTGCTTGGTCGCGACATAGTGGCCCGACGTGGCGAGGCCGACCAGCCCGGCGATCGAGGCGGTGTTGACGATCGCGCCGCCACCGCCCTGCTTGAGCATCTGCGCGACCTCGTATTTCAGGCACAGGAACACGCCCATCAGATTGACCGAGAACATCTTCGCCACCGACGACTGCGTGAGCTCGTGAATGCGTTGGCCGGGCGGGCCGACGGAGCGCCCGGCCACGCCGGCATTGTTGAACGCGCAATCGATGCGCCCAAACGCCGAAACCGTGCGGGCCACCATGTTCGCGACATCGGCTTCGTCGGTGACATCGCCCTGGATCGCGATCGACTGGCCGCCGGCGGCGTTGATCAGGGCGACCGTCTCCTCGATGCCATCCTTCGAGAGGTCGGACACCGCCACGCGCGCCCCTTCGCGCGCCATGGCTATCGCGGTTGCCCGGCCAATGCCGGAGCCGCCGCCGGTCACCAACGCAGCCTTGCCGTCCAGAATGCCTGCCATGGGAAACTCCTTCGGCGCGGTCAGCGCTTGCCTTCAATTGCGATCTCGACGAGGTATGGCCGCTGAGCTGCCACGGCCTTTGCAACGGCACCGGCGATGTCGTCGGCCTTCTCAACCCTGACCGCCTCGACGCCCATGCCGGCTGCGAGATGCACGAAGTCGAGCCCGGGGCCGGTGATATCCATATTCTGATAGGGATGCTGGGTGCCGGCTTCGAAATTCTGACGCCAGACATCCACATTGTGCTTGAGGATGCGGTACTCGCGGTTGGCGAGCACCACGAACACGATCGCAAGCTTGTGGTGCGCGGCAGTCCACAGCGACTGGATCGCGTACATCGCCGAGCCGTCGCCCGAGACGGCGACAACCGGACGGTCCGGCATTGCGACCTTGACGCCGATCGCACCGGCAAGGCCCTGCCCGATGCCGCCGCCACGGCCGCCGAAATAATCGCCGAAGCCGCGATAATCGAAGGCGCGCGCGAGATCGAGGCTCGCCGTGATGCTTTCATCGACGATCACGACATCATCGGGCAGACCGCGACGAAGCTCCGCGGTAACGCGCGGCATCGAGCTCGGCTCCCGGTTCCAGCTTTTCTCGACACGGGCGCGATAGGCTTCCTTCTCCTTCGCCTGCAGTTCGGCCAGCGCGACGTTACGGTGCTGCGCGGCCTGCCTGAAGTCCGCACCCGCCTTTGCACGCAACGCTTCCGTCAGAGCGGCGAGGCTGACGGCGATGTCGCCGACGATGCCGGCATCGAGCCGGTTGTTGAGCGCGAGACGCTCGGCCGAGGCCTCGATCTGCAGCAAGGACGCGCCGTCGGGAATGTGGCCGCCCGCCGCAAACCAGATGTCCTCAAAGAACGGACCGCCGATCAGCAGCACGAGATCGGTTTCGCCGAGCGCCTTCCGCACCTGCCGGGCATCGCCCGGGAGCGACTGACGATAACTCGGATGGCTGGTCGGGAACGACGCGTGATGGCGCAATCCCTCGAACCACACGGTGGCGCCGAGCGCTTCCGCCAGCGCCACCAGCGCCTGCTCGCCGCCCGACCGCGCCACATCGTCGCCGGCGATGATGGCCGGATTTTTCGACTTCAGGAGCAGCGCGACCAGCGCCTCGATGCCTGCCGGATCGGGACGCGTCGATCGCCACAAATGATCCGGCGTCGACGCGTCGACCGCGGTTTCCTGCTCCAGGACGTCGATCGGCAGCGACACGAACACGGGGCCTTGCGGCGCATCGGTCGCCACCTTGAACGCGCGTCGCATGATCGGAGCGATCTCGTCGGCGCGCTCGATCTGCACACTCCACTTCGTCACGGGTGCAGCCATCGCAACGAGATCATGGCCGAGCAACGGATTGTTGAACCGCATCCGCGTATCCTGCTGGCCGGCCGTCACGACCACGGGCGAGTTTGCTTTCAGCGCGCCGTACAGCGAACCGATGCCGTTGCCGAGGCCGGGAGCGACGTGCAAATTGGCAACGGTGACGCGCCCCGACGCCTGCGCGTAGAAACTGGCGGCGCTGACGGCGACACCTTCATGCAGCGCCATGATGTATTCGAGTTGCGGAAATGCCGGCAGACTGTCGAGCAGCGGCGTTTCCGTCGTGCCGGGATTGCCGAAGATATGGCGCACGCCGTGCGACACGAACGATTCCATCAGCACACGACGCCCACGCATTCGCTTCCTCTCGATCGGTTTTGATCCGTTTTGCGCATCATCAGCCGGAGAGCGGCCCATGGCAACCATGCGCGACGGTTGGCGTGCGCGCGGCCGGCTGCGTCTTCCGCATGGCTTCAAGGCACGGACGCGCATCGCAAGGTCGACTTCATTCCGCGACGCGGCAATGACACGGAGCGACGTTGGCAACCGGCTATTCCGGCGTCAGGTCTTGCGCTCACCGCGCTATCGCGAGCTCTCCACGAACGCAACCGGCGTGCCCTTGGCGACACCGGCCGCGACCCTGAGAGCGTCCCAGTTCGTGAGTCGGACACAGCCGTGCGATTCGGCCTTGGAGATCTTGCCGGGATCAGGGGTGCCGTGGATGCCGTAGCCTTCCCCCGAGAGGTTGATCCACACCACGCCGACCGGGTTGTTCGGGCCGGGCTTGATCGTGAACGGCCTCTTCGATTTGACGCCCTTGAACTTGTACTTTGGATTGTAGCGATAGGTCGGATTCTTGTTGATCGCCGTCACCTTCAGCGTGCCGCTCGGCGTCGGCTTCTCCGTGCTGCCGACCGTTGCGGGATAGAAGCCGAGCAGCTTGCCCGCGGCATCGAACGTTTTCAGCGTCTGCCGCGTCTTGTCGACCTCCACACGCGCGACCGGTGCCGGCTTTTCGGGGTCGAGCACGTTCGCGACCGCGATGGTTGCGCCGGCTTTGTCGAACTTCTGCCCGGGATTGAGCGCCTGAAGCAACGCCTCGCTCATGTGGAATTTCTCGGCGAGCGCTTCGCGCGGGCTGGTGTAGTTCAGCGCCGGCAGGTTCTTCATGCTCTCCATCTTCGCGGGGACCTTGCTCAGGAACGGACCTTTCACGTCGGCATCGACAATCGTGTAGGTGGCGACCGCGGCGCCTTCGCTGGCGGCGACGAGCCTGGTCCAGAGATCCGCCGTCACCGCCTTGTCGAAGGACAATCCATTGGCCTCGGCGAATGCCGCGAGCGCCTTCTGCGCGTTCTCGCCGAGCTTGCCGTCGACCTCCCCGGGGGAGAAATGCGCGCGATCGAGCAGGATCTCGAGCCTGGCAATGGAAGGGCTGGGCTGTTGACGGTCCGGCAATCTTGCCGGCGGCGCCGCGGCGTCGTTGATCGAGGCGGCATCGAGACCTGCTGCAACCACGGGCGTGGTCGACAAAAACAAGAGGGCAGCGGCAAAACGTGCAAAGGCAAAACGTCGGAACATCGCGCATCCCAACATGGCCACCTTCCGTCAAGCCACGGAAGGCCGCGAAGTTCCAAGAAGTGTTTCGCTGCGCTGCGTCGGGCATGAGAAGCACCCGGAGGCAGTCCGCCGACATCTCCGGCCATCGCAGCGCGATGCGTCGCGCTCCGCGTGACTGCCGGTCAGACTCATGCTGTGGATCAGCGACGGCGCACTGAGGAAGCTGTGCGAACGCAATCCAGGACTGTCGCTGTATTTCCTGCGATTGACGGCGACCCGGACGACGGAAAATGCAGCCCGCGCAATCGGAGTTGCCGCAGCCTCGCGACGATAACGCCAACCTTGCGTCAAGACAGCGCGAAGAAAATGCGTCGCTCGCCAATCCTACGGCGCGGACGAAGCCGCAAGGCTCGGCAGCGGCGCGAACTGCATCTCTGCGACGGCCGAGCCTGCATAGGCACTGGCGATCAGGATCATGACTCGAATGGCGACGAACATGGTGGCCTCCTCAGTCTTTTTCTTGATCCCTTGATGCCAGAGACTCCTTGCAGGCTGGTGAGGAAAGCTGGTTGCCGCAACCTTGAAGGCGTTGGTAAGCGAACGGTTTATGCATCGCGTTCACCAAGCGGGAACCGTACTGGCCGATCGATCCGACAGCTAAACGCGCGGTTCACCGTCGCCGGGCATTGTTCGCCTCAATCAAGAAGGCGCAAACACAATGCCGATTTTCAGGACGATCCTTGTTGTCGTATCGATTTTTCTTGCCGGTTTGTACGTCTACGATACCTGCCGCAGCGACAGTATCTTGTTGGCGGTTCCGGTGAACGACGTCATCGCACGGCGATGGCCGGAACCGGATGCGTTTCACTCCACCTCGGCGCCCGCTTCCACGGCCGCCACCGGGGCGACACCGGCGGCGCGCGTTAGGGAAACGTTTGCGATGTTCCTCGCCAGGGACGCGCGGCGCCACACCATGCAGCGCAGTCTCTGAAGCTCGGTCAGCCCAGGGATACGCCGGCCTTGGCGCGGCTGATTCCGAGCGTCACGATCCGGTTCAACAGACCCGGGTAATCGAGCCCGTCATGCCCGGCGGCCGTCGCGAACTCCTGGCTCTTGGCGATCTCGGGATTGGGATTGGCTTCGATGAAATACGGCACGCCATTGGTGGACAGGCGGAAGTCGATGCGCGCGTAGCCGTCGAGCCCCAGGGTCCGGTAGATGCGTTTCGCCAGCCGCTGAATATGGGCGGATAGTTCCGGCGTGAGATCGTCGGCCGGACCATCCGCAATCCCGATGCGCTCCTGATAGCTGGTATCGTGCTTGGCCTTTTCGGTCGCGATATGCCGCGCGCCGGGGCCGCCCATGCTGCCGAATTTCAATTCCCACACCGGCAGCACCCGCAGCCGGTTGTTGCCGAGCACGCCGACATAGAGCTCGCGGCCCTCGATAAACTGCTCGGCGATGGCCGCGGTTCCGATCCGCTCATGGATGAAGGCGACGCGCTCCACGAGCTTCTCGTCGGTATCGACGATCGACGCCTGCGAGATGCCCAGCGATCCATCGCTGCTCAGGCTCTTGACGATCAGCGGCAGCTCGAGACGCGGCGGACGCTTGACCTTGCGGCGCATCGGGAACACGGCGAAGGCCGGCACCGGAACCCGGCGATGATGCACCAGCGTCTTGGACAGATCCTTGCCGCGCGCCAGGATCAGGCCGCGCGGGTTGCACCCGGTGTACGGAATCTTCATCAGCTCGAGATAGCTCGCGATGTGCTGGTCATACACGACATCGTAGTGAAACTCCTCCAGCAGCGTGAACACGATGTGCGGCTTGAAGCCTTCGATCTCGTCGCGCACCGGCTTGATTTCCTCCTGCACGCCGAGCGGACGAACCTCATGGCCGGCCGCGCGCAGCGTGCTCACGACGTCGTATTCGGTCTTCCACTCATTGATTTCCCGCGCCGAGTATCCATCGCTGCTGTCGGGCGGCACACAGTCGGGATGCATGAGCACCAGGATGCGAAGGTGTTTCATAGCGCGATCCACTTACGGCGCGACGGGCCGAACAGCGCGTGCATGGTCTTGGCGGTCAGCAGAATGATGAAATTGGTCACGAGCTTCTGCTCGGGGCCGACGGCACGCAGATTAAGCTCGCGGCAGCGCGAGATCATGTCGTCGAGCACGGCATCGAGCGTCAGCTGATTCTCGCCGGTCCAGCGCGCGACCAGCTGCCTGATGTGAGCACGATGCCGCCTGATGAACACCGCCGCCGGCTGATACCGCTGATGCCGCGGATCGGCGGAGAACAGCTTGGACAGATCGCGGTCATAGGTCTTCGGCGGCGTGAACGCGTAGAACGCCTGCTTCTTCTTGTAGTGCTCGCCGAGCGTCTGCTTGAGCTCACGCAGCGGATCGACGCGCTCGCGCGTCGTAAGCAGCGGCCGCTTGCCGGCGATCTCGCCCATCAGCTCGTCGACATATTCGAGCTTCTTCAGCGCCGGCCAGCCGGCATAGCGCGTCCGCCAGTTCGAGCGCGGCCGCAGCCACACCGCGAAGGTCTCGGCGAAATCCTCGTCCGGATGGCTCTGCGCATACCAGAGCCGCAGATGCTGGACATAATTGCGGCTGGCCGGATTGGGCCGATAGTAGCGCGGGTAGTGTTGCGACGACGGACCGAACAGCTGCTGCCAGCGCCGGCGGCGTTGCAGCTGGTAGCCGTGCTGCACGGCGTGGCCCGCCTCGTGGCGGAGAATGGCCATGCACTCGGACCACGAGGCGCCCTCGACGTCGAGCATCATCTTCTTCTCGAGCTTCATCAGGCGGGGATGGGCCAGATAAAACGGAATCGCGATGCCGGGCACATCCGCCGGGCTGAACCATTCGCTCGAGATCCAGGTGTGCGGCCGCAGCCGGATGCCGCGCTCTTCGAGCTCCTCGTAGAGCGTGCTGACACAATCCGCGAGCCAGGTGCCTTCGACCGCAACTCTCAGACTGCTGAGGCGTTGCTTGAGCAACTGCTCATCCGTGAGGTTCTCCCAGGCATGTTTGCGGCGCGGCATAGGCTTCCAAAGTCAAAAAACAAACCGGAATCGGGATGGTGTCATAGGTTGCCGCCGGCAACAACCGCCGGGCTTTTGCGGCAGCTCCTAACCCGGTCAGCGCTGCCACCAGCGGCCAGCAGCCGGCGCGGCAAGACCGAGCGGCCGGCCCTGATCCCAGGCAGGCGACTGCGCACTTTCTGCTATGGTCGGCCGTTATTCCGAGGGGCTATTTCTGGGGGCGACAATGGATTATCGGCGGCGGCTGCTGTTTCACGGCATGGCCTTGTTCCTGATCGGGCTGTTGACCGGCCTTGCCGAGCAGCACTTCACCAATGTGCGGATGGCGCTCGCGGCGCATCTCGAAGGCGTGATGAACGGCACCTTCCTGCTCGCGGTCGGGGCAATCTGGAGCGAGGTCCGGCTGGCGTCCGGCCCGCGCGCTTTCGCCTACTGGGCGCTGCTCTGCGGGACCTATGGCAACTGGGCCGTGACGACGCTCGCCGCCGTGCTCGGGACCGGCGCACTCTCGCCGGTCACCGCGGCAGGACGCGGTGCCGCACCATTGCAGGAGACGCTGGTGACCGCGGGGTTCATCTCGATCGGCCTTGCGATCATCGCGGCATCGGTCCTGCTGCTGTGGGGGCTGCGCGGCAAGGCCGGGCTGGTCGGACCTAACGCTTAACCCAGCGCTGCACGGCCGCGGCGGTGTCGGCCGGGTTGGTGGTGAAGCGCGGGCTACGCGATCGATGCGCCTGAGCTCAAGGCCCGCGTCCAGGATCGCGAAGCCGTCAGCGACGTCCGTGGTCCTGCGCGGCGCGCGCGGCGGCGGCGCGGCGCTTGAGGAACTCACGCTCGCGCGCGTTGCCGGCCAATGCGGCGGCCGCCTCGAACGCCGTGTGCGCCTCCGCGAAGCGGCTCAGCCGGTGCAGGAGATCGCCGCGTACGCTCGGCAGCAGATGATAGGACTTCAGCGCCGGCTCATCGGCGAGACCGTCGACGATCGCAAGCGCAGCCTGCGGCCCTTCCGCCATGCCGATCGCAACCGCGCGGTTGAGCTCGATGATGGGCGAGTCGAGCAGCGCGGCGAGATCGCCGTAGAGCGCGGCGATGCGGCGCCAGTCGGTCGCGCCGGGCGCATCGGCCTCG